>DASZPP010000001.1:0-1697 GCA_035549975.1 Opitutus sp.
CCCGCCGTTTCACCGCCGCGCGGCGGGGTCGGGAGACCCCGCCCTACAACCGCCTCGCCGCCGCCGAGCAAAACTTTCACGCGTCCGCCAAACGCCACGACACCCGCCTCGTCGAGCACCTGCCCGCCGGAGCCTTGGCGAACGCGCATCCACTGCACCGCGAGAAACGCCTCCGGCACGAGCGCGTCGCCATCGCGCGTGTCGTCCACGCTCACCGGCACGATGAACGGCCGCCCGCGCGCAATCAGGAGCGAACGCTGCTCCGCGAGATGCCACTCCAGCCGGAAATATCCCTCGGGCCGCGCCTGCGTGTTCGCCGAGATGACCGGCACGAACAGCGCGCACTCCTTGATCTGCTTCCGGATTTTCGCATCCCATGCATCGCCGCCGCGCAGCTCGCTCTGGTCGAACCACACCTCGACGCCCGCCGCGCGCAGCGCCTCGCAAATCCGCCGCGCCGCCTCCGCGTCCTGGGAAGCGTAGCTGAGGAAAACCGCTTTGTTCGCTTCGCTCATTACAAACGGTCGTTGGCGAGGCCGAGCTTGCGCTGGAAAGTCTCCCAGCGGGGATCGGCATGCAGCGACTCGAGCAGGAAGTCAGGCATGCTCAAGCTCAAGCCCGGATCGTGCTGCCGGTAGGCGCGCTCCAGCCATTCGAACGCCGCGTCCGGTTCACCGCGGTAGGCATGGATGGTGGCGATCTGGTAGGCGGCGATGTCCGCGGCACCTTTCACGAGTTGCGCCAGTGTCTCGTCCGCTTCCGAAGGCTGCTTCCGCCCCCACTGCGCCAGCGAGAGCGCATAAAGCCGCGACCATTCCACAGGTTCCTGCCGCGCCTCGGCCTCTGCCCGATCGAACTTGCCCTGTCCGACCAACGCCAGCGCGATGCCGGCATGGCCCCAGGGCGACGCCGGAGTCATGTCGACGAGCTGCCGGAAAGCCGCTTCCGCCTCAGCGAACCGCCGCGCCGCGAGGGAAATGTAGCCCTTGCTGGTGTAGATCTGCGGATTGATCGGATCGAGCGCCGCCGCCTGCTTGATCAGGCCGATGGCCAGCTCTTCCTGTCCGAAACCGTAGGCGAGCTGGGCCGCGCGGAAAACGACAGCCGCATCGCCCGGTGCCAGCGCCTCGGCGCGGCGCAGCGATTCCCTTGCCCCTTTCCAGTCGAAATCGACCGAGCTCTGCAAATCGAACAGCGCGACATACCCCGCCGCCAATTCCGGCTCCAATGCGATCGTTCGCTCCGCCGCGCGCCGCGCCAGATCGTAACCGTCGTCGAAATCCCGGCGGTCGTTGCCGTAGCTGCCGCGGAACCAGCCGGCACCCGACAGCGCCGCCCAGGCCAGCGCGAAGGACGGATCCCGCTCGACCGCGCGCTGCAGCAGTCCGATCGCCCGCATCGCATCCCCGTAGTTTCCGCGGTCGAGAAAATACTTCCCCTGCAAATAAAGTTCGTGCGCGTCGGGATTTTTCGTCCCGCCGCGCGCGGCTTCCTGCACCTGCGCCTGGATTTCCGCCTTGGCCGCCGCCCCGCCGAGCTGACCGCGCAACTGCCCGACGATCGTCTCCGCCAGCTCGCTTTGCACGGCGAACACGTCCTTCAGCTCGCGCGTATAGCTCTCGCTCCACAACTGCTCGCCCGTCGCCGCGCGGCTCAATCGCGCCGTGATCCGGACCTGTCCGCCGGCCCGGCGCACG
>DASZPP010000002.1:0-3285 GCA_035549975.1 Opitutus sp.
ACCAAATTCGCGAGGTCCTCATCACCGCCCGCGGCGTCCGCCTCGTCCCCGCCTACCTCGGGCCGGCCGGCGTGCTCACCGGCTCGGCGCGGCTGACGCAGGAGGCGAAGGACCGCGCCGACGCCCGCCGCGCCGAGGACGAATACGAGCACAAACGCCTCGCCCTCGACCACCGACGCAAGGCCGTCGAGGCCCAGATCACCGCCCTGCAGGCCCAGCTTCAGTCCGAGGAGGAGGAATTTCACCGCACCCGCACCGCAAACGACGATCGCCGCCGCGAAGTCGCCAGCGAAAAGGAGGCGATCGCCGCCAGCCGCCGGCGCGGCTCCGCCTGAATCTCCATGATCAAGCCCAAATCCAAGCCGTCAACGCGCCCACGCCGCCCCGCCGTCGTCCCCGCGAAGGTGTCGCCGTGGGAATTGCGCCTCTACGTCGCCGGCCAGACACCCAAGTCGCTCACCGCCTTCGCGAATCTCAAGCGCATCTGCGAGGAGCACCTCTCCGGCCGCTACCGGATCGAAGTCGTCGACCTCACCAAAAACCCGGCGCTCGCGCAACGCGACCAGGTCGTTGCGCTGCCGACGCTGATCCGCAAGCTGCCGATGCCCATTCGCCGCGTCGTCGGCGACCTGTCGAACATCGAGCGCGTGCTCGTCGGCATGGAACTCCGACCCATCGGCCTCTCGTGACCGTCCACCCCAAGGTCTCCGCCAGCCATGAATCCGTGCCCGGCGACACCGCGGTCTTCGAGGCCCTGCTCCGGCGCCGGCGCGGCGAACGCTACGTCCTGACGCTGTACATCACCGGGTCGTCGCCACGCTCCTTGCTCGCGATCGGCAACATCCGCGCGCTCTGCGACGAATTCCTGCCCAACCGCTACGAGCTCGAGGTCGTCGACATCTACCAGCAGCCCGCGACCGCGAGCCACGAGCAGATCGTCGCGGCGCCCACGCTCGTGAAACACATTCCCAAACCCGTGCGCCGCCTCGTCGGCGATCTCTCGAGCCGCGAACGCATCCTCGAGGCGCTCAGCATCCGCCCCGTTTCCGTGAACGGAAAACCCGGCAAGTCGACCTGGCTGGAACTATGAAGAAGCGCCGATCGAATTCCGGCCCGCGCGCACGACCATCCGCCCCGAAAACCGCCGCGGGCTCCGTTCGCCCGTCCAGCCACCGGATCACGCACAAGGAATTCCTGAAGCTGCGCGAAGCGCACGAGACGCTCGGCGCGATCCGCAGCGGCGAAGTCGATGCCGTGGTGGTCTCGAATGCCGGCGGCGACAAGATCTACACCCTCACCGGCGCCGACCTGCCCTATCGCATTTACATCGAGCGCATGCAGGAGGGCGCCGTCACGGTCTCCGCCGGCGCCGTCATTCTCTACTGCAACCAGCGCTTCGCCGACATGCTGGGCGTTCCCCTCGAAAAGGTCATCGGCGCCGATCTGCGCACGCACCTGCCGGCCGTCGCGTGGGCCGCGCTCGCCCGCGTCACCCGCAGCGGCGAGCCCGTCGCGAAGCTGGAACACGAGCTGCGGCGGGCCGACGGCGCCGCGCTGCCGGTGATGCTCACCGCGAGCCCGCTGCCGCTCGAGGGCCAGGTCGTCATTTGCCTCATCGTCATGGACCTCACGGCACAACGGCAGAACGCCGAGCTGCGCCTCGCGAAGGAGGTCGCGGAGAAGGCGAACCTCGCCAAGGATTCGTTCCTCGCCGCCCTCAGCCACGAGCTCCGCACGCCGCTGAATCCCGCGCTGATGCGGGCCAACGCGCTCGAGTTGGACGCCAGCCTCCCCGAGGCTTTCCGCGCGGATGTCAGCCTGATCCGCCGCAACATCGAGCTCGAGGCGCGGCTCATCGACGACCTGCTCGACCTCACGCGCATCGCCCAGGGCAAGCTCCAGTTGCACGTCGCGCCGATGGAATTGAACAGCGTCGTCCGCGGTGCGCTCGAAATCTGCGCGACCGAGATCCGCACGCGGAGTCTGCACGTCGAGTTCGCCTGCGCCGCCGCGGCCGACCGCAGCGTCGGCGACGGCATCCGGCTCCAGCAGGCGGTCTGGAATCTCATCACCAACGCCGCGAAATTCACGCCGAAGGGCGGGCACATCCGCATCTCGACCTCGAACCCGCGCGACCGCTGGATCGCGATCGAGGTGGCGGACGACGGCATCGGCTTCGATCCCCGCGACGCCACGAAATTGTTCGATGCGTTCGAGCAGGGCGACCGCGAGGTGACGCGGCTGTTCGGCGGGCTGGGCCTCGGTCTCGCGATCACGCGCTCGATCGTGCAGGCCCACGGCGGCACGACCCGCGCCGAAAGCCCGGGCCGGAACCAGGGCGCGCGATTCACGATCGAGCTGCCCCTTCGCGCCGAGATTCCAGCGCCGGTGCCCGAGCGCATCCCGGCCCCGCCGCGCATCCCCGCCGCCGGCACGCGCATCCTTCTCGTCGAAGACCACCGCGACACACGGCAGGTGATGGAATCCCTCCTGCGCCGCGACCGGTTCAGCGTCGTCTCCGCCGGCTCGGCCACCGAGGCGCTCGCGCTGGCGGAAAAACAGCCGTTCGACATCCTCATCGCCGACCTCGGCCTGCCGGACCAAAGCGGCCTGGAGTTGATGAGACAACTGGGCCAACGCTATCGGATCCGCGGCATCGCGACGAGCGGCTACGGCATGGAGGAGGATATCGCGCGCTGCCGCGCCGCCGGCTTCGATCATCACCTCACCAAACCCGTCCGCATCGCCCAGCTCCGCCAGCTCCTCGCCGATCTTTGCGCGCCTGCAGGCAAGTCCTGAGCTGAGGGCGGCCCCGCACAGCCATCGGCCGATGGTAGGGACGCCTCTCCGAGGCGTCCGCCCCCAGCTCCGCTCGACCGAACGTTCCAGTAACGATTCCTTCGCCGTCGCGCCGCGCCCGCAGCAAACTGGAGGCAACCTCGCCCTGCCACTCATGCGTTTCCTGTCCCTGCTGCCTCGCGCGCTCGCCCCGCTCGTCCTCGCTGTGGCCACCGCCTCCGTCGCCGCGGCTGACCTCGCGCCTTTCTCCTGGCTCTCCACCGGGCCGTTGATTTCACCCGTGCCGGATGCCACGCATCCGATCATCTCGATGAAGGATCCCACCGTCGTTTATTACAACGGCCGATGGCAGGTGATCGCCACCACAGCCAACACGAGCGGCAACTGGAGCATGGCCTACATCAGCTTCGCCAAATGGTCCGAGGCCGCCGCCGCCAAGCCCTACTACCTCGACCAGACTCCCGGCCTCTCGGGTTATCACTGCGC
>DASZPP010000003.1:0-13292 GCA_035549975.1 Opitutus sp.
CCACCGGCAAGGTGGCGGCGGCCGACGGCGGGACGCTGTTCCTCGATGAGATCGGCGAGCTGCCGCAGGAAATCCAGCCGAAGCTCCTGCGGCTGCTGCAGGAGCGCGAATATGAGCGCGTCGGCGAGGCGCGCACGCGCCGCGCCGATGTCCGCGTCGCCGCCGCCACGAATCGCAATCTCGCCGAGGAGGTGAAGGCCGGCCAGTTTCGCGAGGATTTGTTTTACCGGTTGAACGTGATCACGATCGTGCTGCCGGGCCTGCACGACCGGCCGACCGATCTGGCGCGATTTGCCGAGAACTACCGGAAATTTTTCGCGGCGCGGATCGGGAAGAAAATCACCGGCTTCGCTCCGCCGGTCCTCTCGGCCTTCGGGGCCTATCGCTGGCCGGGCAACCTGCGCGAGCTCCGCAACGTCATCGAGCGCGCCGTGATCCTGGCGCCCGGCCCGAGGATCGAGCTCGCCGACCTGCCGGAGGAATTCGGCGCGCAGGCGGCCCCGAACATTGCGGTGGGCGCGCGGGTTTCGCTGGACGCCCTCGAGGCCGAGCATATCCGCCGCATCCTCGCGAGCGCGCGCAACCTGGACGATGCGGCGCGCACGCTCGGCATCGATCCCGCGACGCTTTACCGCAAGCGCCAGAAACTCGGGCTCGCCTAGGCCGCTGCGCGGGCGGAGAAGGGAGCAGGGCGAAAGGAGAAGGGAAAATGCCATCAGTTCCGGCCAGTCTGCACCGCAAGCTTCCGGCTCTTTCTCCTTCCTCCATGCTCCTTGCTCCGCCGGAGTAGCGGTTCCCCATGCTGCGCACGCGCCTTTATCTCGGCCTGTTGCCTCTGCTCCTGCTCCTGATCGGCATGGGAGCCTACGCGATCCGGGTTTCGCGCGAGCTCGCAGGCTCGGTGCAGCGCGATCTGGTGGAGAATTATCGCGACATCCTCGCTTGCGAGCAGATGCGGACCTCGGCCCGGTTGATGTCGTCGGCGCTCTCGCTCGCGCTCAACGGCGACATGCTCGAGGCCCGCCACGAGTTCGACACCAACCGCGCCGATTTCACGCGCGAGCTGATGGCGCAGTCCGCCACCTCCGCGGGCACGCCGCGCGCGGAGCTGGTGTTGCAACTCGACAATCGATTCTCCGAGCTGACGAAGGAATCCGAGGCGTTGCTGAGCGGTCCGGGCTCCGGCTCGCTCCGGCAGATGCGGAGCAACGAAACCGCGCTTTTCCGGGTGCTCGATGCGATCGAAAACCTGAACCGGCGCGATTTCGCTGCGGTGCGGGAGACCGCCGAACGCGCGAGCCATCTGCTGGCCACCACCGAGCGCGTACTCTTCACCGCGATGGCGGGCGCGTTTGTGCTCTCGCTGCTGGTCGCATGGCGGCTGGCGGCCTCGTTGCTGACGCCGATCAAGGCGCTGACGGCCTCGGCCGTGGCGGTGGGCGAGGGCGATCTCGATCGCACGGTGCCGGCGATTTCCCGCGACGAACTGGGGCAGCTTGCGCGCTCGTTCAACCAGATGGCCGTGAAACTGCGGGCATATCGCGACGCCACCGTCGCGAAAGTGCTGCGGACACAGCGCACCATGGAGGCGACGCTGACCTCGGCGCCGGATCCGGTGTTCGTCGTCTCGCGCGACGGCACCCATGAAGTAAGAAATCCGGCCGCCGACGAGCTCGCCGGGCTCCCGGATTTTGCCGCCGGGTTTCCGTCGGCGCTCGCCGGGCCGCTCGCGCAAGTGCTCGCCACGGGCGATCACTATCTCCCGACCGATTACTCGCGCGTTGTCACGCTGCATGTCGGCCGCGAGGACCGGCATTACCTGCCACGCATTCTCGCGATCGGGGATGCGTTGACCGCATTCAAGGGCGCCGCGGTCGTGCTGCAGGACGTCACGAAATTCCGCCTGCTCGACGACGCGAAAACCAACCTCGTCGGCACCGTGAGCCACGAGCTGAAGACGCCGCTCACGAGCCTGCGCATGGCCGTCTATCTGCTGCTGGAACAGGGCGTCGGTGCGCTCCGCCCGCAGCAGCGCGAATTGCTGGAGGGCGCGCGCGACGACGCGGACCGGCTCCTCCGGATCCTCGACAATCTGCTCGATCTGGCGCGGCTCGAGGCGGGCGCATCCGCGCTGGTCCGCCGCGAGGCAAAGGTCGGCGCGTTGCTCGCGGAAATCGCCAGCGAAGCACGCGGCTTCATCGCGGCGGCCGGCCAGAGGCTCGCGGTGCAATGCGATCAGGACATGGGCGAGATTCGGTTGAACGTGGATATCGATCGGTTGCGGCACGTGTTCATCAATCTGCTGACGAACGCATCGAAGTATTCGCCTTCCAACGGGCTCATCGTCTTGAGCGCGGCGGCGGTGCCGGGTTTCGTGCGGTTCGCGGTCCGCGACGATGGGCCGGGCATGTCAGCGGAAACGGTCGCGCATGTTTTCGACCGGTTCTACCGGGCGCCGGGACAGTCGACGACCGGCGCGGGGCTCGGGCTCGCGATTGCCCGGGAGATTGTCGTCGCGCACGGCGGTTCGATTTTGTGCACGAGCGAACCGGGGCAGGGGACGGAGTTTCAATTTTTGCTGCCCCGGTGAAAGGCGCATCGGCGAACCTCGCGATGGTTGTCGTGCAGCTTGCGAGCGAGGGGGATGAGAGTGTCGCAGTCTGCACGAAAAATCGGGAGCCGATCCGCGCCAGTCCGGGGCGGATTTATTTCTAGCTCTTGGCGTGCAGCGGGTTTGGGCGCCGGGCGACGCGGTGGCACGCACCGTGATAGGAGCTGGCATGAGCAAATTCCTCGGAATCGTCCTACTCATCGTCGGAGGTGTGTTACTCTACTACGGCTGGCAGGCCCATGAATCGGTCGCCTCGACCGTTTCGAACACCGTCACGGGTTCACCGACCAGCAAGTCGATCTGGCTGCTCGTGCTCGGAGTCATCGCGGCGCTGTGGGGGCTTTACTCCCTGTTTCGGCGCCGGACCTGAAATACATCATTCATCATCAAAATCCGTCCACCCATGAAAAACGCTTCTGAAACCAAAAACGAAACCCCGGAAGAAATCGTCGAACACATCAATCGCCTGATGTCGGAGGCCGAGTCGCTGCTGGTCGGCCCCGTGAGCGAACGCGTCGGCGAGAAATGGGGCGAGATCCGCTCCCGGTTTGACACGCTGCAATCGAAGGCGACATCGCTTTACGGCGATGCGCGCAAGAAGGTCGTCGCGGGCGCCCGCGCGACCGACGACACGATTCGCACGCACCCTTACGAATCGCTCGCCATCGCCTTGGGCGTCGGGGTGTTGCTCGGCGCGCTGGTTCGCCGCGGCCGGGATTGATCCATCCTCGTGTGATGGACCGGCACGCTCCAGCGGTCGGCGGTTTGCTGGACTCGCTGCGCGGGCTGATCGAATCGCTTTTCCAATCAGCCCACCGGCGCGTCCAGTTGCTGGCGGTCGAGTTGCACGAGGAAAAATTCCGGCTGATCAAGACGTTCGTCTGGATCAGTGCAGCGGCGTTCGCCGCCATCATGGCGATCACGTTCACGAGCCTGGTGATCGTCTATCTGTTTTGGGACACGGCCCGGCTGGCGGTGCTGATCGCCTTCGCCGTGCTCTACGTGATCGCGTTTCTGGTGATCGCGTGGCGGTTCCGGATGTTCGTCGCGCGGATGCCGAAACCGTTTGAGGACACGATCGCCGAACTGGAGCAGGACAGCGAATGTATCCGACCCAAGAGCTGAAAGACCTGGCCAAAAAGAAAGAAACCCTTCGCGGCCGGATCGCGCGGGAGCGGCTGGAGGCGGCGGCCGCCGCCGCGGAACTGGCGCGACCGGTCGGTTGGATCGAACGGGCGGTGGCGAAATGGCGGCAGCTTTCGCCGTGGGTGAAAGCCGGCATCGTCCCGGTCGCACTGCTGTTGCGGCGGCGATTCCCGGCCCGGCTCCGGCGCTCTTCCCGGACGATGCAGGTTCTGCGCTGGGCGCCCTTGGTCTTGCGCGCCGTGCGGGTGCTGGCGGAACGGCGGAGCTAACGCTTGCGATGGATGGTGGCGGGCGCGCTCTCGATCTGCCCGCGGGTGACGCCAAGCTGGTTGATGAGTTTCAACTCGCGCCAGAGCTCCGCTCCCGAAATCCCGCCGCGCAGCAGTTTCAGGTAGCGAGCAACGGTTCGGCCGACTTCATCCGCGGTCTCGTTGACGAATTCCACGCGGAAGCTCCGCGCGCCGAGATCGAGCAGCCGGGCGACGTATTCCGCACCGGTCTGGGCGCGATTGTTGAAAACCATGTTGCGACATCCGGCGTCGGCGCGCAACGGCAGCTCGGCACCCACGCGGTCGCGCAGCGCGACGCGATGCTGGTCGCAGGGCCGGCCGCAGTCGCGATAATCCCGCCCCGTCGAGAGAAAGGCGCAGAACACGCAATGCTCCATGTGAAACATCGGCATGTGCTGGTGGATCGTGATGTCGAACCAGCCGGGCGGCGCAGCCCGAAGCAGCGCCTCGAGCTGGCCGATGTTGAGATCGTAGCTGGCCGTGACGCGCTCGAGGCCGTAGCGCCGGAGAAAATAGTCGGCCGTGAGCGGGTTTGCGACGTTGAGTGAAAAATCCCCACGCTTCCGGTCGCCGGCGAAGAACGCGAGGTGATCGTAGTTGCGCACGAGATAGCCGTCGGCGTCGCACGAACGAACCTGCTTGAGGATCCATTCCTCGCCGGGCTTGAAGATGCGCGGCGCGGCGACCCAGATGGAAGATTGCCGAGGGCCGATGGCCGAATGCCGATTGGAATCCGATTCGGAGGATTGCAGCTGGCGGAACCGTGCGACGGCGTCGCGGTAGTGCTTCGGGTTTTCGAATTCGCAGTAAATGGTGCGCGCGCCAGCGGACCATGCGGCGTCGAGCTGATCGAGCAAACGGACCACCGCGATCAATTCGGCTTCGCGTGGCTCTCCATTTGGCATTCGGCAATCGGCATTCGGCAATTCGCAAAGCGACCAGCGCTTCGGTGCCGTGCGAAGGCTCTCGAGCGCTGCCACCGCGTCGCGCCGGAGACGATTGAGCTCGCTGAGCGGCAGGATCACGTCGCCCTCGAGAAACGAGGCCAGGTTGCCGAGACGGAAGGGCGTTCCGCCGAGCCGGCCCAGTTGATCGCGGAGACGCGCGGGCGTGAGCGGCTGTTTTGTGGCGACCGCGAGCGGAAGAACGGATTCGAGGCGCACGACGTGACCCGCGCCATCGTTCACGATCAAAGTCAGTGGGCCGCCGGCGTGGCCGTGGGCTTCGAGCGTGATCGGGCGTTGAAAGCGAACCTGGTTGCCCTCGAACGTGGCCCGCAACTCGCGTTCGAGCGCGGGATCGCTCGTTTTCCACACCCGCTGGCCGGTGTGCACGCGCCGCCAGTCGATGTCGCCGCGGCCAAAGCGCAATGTCGCCCCGCCGCCGCCTCCGGCGCCGGGCTCGACTTGATAGACGCGACCGCCTTCCTCGCGTTCGTCGGGGCGGCCGGCATCGAAGACGATGCCATCCCCCGGTTTCAGCGGCGCGAGGAGCTGCAGCGAAACCGATTCGTGGCCGACCTGCGCGATCTCGCCGAGCAACACGCCGCGTTTGGTCCCGAACCGGGCGTGAGCGAGGTGCTGGTTGTCGATGCCACGGAACCAGCCGGTGTAGAGACCGCGCGAAAAGGCCATCTGGAGTTCGTAGCGGTGGGCCTGGCTCCCAGCTCCCGGCTCCGGGCACCCGGCTATCTCATCCAGCGCTTTCCGATACACGCGCGTGATGCTCGCGACATATTCGGGCGCCTTGAGCCGGCCTTCGATTTTCAGCGAGGCGATCCCGGCGCGCGCCAGCTCCGGGAGCAATTCAATGCCGGCGAGATCCTGCGGGCTGAGCAGGTAGCGCCGGTCGCCGAGCTCGACCGGCCGGCCGTCGGCGATGAGATCGTAGGGCAACCGGCAGGCTTGCGCGCATTCGCCGCGATTCGCGGAGCGGCCGCCCAGGGATTCGCTCGTGAGGCACTGGCCGGAGTAGGCGACACAAAGCGCGCCGTGGACAAACACCTCGAGTGAAACCGGCGCGGAGGAAGTTTGCGACGCGTGGATTTTCTCGATTTCTGCGAGCGAATTCTCGCGCGCGAGCACGACGAGCTGGGCGCCGAGTTCGCGGGCGAAATCGACGCCGGCGGGGCTGGTGATCGTCATCTGTGTCGAGCAGTGGATCGGAAAATCGGGCGAGAGCGCGCGGATCATCCGGCACATGCCCACGTCCTGCACGATTGCGGCGTCGGCGCCGGCGGTGATGATCGTGCGGAGGTAGTCCCCGGCCTCGGCCATCTCGTCGGCGAACACGAGCGTGTTGAACGTCACGTAGCCTTTCACGCCGCGGCGGTGCAAAAATTCCATCAGCGCCGGCAGGTCGGCCTGGGTGAAATTCTTCGCGCGCATCCGGGCGTTGAATCGCTCGAGTCCGAAATAGATGGCGTCGGCGCCGTTTTCGACCGCGGCGCGCGCACATTCCCAATCGCCGGCCGGCGCGAGCAATTCGGGGAGCCTTGCGGGAAAAGGCGCCGCGGGCGGGGCGGAATGAGGTTCGGCGGCGACGGACACGGAACGAGTTTTTCAGCAAAAGGCGCGGCGCGCAACTCACGCCGCGGCCTTGTCCGGCAGGGGCGAAACGGCGCTCCTGCGCCCGGGCGCGGCGACGTGCGGAGCGGCCTGGCGCAGCCGGGCGGCCAGCAGCACCGTGAGGACGAAGAAGCCCGTCGAGATGTAGCCGAGCAGCGGAAAACCGGAGAGATGGCCCGAGGCTTCGCGGGTGATGAAGAAGCCGGCGAGGACGTTGGCGGCGCCGATCGAAGCCTGTTGCAGCGACGAGTTCACGCTCATGAAACCGCCGCGATAGCGGGCCTCCACGGCGTTGGTGATCATCGCCATCGCCGGCGTAAAGCGCGACGACATCGTGACCATGAAAAGCGCCATCATGGTTGCCGCCCAGGCGACCGGCGACGGGCCGAGCCGGGTCAACACAAGCACCACGCCGATCGCCGCCGCCGACATGATCGCGAGCAGCCGCAGCCGGTCGAACCGGTCGCTCCAGAGGCCGACGATCGGCATCGTAAACGCGGTTACGATGCCGCCGACCGCGTAAACGAGCGGCAGCTGGCGGTCCTCGGTGAGGCCGACATTGGCGACGAACGCCGGCGCGACAAACGGCACGACCAGTCCGCCGGCGAGAGCGAGCGCGGCGCCGACGGCAAACGCGCGCAGATGAATCCGGTGCGAAACGATCTCACGCATCTGCCGCCACGGTTGATGGCCGTGCACGGCGGTTTGGATGTGCGGGAGCGCGAACATGCCGAGGATGAAGTTGATCGCGGCACAGCCGGCGAGCATGAGAAATGGCGCGTGCCAGTCGTATTTGCCGGCGAGCACCAGGCCGACGGGCACGCCCAGCACCGAGGCGACGGGAAAAGCGCTCATCACAAAGCTCATTGCGCGCCCGAGCCGGGTTGGCGGCACGACGTCGCCCACCATCGCGGTGACCATCGAGCTGGCGAGCCCGCCGAATGCGCCGGCCGCAAACCGGCCCAGGAGGAGGAGATGATGGGTGGGCGCGACGCCGCACGCGAGCGTCGACAGCCCGAATCCGGCGTAGAGCACGAGCAACGCCCGCTTGCGATCGAAGCGGTCGAGGATGAATCCGCCGGCCAGTCCGCTGAAGGCGGCGGCGAAACCGTAGGCGGCGACGACCTGGGTGAACTGCGCCGGCGTGATCCCGAACTCGCGCATCAATTGCTCGCCGAGCGGAACGAGGATCATGAAGTCCACGATGTGCGTGAACTGGACCGCGCCGAGCATCAGCATCGTGGCGCGTTCGCGGCGCGGAGAGAGCGCGTGGTGGTCGACCGGCATACCGCGGGAGCGTTGGGGAATTTGTCCAAAGCGCAATGGACCGGATGCAGGCCGCAGCACACAATGCGTGCAGCCGACCGGCGAAACAGATTCACCGGCTATTTCCCGGTCGTGTGCGCGTGGGCATAATCACGCAGGGCGGTGAGAAACTGCTCGGCGCCGCGGCTTTGATAGCGCTGAAGGTGACGGATCACGGCGATTTCGCGCGTCGGCGGCGAATCGCCGGTGAGCCGCAGGTAGGTCAGCGTGCCGCGGTCGTCCTCCTGCTGGGTCATTTGGGGCAAGATGGAAATCCCGAGGCCGAGGGAGATGAGATATTTCAACGTGGCGACCTGCGCGCAGCGAAACCCGACCTTCGGCTCGAAATTGTGCCCGCCGAAGAAGTCACGGATCTGCTCCGCGATCGTGCTCGCGCCGCCCATGGAAATGAAGTTTTCGCCGGCCAGGTCGCCGAGGCTGATTTCGGGGCGTTTCGCGAAGCGATGGCGGTTGCCCACCACCAGAAGCAACGGCTCGGTGAGGAGAGGCTCGATGGCCACGCGCGGGTCATCGAATGGCAATGGGACGATGGCCAGATCGATATCGCCGTCGACGACGGCAGCGACGATGTCCCGCCTGAATCCCTCGCGGGCGGCGATGCTCAGGTTCGGAAGAGTTTCGCGGCATTGGGCGATGAGGGGGACGACGAGATAGGGCATGACCGTCTGCACGGCACCGACCGTGATCCGGCGATCCAGGCCGGGGCTGTCGCCCAGTTCCTTTGAGGCGTTCTCGACCTCGATCAGGATCCGCCGGGCTCGCTCGAGAAATACGGCCCCGGCCTCGGTGAGAACTGCCCGGCGGCCGAGCCGGTGAAACAACTTGTGCCCAACCTCGCGTTCGAGGTTAAGAATTTGTTGGCTAAGCGACGGTTGAGTAACATGGCAGCGCTCGGCGGCGCGAGTGAAATTACCGGTATCGGCGACCGCGACGGCGTAGCGCAATTGGTGTAGTTCCATAGTCAACGACTATGAAAGTCATAGATAAGCAAGATTTCAACTATCATCATTCTTCCCGTAATATAGCGGCGTTCCGGCACGGTGTGCCGGCACCAAGAAACCAGAAACACACATCAAAGATGAAAACCAACAAGGTAGTTCAAGCGGCCCTCCCCGGCGTCATCGCTGTGGTCGCAATCGTGCTTTCTTTGCGTTCCCCGATCGATCCGGCCCTCATCGTAGGCTACGGCGCAGTGGCGACACTGCTCGGCGTGGCGGCGACGGAATACCGGATCAATTGGAAACGGGTCTTCGGCCGCAACTAAGGCCGCTGACGCCAGATTCCACGCAAGGCCCGGAGCAATCCGGGCCTTTTTTTTGGCGGGAAGCGGCGGGGCTTGGCCGGCGGCCGGACCTGCGCGATTGCGTGGGCGCTGCCGGGTAACGAAGCTTTTCGCCCGCGGTTTTAGACAAAACCGGCCGGCCATGACGCTTATCAGGCAAACGACGCACTCCCACCCGATGGAGGACGCCCATGCCGAGCAATCCTGGAAAGAATGGTTTGAGCTTCACGGCCCGAAGTTGCTGCTTTGCGCGCGGCAGTGGACCCGTTCGCGTGCGGATGCCGAGGATGTGGTGCAGGACGCGTTTGTGCGCTTCTGGCGTCGGCAGCGGCAATTGCCGGGAGAACCGCTTGCGCTGCTGCTCACGTCGATACGCCGTGCCGCACTCGATCGCGCGCGCCGTGAATCGCGCCGCGGCGCCCGGGAGGAAGACGCGCTCGCCGGCGACGCGGATGACCTGGGCCTTTTCGGCACGGCGGCCGAAGTTGATGACCGCCGGCGCGCCATCGAGTCGGCGTTGCTCCGCCTGCCGTCCGAGCAGCGCGAAGTGCTCGTGCTCAGGATTTGGGGCGAGCTCACGTTTGCGGCCATCGCGCACCAACTGGATGTGCCGCTCAACACGGCGGCGTCACGCTACCGCTATGCGCTGGCCGCGCTGCGCCACGAGCTGACTGGGGCTGACTGCCATGGATGACGATTTTCGAGAACTCGAAGCTGAACTGCGGAACCTGCGCCCGGCGACGGTCTCGCGCGGGCTGCTGGAGCGGATTGCGCGAGAGCTGGACGAGCCGGTTTCCAACGGGAGCGCTGCGGTCGGGCGGAACCATGACAAGGGTGCGTGGGTTCCGTGGGTGATATTGCCGATCGCCGCAGCGATCGCGTTCGCCGTGGCGCTGCCGCGGCAACCGGCGCAGAGCCCCGGTGCGGCGGAGCCGGACGGAGCGCGAGGCTTGGCGGCCGCGCCGGCGTTCAAGCCAGTGTCGGCCCAAAACCTCCTCGTGAGTTCGCGGGACGAAGGTTATGTGACCCTGGCGGACGGGACGCGGGCGCGGCGCATCCGGCAATCCTACGTGGACACGATCACGTGGAAAAACCCGCGCACGAAGGCGTCGCTGACGTGGAGTTTGCCGCGCGAGGAGGTGCGCGTGACCCCGATTTCCTACGAATAGCCCAACCCAAAACCCAAAACGAAAATGTGTCCTTTCATGAAAACCAAACTTCTGGTCCCGCTCGTCGCCGGCTTGTGCGCGATCAATTTGGCGCGTGCGGAAAAACTTCGCGCGCTGGCCGATGCCGGGCCGGCGCCCGACGCGAAACACGAGCACCGCTTCTTCTTTCGCCAATTTGACGATGGCGAAAAGGAGACCGTGGCGTTTCTGGGCGTGGAAACCGACACGGCACCGGCGGTGCTGGCCTCGCAGCTCGACCTGCCGAGGGGCACCGGGCTCGTCGTCCACCACGTCGTGCCGGACAGCCCGGCGGCATCCACGTTGCAGGTAGACGATGTGCTCCTGAAGCTGGACGACCAGCTCTTGATCGATCCGCACCAGTTGGCTGTGTTGATTCGCAATCACAAGGAAGGCGACGAGGTGACGCTCACCTATTTGCGTGGCGGCAAGGAGGCGACCGTGAAGGTCAAACTGGCGAAGCACGACGTGCCGAAGGTGGCATGGATCGAATCGCCACCGATCCACGACGGAGATTTCGAATTTCGGAGGTTGAATCCCGGAGAAAAAATGGGCGGCGACCCGGAGGCGATGGACCGCGTGCTTTCGTTGCTCGACCAGCGCGGCGCGGAGGGGATGGCCGAGCGGGGCGCGCACCGGGTCGTGATCGAGGGACCCCGCGGGCCGGGCTTGCACGCGCTCAGCGTCAACCCGGGCAACAGCAACATCGTTTACAGCGACGACAAGGGATCGCTGGAGCTGACGATCAAGGAGGGGAAAAAGTCGCTCGTGGCGAAAAACCCGAAGGGCGAGCAGGTTTTCTCCGGCCCCATCGATACGCCGGAGCAGCGCAAGGCGCTGCCGCCGGAGGTTCGCGAACGTCTCGAACAAATCGAGGGCATGGACAACTTCAGCTTCAAGACCGGCGCCGGGTTCCAGGACGACGTTCGGATCCTGCGCCAGGCGCGGGACATTGCGCTGCCGCTGCCGCCGCCGCTCCATGAACCGGCGGAGCAGCCGCCGGCCTTCTGAACTGCACGACCCCGAAAAAGAAAAACGCGGAGCCGGCGGGCTCCGCGTTTTTTTTGGGGGTTATCAGGGCCGGTCAAGCAGCCGCGACGGGCGCCGGCGTTGCCGGCCGGCGGACGAAGGCGGCGATAATGAGCGAGATGATCGTGCCGAAGAACATTCCGCCGAGGAAATTGAAGCAGCTCGAGATGAGCGGCCCGGTGAACATGCGCGTCATCTTTTCCGCCTGTTCGAGTTGGGCGCCGCTCAGGCCCTTGGCCTCGAGCTTGCTCGCCTGCGCCTGCATGATCACGTCCTGAAAGCCGGGGTTGATGAACTGCATGTAGATGAAATTGAACAGCGCGCCGAAAAGCGCGGCGAAGAGCGTTATCATCACGGCGGCGCCGAGCGCGCGGCTGTAGCCGAACGGCTCCGACGCGGGCACCTCGGTGCGTCGCACCCTGGTCCCGAGCACGGTGAAAGTGACTCCGATGGCGAGGCCGGCGCAGCCGCCGATCCATTGCGCGGAGCTGAGCTTTTCGACGTCGGAATGAAAGCCGAGGAAGAAGAGCACGAGGTTCAGTAGCGCTCCGCCGAGCGCCACGAGGAAGCCGTAGGTAACGTAAGTTTTCATGCGCGGGCCATGATTGTGGCCCGCCGGAGGAAACACAACGCTGGCGTGACCGGCGGCGACGGCGCGCGTTGGGTGGCGAAATCGCGGGCCGGGCCGCTGGCTTGCGACGAACCTCAGCGATTGTCGCCGTCGATCAGGCGGCCGAGTCCGCCGAGGACCGAGCCTTCCTCGCGCCCGCCGCGGCCCGTCTGGGGCGCGGCGGCGACGATGCGGCCGGCGAGGCGGGAGAAGGGCAGCGATTGCAGCCAGATTTTGCCGGGGCCGCGGAGCGTGGCGAAGAACAGGCCCTCGCCGCCGAAGAGCGCGCTCTTGATGCCGCCGACCAGCTGGATGTCGTAGTCGATCGTCGGCTGGAAACCGACGATGCAGCCGGTGTCGACGCGGAGGATTTCGCCGGCCGCGAGTTCGCGCTCGTAGAGTGTGCCGCCGGCGTGGATGAAGACCCAGCCGTCTCCCGTCAGTCGCTGCATGATGAAGCCCTCGCCGCCAAACAGGCCGACGCCGAGGCGCTTTTGGAAGGCGATGCCGATGCTCACGCCCTTCGCGGCGCAAAGATACGAATCCTTCTGGGCGATGAGCTCGCCGCCGAGGTCGGGCAGATGCACGGCGATGATCTTGCCGGGGAAGGGCGCGCCGAACGCGACGCGGCGTTTGCCGGCGCCCTGGTTCTGAAAGACGGTCATGAAAAGCGACTCGCCCGTGAGCAGCCGCCGGCCGGCGCCGAGCAGCGCGCCCATCATGCCGGATGTCTGCTGCGAGCCGTCGCCGAAGATCGTCTCCATCGCGATGCCGTCGTCCATGAACATCATCGCGCCGGCCTCGGCGACGACGGCCTCGCGCGGGTCGAGCTCGATTTCGACGAACTGCATTTCCGCGCCGTGGATCTTGTAGTCGATAACGTGCATCGAGTTCATGGCAGCGAGGGTTGGGGCGCAAGACGCCGGAGGCAATGCCCGGCGGTTGAATTCGCGCCGAAAATTCCACCGGCGGCGCGGGCGCGGGGCCTCAGGCGGCGAGCCGGAGCGACTGGTTCTTGCGCCCGGGCGGCGTCCGGTGCGTCGGGGCGAGACGCGGCTGCCAGCGCTGCGCGCGCGGGGAATAGTCGCGGGCCACGATCAGGAGCAGGAACGCGCTGGTCGCGATCGCATAGGCGGCGCCGGCGAGCGTGTTGAAAAGAATCGCGATGGCCAAGGCGGCGGCGGTTCCGACCGCGACGCGAGTGAGAATCGAGACGAGTTTCATGGCGGGAAGTGCGTGGATCA
>DASZPP010000004.1:0-9675 GCA_035549975.1 Opitutus sp.
CGGCACCGGCCTGATCGCCGGCGGCGGCGTGCGCGCCGTGCTCGAAGCGGCCGGCGTGAAGAACGTGCTCACGAAATCGATGGGTTCGAAAAACCACATCGCGGTCGTCCACGCGACGCTCGACGGTCTCCGCCAGCTCCGCCTGGCCGAGGAAGTCAGCAACCTGCGCAAGGCCAACTAAGTTTTAGCTCCGAGTCCTCCCCGCGCATCGATGCGGGCAGGGCGCCCATCCGAGGAATCCACATGAAACTCCACGAACTCAGAAACGTCCCCGGTGCGGTGCACCGGAAGAAGCGCGTCGGCTGCGGCGAAGGCGGCGGCCGCGGCAAGACCTCCGGCCGCGGCGGCAAGGGCCAGACGGCCCGTTCCGGCGGCAGCATCCGCCCCGGTTTCGAAGGCGGCCAGATGCCGCTTTACCGCAAGCTCCCGCACCGCGGTTTCAACAATTACAACCACCGCACCGAACTGCCGGTGGTGAACGTCAGCGACCTCGCGTCGCTCGACGCCGCGATCAGTGAAGTCAACGCCGGGGTGCTCGCGGCGAACGGCCTGCTGCGCGCCGGCGAATCCGCCGTGAAGATTCTCGGCGACGGCGAAATCACCCGCGCGTTGAAGGTCACCGCGGCGAAATTTTCCGAATCCGCCAAGGCCAAGATCGAGAAAGCCGGCGGCCAGGCGGTGGTCGGCTGATGCCGACATTTCTGACTTACGATTTATGATTTACGATTGGAGCCTCCTGGCTGCCGCCATTGCCGCGCTTCGATCGGAGCATGCAAATCGTAATTCGTAATTCGTAATTCATAAATCCCTCCCCGTGTTTTCCGCCTTCACGAATTCCCTCAAGATTCCCGAGCTGCGCTCGCGGATCTTCTACACCCTCGCGCTGCTCTTCGTGGCGCGCGTCGGCGCGCATATCCCGCTTCCGGGCATCGACACGCACCCGTTGCAGCGCTTCTTCCAGGATCAAACCGCGAGCGGCGGCGGCGCGCTGGTCGGCCTCTACAACATGTTCACCGGCGGCGCGCTCGTGAAGGGCGCGGTCTGCGCGCTGGGCATCATGCCGTATATCAGTGCGCAGATCATTTTCCAGTTGATGACCGCGGTCGTGCCCGGGCTCAGCCGGCTCCAGCAGGAAGGCGACGTCGGCCGGCAGAAGCTCACGCAATACACCCGCTACCTGACGCTCGCCATCTGCATCGTGCAGGGCGCGCTGCTCATTCTCGCGCTCGAGAATCCCGGGCGCCTGTTCCCCGGCTACGATCTCGGGACCTACGGGAGCATCGTGGTCGTGAACCGAACGAGCTTCCTGATCACCTCGGTGATCTACATGACGGCGGGCACCATGTTGCTGATGTGGCTCGGCGAACAGATCACACAGCGCGGCATCGGCAACGGTGTGTCGCTCCTGATCACGGTCGGCATCCTCGCCGACATTCCCGGTGCGGCGGCGCAGACGTATCAGATGTTTTTCCGCCCGGTCGGCACCGGCCCGAGCCTCGGCCTGCCGCAGGCCGCGATCATGATCGCGCTCTTCATCATTGTGGTGATGGGCATTGTCATGGTCGTGCAGGGCCAGCGCAAAATCCCGGTCCAATACGCGAAGCGGGTCGTGGGCAACAAGGTCATGGGCGGCCAGAGCTCGTTCCTGCCGCTGAAGGTCAATTACTCCGGCGTCATGCCGATCATCTTCGGCCAGGCAATCCTGCTTTTCCCCGTGCAGATCGCCTCCCAGCTCGGCGCCTGGCTGAACATCAAGTTTCTGGTCGATTTCTCCCAGGCGCTGCTCCGTGGGCACTGGTCCTACTATGTGCTCTACGCGATCCTGATCCTTTTCTTCAGCTATTTCTGGGTCTCGGTCATGTTCAAGCCGATCCAGGTCGCCGATGATCTGAAGAAATACGGCGGCTACGTGCCGGGCGTTCGCCCGGGCGAGCCCACGGCGAAGTTTCTCGATTTCATCATGACGCGGCTGACCTTGGCCGGCGCGGTCTTCCTTACGATCATCGCAGTCATGCCCGACGTGCTGCTCTACAAGCTCAACGTCCCGGTCCGCATCGCGTATTTCTTCGGTGGCACGGGCATGCTGATCACGGTGGGCGTCATCCTCGACACGATGCGCCAGATCGAGACGTTCCTGCTGCAGCGCCATTACGACGGCTTCCTCCGCAAAGGCCGCCTCCGGGCGCGCAGCGCCAACTCGCAATCCGCGATGTCCAGCGACGCGCTGAGCTCGGAAGCCCTTATGAAACTGGGGATTCCGGTGGCGGCTTTGTTCCTCGTCGGCATCCTCGCGTGGGCCATCCGCCGGTTTGCACTTTAGTTCTTTACTCCGGTCGCGATGCTGGCCATCAACGACCCCTTCGCTCGTCGGGGCCCTCGCGCCAAGACGAAACTCCTTCTCCTCGGTTCGGCCGATTTTCCTGAAAACCTGACGAACCGGGTGCGTTCTTTGAATCTTGAGCACGTCTCTCCCGCCACCCTGCGGTCGGAGATTTCGCGCCGCCCCGGCACACCCGCGGCGGAGGAAGCCGCCACGCTCGCGCTGATGCGCA
Organism: Opitutus sp.; assembly: GCA_035549975.1. Classification (GTDB taxonomy): domain Bacteria; phylum Verrucomicrobiota; class Verrucomicrobiia; order Opitutales; family Opitutaceae; genus Opitutus. Next base: position 2,553 of record DASZPP010000004.1, read on the forward strand.
AGTGGTTCTTCGCGCGCAAACCTGATGCGGGATTCGTCCTGATGGACTTCCCGGCTACGCTGCTCCAAGCCAGAGTGTTCGACGAATGGCTCGACGCCCGTGACGAGGCCCTCGATGGGGTTCTCGCCGGCGCCGGTACGACCGGGTCGCTCGTCCGACACTATCGCACGCTCGGTCTCCTCCGTGAGCCGGGCGAACTCCTCGCCGCATGAGTCGGATCCCGATCAGAGACAAGGACGGGATCGCGCGCATGCGCGAGGCCGGTGCCATCGCCGCGACGGTGCTTGAACAGCTCAAGCCCATCGTGCGGCCCGGCATCACCACGCAAGACTTGGAAGAAGCGGGCCGCGAATGGATCGCCCGGCTCGGGGCCCGCAGCGCCGACTACGGCTACGAGCACAGCGGTCGCCGCTACCCGGCACACACCTGCATCTCGGTCAACGACGAGGTCGTCCACGGCATTCCGTCGTTCAAGCGCGTTCTCCGCGACGGCGACATCGTCTCCATCGACATCACGATCGTCCACGACGGTTACATCGGCGACAACGCCGTCACCGTGCCCGTTGGCGCGATCGGCCCGCAACTCGAGCAACTGCTCCGCGTCACGCGCGAGGCGCTCGACCTCGGCATCCGCCAGGCGCAGGTCGGCAACCGTATCGGCGACATCTCGAACGCCGTGCAGACCTTCGTCGAAGGCCACGGGTTCAGCGTCGTCCGCGACATGGTCGGCCACGGGGTCGGCACGCGGATGCACGAGCCGCCGGAAATCCCGAACTTCGGCCGGCGCGGTACGGGCGACAAAATCAAGCCCGGCATGACGCTCGCCATCGAGCCGATGGTCAACATCGGCGGCTACAAGACGAAAACGCTCTCCGACGGCTGGACGGTGGTCACGGCGGACGGATCGCCCTCCGCGCACTTCGAACACACCGTCCTCACCACCGACCGCGGCCCGGAAATCCTCACGCTGCCGCGCCGCGTCCCTGCTCAAGCTTCCTGAATTTTTACTCTCCCAACTCTCGACACCTAACTCTCAACTCAGTCCCACATGCCTCGTCTTCTCGGCGTAGAAATTCCCGCGAAAAAGAAAGTCGCGTACTCCCTCCGTTATATCAACGGCATCGGTCCCACGCGGGCCGACCTCCTCGTCAAAGAAGCGGGTCTCGACGCCAACATGCGCGCCCAGGACCTCACCGAGGAGCAGTTAAACAAAATCCTGCACCTGATCGGGGAGCACAAATGGGTGCTCGAAGGCGATCTCCGCCGCGAAATCGCCGCCAACCTGAAGCGCCTGCAGGCGATCAACTGCTATCGTGGCGTCCGCCACCGCCGCAGCCTGCCCGTCCGCGGCCAGCGCACCAGCACCAACGCCCGCACCCGCAAGGGCCCGCGCAAGACCGTGGGCGTCACCAAAGTCAAGGAAGCCGCTTCCGCCTAATTTCGAACCACCATGGCCGACGAAAAAGAGAAACCCGCCCCGAAGAAGGAAAAGCCGGGCAAAGCCGCCCCCGAGGGCGCGGCCGCGCCGGCTGAGAAGGAAAAGAAGGCCAAGGCCCCGAAAGCGGCCGCCGCTGCCGCTCCCGCCGAGGGCGCTGCGCCCGCGGCCGCCCCGGCCGCCCCGGAAAAGCCTGTTGAAATGGTCCACGGTGTCGCCAAGCAGCCCACCGCCGAGGATCTCCTGAAGGAGGAGCTCGGTGCGATCAAGGTTCGCAAGGCCAAGGGCTCGAAGAACGTCACGTCGGGCTTCGCCAACGTTCTCGCTTCGTTCAACAACACGATCGTTTCGATCACCGACCAGAAGGGCCAGGTCATCTCTTGGTCGAGCGCGGGCAAGTGCAATTTCCGCGGTTCCCGCAAGTCCACCGCCTACGCCGCCCAGATCGTCGCGCAGGATGCCGCGCGCAACGCGATGGCGCACGGCCTGAAGGACATCGTCATCCGCGTTTCCGGACCGGGCCTCGGCCGCGATTCCGCGATCCGCGCCCTGCAGGCAATCGGCCTCGAGATCACCTCGATCGTCGACGTCACGCCGATCCCGCACAACGGCTGCCGTCCGCGCAAGCGCCGCCGCGTGTAACCGTTCACCTTTCACCGTCACTTTCACTTCCATGGCTCGTTACACCGGACCCACCACCCGCATCAGCCGCCGTTTCGGCTCGCACTTTCTCGGTTCAGGCAAGGCTTTCGAACGCCGCGGCTACCCGCCCGGCCAGCACGGCCCGAAGCTCCGCCGCAAGCTTTCTGAATACGCCATCGGCCTGAACGAAAAGCAGAAGCTCCGCTACATCTACGGCCTGCTCGAGCGGCAGTTCCGCCGCGTCTTCGAGATCGCCAAGAAGGAGCGCGGCGTCACCGGCGAGCGCTTCCTCCAGTTGCTCGAGACCCGCCTCGACAGCGTCGTCTACCTGCTCGGCCTCGCGAAGAGCCGCGCCGCCGCCCGCCAGTTCGTCAACCACGGCCACATCCGCGTCAACGGCCACAAGGTCGACATCGCCAGCTACAACGTCCGTCCCGGCGACGAGATCGAGGTCAAGAACGCGCCCGCCTCGCGCCAGGTTGCCACCCGGAATCTCGAGGAAAATCGCATCCGGAACGTTCCCGGCTGGCTCACCATGAATGCGGAGGCCTTCAAGGCCGTCGTCAACCGCCTGCCGACCCGCGACGAGATGGAGCAGGGCATCAATGAGCAGCTCATCGTCGAGTTCTACTCGCGCTTCTAATCCGTCCATTCGCTCGACTCCCTTTCAAATACTCTCAACTTCCGCTTCTTACGCCCATGCCTAAACGTCTCGGAAAGTTCGAACTCCCGTCAAAGCTTACCAAGGTCGAGGAGGGTTCCACGCCCACCTACGCGAAGTTCATCGCTGAACCCTTTGAGGCCGGCTACGGCCACACCATCGGCAACTCGCTCCGCCGCGTCCTCCTCAGCTCGATCGAGGGTGCCGCCATCTCGTCGATCAAGATCGACGGCGTGAACCACGAGTTCCAGTCCATCGACGGCGTCGTCGAGGACGTGACCGACATCGTCCTCAACCTGAAGAAGGTCCTCATCGTCTCCCAGAAGCGCGAGGCGATCAACCTCGCCGTCCGCGCCAACAAGTCCGGCGTCGTCACCGCCGCCGACATCCAGGCCGACGCGAACATCACCATCATCAATCCCGAGCAGGTCATCTGCACGCTCGACTCGAAGAAGACCTTCGACGCCGAGATCGAGATCAAGACCGGCCGCGGCTACTATCCCGGCGAGGCCAACAAGAAGGAGGAGCAGGCCATCGGCGTCATCCCGATCGACTCGCTCTTCTCGCCCGTCCGCCTCGTCAAATACAGCGTCGAGGCGACGCGCGTCGGCCAGATCACCGACTACGACAAGCTCATCCTCGAGGTCTGGACCGACGGCCGCATCACGCCCGACGACGCGCTGAAGCAGGCCGCCTCGATCCTCAAGCACCACCTCGACGTCTTCGATCGCGTCAGCGAGGAGACCTACGAGTTCGAGAACCAGCAGTCCGAGGTCAGCGAGGAGCAGAACAAGCTCCGCAAGCTCCTCAACATGTCGGTCAACGAGATCGAGCTCTCCGTCCGCGCCGCGAATTGCCTCAACAACGCCAACATCACCACCGTCGGCGAACTCGCGATGAAGACCGAGCAGGAGATGCTCAAATATCGCAATTTCGGCAAGAAGTCCCTCAACGAGATCAAGGAGAAGCTCGAGGCCCTCGGCCTTTCGCTCGGCATGAAGTTCGACGAGCGTCTCCTCGACACGAAGAAGGAAGCCTGACGCGCAGTAGCGAGCATCGAGTAGCGAGTAGTGAGCATGATGCTCCGCTTGCGGCTCTACTCGCTACCCGCTACTCACTACTCACTACTCGCTACTCATTTCGACGTTCGCGCCGTCCGCGCCGCTCCACGCTGCGACCGGATTGCCGATCGGGCGTCGACTCAACCCATACCACAATGCGTCACAACAAACACCACGCGTCTCTCGGCGTCACCATCGAGCACCGCCGCGCGATGCTTTCCAATCTCGCGGCCGCGCTGATCGCGCACGGCCGGATCCAGACCACGCTCACCAAGGCGAAGGCGCTGCGTCCCTTCATCGAGAAGGTCATCACCAAGGCCAAGAAGGCCGCGGCAAAAACCGAGAAGAAGGATGCGATCCATCTTCGCCGCCTCGCGCTCGCCGACGTGCGCGACGAGGACGCGGTCACGAAGCTCTTCAACGAAACCTACAAGGAGTTCGCCGATCGCAACGGCGGCTACACGCGAATCTATAAACTCAACGCCCGCATCAGCGATGCGGCCGAAATGGCCTTGATCGAGTTCGTCAAGGCCGACGATCCCGGCTGCAAAAAGTCGAAGGGCAAGAAAGCGCGGAAGCCGAAAAAGGCCAAGGCCGCTCCCGCCACCGAAGCGGCGGCGAAGACGGAGGCCGCCCCGGCCGAACCCGCGCCCGCCGCCGCGGACAAGAAGTAACGCCACGCCGGACGGTTCTTCGCTGATTTCAGCATCACCACGCGCCGACTTTTGTCGGCGCGTTTTGTTTTCGTAACGTCGTTCGCTCCGACCGCCACATTTGGAATGGCGGTCGGGCCGTCCGTCGCTAGCTTGGGGCGTTCCCCGATGTTCGACCTGCCGACCGCGACTGTCATTTACTGCGTGCTCGTCGCCCTCGTCTTCCTCGGCCTCTGGCTGTGGTATGATCGGCGCGATCACCGCACGTTCGAGCGCGAGCGGCGGAAAAACACCTTTCACTGCATCCGTTGCGACCGGCTCTACACCGCGCCGGTCGGCACCGAGCTCGCGAAGTGCCCCCGCTGCGGCCACGAGAACACGCGGCTGAAATTCTAGTTGGGTCGGCCCGGGCTCGGGCCGGCTTCGGGATTTGAATCGAAGGGCTTCGAGTTCACTGCGCGGCTGCCGAACATCCACTCGACGACCAATGCGCACTCCAGCCCGAACGGCAGATAGCCCGCGTAGCCGGGCAGGGGCATCTCGAACACGTGCCATCGATCCGCGTAGGGCACCGTGTAGATCCACTTCGCCGCGCTGCGCACGTTCCACATTTCCCAAAAGAACCCGCAAACGAGCGCAGCCAGCGTCCATGCCCCGGCGCGTCGCCAGTCGCCTTTTGCCACTTCGCCCGCGATCCCGGGGCGCCGGGTCAGGATGCCCGCGCCGAGTCCGAGCGCCAGCGGTGCCGCCCACACGGCCGGGTAAAACCAATCCGGCCACACGCCGGTGAGCGCGAGGGCCAGGGCGCCCAAACCGACGAGGGCGGTCGCCGTTCCACGCCGCGCCAGCCAGGACCACGACGGGCCGGAGGAAAGCCGGGCGTCGAGCGTGCGGAAGGTCCCGAGCCACTCGCGCACGGCAAACACCGCCGGCAGCACGATCGAGAAGCAGACAGTTGCGTCCACGGCATACGCGGCGGCGCCGAAATCCTCCACGCCGACGTAGTGCCAGTTGCGGACGAAGCGATTGAGCCACTCGAAAACCCACCAAAATCCGGCGCTCGCGACGAACAGCGCAAACCACCGCCGCGGCGCCGCCAGCATGAAGCAGGTTCCAGCCCGCCGCCACGCGAGCGCGTTGACGATGGCGATGAACCCGAGCCAAAGCGGAAAAAACGTGAGCCGTTGCAGCGCTGCAAACCACGGGAAGCGCGTCCACGCCAGCACCCACCAGCCGATCGTCCAAACGAGCGCAATCCAACCCCAGCGCGGAAACGCGCGCGCGGGGAGGTTTCGTTCCTGCCCGCCCGTTTCCCGATCGCTCGCGCCGCGGCGCCGTGCGCCGGCCCAAATCCACGATGCCGCAAGCGCCGCCAGTCCGCCGGCCACGAGGCCGCACGCGATCCACGAGAAACGCGGATAGTCTGAAGGTATTCCCGGCCGCGGTGGAAATTCGAACAGCCGGCCGGTCGGCCGCTGCGCGATCCGGGCGCCGGCGAGCGGGAGCGCAACAACGGCGACGAGGATCAACCCGCCCGACCAGCGTCCGCTGCGATTTGCCTCGTCCATGCCGCACCATGCAGCCGGCAGCGCGCGCTGCCAAGCCGCCGTGCGGGAACCCCGGCGGGTGCGACGCTACGAACATTTTGGCCGGCCGTCCTTTGCCGACTCAAGTGAACCGATCGCTCCAACCCCGCAGCATCACCAGCTACATTGTCGTCGCCCTCGCACTGGCAGGACTTGCCGTGATGATCTGGCGGATCGGCGACGTTTTCGTGATCGGGTTCGGCGGCATCGTCCTGGCCGTGGCGCTGCGCGCGATGGCGTCGCCGCTGGCGCGCGCGACCCGGCTTTCTCCGCGGTGGAGCCTCACGCTTGTCGTCGTCGGGCTCGTGCTGGTTTCCGTGGCGATCGGCTGGTTCTTCGGCAGCCAGGGCGCGGCGCAAGTCGCGCAACTGCAGAATCAGCTCCCGAAGGCCGGCACCAAGTTCATCGACTGGCTGCAACAATCCGAGATGGGCCGCATCCTGGTGAATTCCGGCCGGCGCGCGGTCGACGACTCGAAGACGCTCGCCGGTGTGGGCATCGCGGCCGGCGCGGCCATCAGCGGCGCCGCCGACGCCCTGCTGGTCCTTTTTCTTGCGATTTATTTCGCGGCGGATCCGCCGCTCTATCGCGAAGGCGCGCTGCGCCTGCTGCCACCGACACGGCGCGCGCAGGTTCGTCGCGCCCTTGATGACGCGGGCGAGGCGCTGCGAAAATGGCTGCTCGCGCAAGGCATCGCGATGGTGACGGTCGGCATTCTCGCCGGCGTCAGCCTGGCGCTGCTCGGCGTGCCGCTGGCCTTTTCCCTCGGCGTGCTCGCGGGCTTGTTCGAATTCATTCCCGTCGTCGGTCCGATTTTGTCGGCCGTTCCCGGCATCCTGCTGGCCTTCGCGAACGGACCCGAGCTGGCGATCTACACCCTGATCACTTACACGGTGGTGCAGCAGCTCGAGAGCAACGTGATCGTGCCGCTCGCGCAACGCTGGACCATGCGCCTGCCGCCCGTCGTCGGCCTGCTCGCGGTGCTGGTGTGCGGATTCCTCTTTGGCATGGTCGGCATCGTTTTCGCGACGCCGATGGCCGTCGTCGTGATGGCGATGGTGAAGCACCTTTACGTCGAGGACACG
>DASZPP010000005.1:0-3020 GCA_035549975.1 Opitutus sp.
CGAACTGCAGCGCGCCGAACAGCCGCTTGTCGCGGCTGAAAGCCGGGTCCTGCCGGTACTGCGTGTGGTCGTCGAGCGCCGCGACCCGCACCGCGAGCTGGTTGTCGACCACGACCTGGTTCAAGTCGAGGCTGTTGCGCACCGTGCCGTAGCTGCCGACGCGATTCTCGAACGTGTAGGCATTCTTGAAGCCCGCCGTGTTCAGGCTCGCGTTGATGATGCCCGCCGGGCTGCCGATGCCGAAGAGGATCGAGTTCGGCCCGCGCTGGATGTCCACGCGCCCGACGTTGTAGGAATCCCACGGGATGTCGGAGCGGAAATAATCGCGCGTGTTGTCCGCCGAATCGAGGCCGCGCACGCGCGTGTTCAGGTGCGGCGGCGAAAAATTTTCCGTCGCGCCCTCGGTAAACGTCGAGCCGACGCCGGCAAAATTGCCGTAGATGCCGCCGACTTCGGTGTTCGTCGTGTATTGGAGCAACGTCTCGTTGTTCGTCGCGCCGGTGTCCTTCAGGAACTGCGCGGTCACGACGCTCAACGACGACGCGACGTCCTTCAGGTCGGTGCGCACACGCGTGCCGGCGAGCGTCGACGTTGCCTGGTAGCTGCCGGCGTCCTCGGCGGCGTTCACGACGAAGGGCGACAGTGTCACGGTGTCTTCCGATTGATCTCCGTTCGCGTTCGAAGGCGGCGGCGTGGTTTGGGCAACCAGTCGCGGGCCGACGGCCATACTGCATGCACATGCGATCCAAAGCGCCCGAAACGGCGCGCACTGCCTGGGTTTTCTCATGGGGGCGGGTGTTAGGGTTGGGGCGGCGGCGAGGCCCGGCGCGACCCCTGGTCGCCCGGGCGAAATCCCGGCCGCAGCGTGGCCACCTTACGCGTCCGCGCGCCAAACCCGTGAGGACTTCTCCGCGTTCGATGAGCACATTTTCGGCATGCGGATCGCCGCATCTTTCGGCCGCGGCCGGCGCGGTTTCCCGGCCGTTCTCGGGCGCCGCACGCGCCACGCGCAAACTCGCCGAAAATGTGCTCAACCGAACCGAAAAAATGCTGACGCCTCCGACGGCCGCCGCGTATTCTCCTCCGTTCCGGGCTTTGCGCCCTTCGTCATGAAAAACCGCTTCATCGCCTTTGCTCTCGCGACCGCTGCGCTCGCCACGCCGGCCCTGCCGGCCGCCGAATCCGCGGCCGCATGGCAAGCCCGGCACGATTCGCTCGTGGTGCGACTGCACCGACTCGCGTCCAGCGAAACCCGCTTCGGCGCCGCCTGGGCGCCGGTGTACCACGCCGCCCTCCCGTGGTATGAGCGCTGGGGCGGCAATCCGCAGCACAGCGTCGACGACTGGATGAGCCCGCCCGAAACCTACGCGGAGGAACTCGCCGGCGCCCTCGAGCAGGGCCGCAACTTTTTCGCCGAAAATCCCGGCGCGCTCATCCCGCTCGTCTTCACCGCCCGGCTTCCCGACGGTCGCACGCTCGACTCGAACTACTGGCTGACGCTCCCGGCCGGTTTCCCCGCGGAAGGCCGCAAGTTTCCGCTCGTGATCGGACTCCACGGCTCGGGCTGGCTCGGCCACAAAATCTCCTTCGTCCACCAGGCGCGCAAGGATCCCGCCGGCGGCCGGGCCTTCACTGTCACCCCGATCGACGAGGCCGGGCCGTGGCAGATCGACTTCCTCAACGCCTACCTCGACGAATTGCTGCGCATCCTGCCGATCGACCCGGATCGCGTTTACCTCGAAGGCCACAGCCTCGGCGCGATGGCGACGTGGGAATGGGCGACCGACAACCCCGAGCGCTTCGCCGCGATCTCGCCGCGCGCCGGGCGGGGCGAGCCCTACCGCGCGTCGCGCCTGCGCAACATTCCCGCCTGGGTCATCCACGGCGAGAAGGACAACGTCGTCTTCACCGGTTTTGCCGACGAGATGGTCACCGCCCTCGAGGATCTCGGCGGCCGCGTGCGCTACACGATTCTTCCCGGCGGCGAACACAACATGCCCGCCGATCTCGACGAAGCTCAGGTGCTCGACTGGTATCTCCGCCAGACGCGCAGCCACGATCCCGTTCCGCCGGATCCGCGCGACCAGCTCGGGCTCACGCCCGACGGTTTCTCGCCGTGGCAGGTCGTCCCCGACGGCGCGTTCACCGGCTGGAAGTCCGGCGCCGTCCCGATGGCCGACCTCAACGCCTGGCTGCGCGCCGCCGCCGCGATGTTCGATCACGTGCATGCACGCGGCGAACGCGTCGACGCGCCCGTCGTCATCCAGGCCGATCCGAAGGCGAACCAGGCCACCCTCTGGCTCGCCGTGCCGAAAACGTTGCACCCGGCCGGCCGCGCCGCCGACGCCACCACGACGACCCGTCCCGCCGGACGCAGCATCCGTTTCTATTTCCGCGGCCCGACCAAGGACGCGCTCGCGCACGCCGCGCAGGTCATCACCGAGGCGCAGGCCGCCGGCCATCACGTGCACGGCGACGAGGTATGGATCACGCCGCTTTCCCTCTGGTTCGACACGCCGGGCTACATCGCGGAATACCGCCTTCACCTCGACTGACGAGATTCGCGAACGCGGCATGAGACACTTCGATTGTGCGATGGCGCTCACGCCGGCGGAGCTGCGCGATTTCCTGCCCGAACCGCTCATCGCCGACCTTCGCTCGCTCGCGCCCGGCGTTCGCACGATTGACACCGATGGAAGCTTCGCAACGGCGCTCGCCGCCGCCGGCCCCGAGGTGCTCGTCGCCGGCTGGAGCACGCCGCCGCTGCCGGAAATCCTGCCGCCGTCGCTGCGCTACGTCTGCTACCTCGCCGGCTCGGTGAAAAACCTGGTTCAGCGCCGGCACCTCGAGCGCGGACTTCTCGTCACCAACTGGGGCGGCTCGATCAGCCGCACCGTCGCCGAGGGCGCGCTCTGGCACATCCTCAGCGGCCTGCGCCGCGGCACCCACTGGACCTTGACCATGCACCAGGACCGTCGCTGGAAGGGCGCCGGTGAGGCGACGCATTCCCTTTTCGGCCG
>DASZPP010000006.1:0-4706 GCA_035549975.1 Opitutus sp.
TCGGGCAACGGTTTGCCCATCTCGGCTTCCTTCAAGATTCCGAGGATCTGTTCCTCGGTGTGATGTTTCTTCATGTCGGGTGTTCACTGTTTTCACCCGGCTCTCTCGCTCACGCCACTCCAGTTTCAGGGGGGCAGGTCAACCGAGCTAGTGTTGCGGATAAGTATCCGTTCATCGTGCCTCCGATTTTTGATAAGACACCGCTGATGACTCACGAGAGCATTCGGTCAATTTGGGCTGAGGCGGCGCAGGCTCTCGTCAATACGAACCAGCTATTCGCAATCGGATACTCGCTTCCGAAGAGCGACAGTGCCCTCGGCTATTTCCTCAAGAACAACCTCAACTCCGAGGCATCCGTGGAAGTCGTCTCCAAAAGTGCCGATCTCGTGAAACGCTTCGAAGAAGCGCTCCCTAAGCACAAAGGGAAAATCGCGCAGAATTTTAGCGGTGACAATGCGGTGCTCGATTTTGTGGCGGCGCTTAAAGCGTAGCGAGGATGTCGTTGAGTGTTTTGCTCGGCCGAAGTGCCGCCGACGCTTTCTTGTGATCCGGTTGGTAGTAGCCATCGACGTCGGTTGGCTTGCCCTGAACTGAGATGAGTTCTTCGACGATTTTCTTTTCGCTGGCGGCGAGTTGCGCCGCAACCGGCGAGAAGATAGTTGAGAGCTGGGCGTCCTGAGTTTGTGAGGCCAGCGCCTGGGCCCAGTAGAGGGCGAGGTAGAAGTGGCTGCCGCGGTTGTCGATCGTGCCGAGTTTGCGGCCGGGGCTTTTGTCGTTCTCGAGGAACTTGCCGTTGGCCTGGTCGAGGGTGTCGGCGAGGACCTTGGCTTTCGCGTGCTTGAACGTCAGGCTCAGGTGCTCGAACGAGGCGGCGAGGGCGAAGAATTCGCCGAGGCTGTCCCAGCGGAGGTAATTTTCGGCGAGGAATTGCTCGACGTGTTTCGGCGCGCTGCCGCCGGCTCCGGTTTCGAAGAGGCCGCCGCCGTTCATCAACGGGACGATCGAGAGCATCTTCGCGCTCGTGCCGACTTCGAGGATCGGAAAGAGGTCGGTGAGATAGTCGCGAAGGACGTTGCCGGTGACGCTGATCGTGTCCTGGCCCTTCACGATCCGCTCGAGCGAGAAGGTGCACGCCTCGGCGGGCGGGAGGATGCGGAGGTCGAGGCCGGTGGTGTCGTGGTCCTTCAGGTAACGCTCGACCTTCGCGATGATCTGCGCGTCGTGGGCGCGGGACTTGTCGAGCCAGAAGACGGCGGGCGTTTTCGAGAGGCGCGCGCGGTTGACGGCGAGTTTCACCCAGTCCTGGACCGGAGCGTCCTTGGTCTGGCAGGCGCGCCAGATGTCGCCCGCGTCGACCTGATGTTCCAGCAGGATCGACGAGGAGGCAGGAGCGAGGAGCGAGGGGCCAGAAGGCTGAGTCCTGACTCCTGAATCCTGACTCCCGCTCGCATCGGCGACGACGATGCGGATCGTTCCATTTCCCGGCGCCACGAAGGTTTTGTTGTGCGAGCCGTATTCCTCGGCGGCCTGGGCCATGAGGCCGACGTTGGGGACGGAGCCCATTGTCCTCGGGTCGAGCGCGCCGTTTCTTTTGCAGAAATCGACGGTGGCCTGATAGATCCCGGCGTAGCAGCTGTCGGGGATGACGGCGAGGGTGTCGGCGAGCTTGCCGGCGCGGTCATACATTTTTCCGCCGGCGCGGATCATCGCGGGCATCGAGGCGTCGACGATGACGTCGCTGGGCACGTGAAGATTGGTGATGCCCTGGTCGGAGTTGACCATGGCGACGCCGGGACCGGCGGCGAAGGCGGCGGCGATGCCGGACTCGATCGCGGATTTTTTGTCGGCGGGGAGTTTCTGGATTTTTTCGACGAGGTCGCCGAAGCCGTTGTTCAGGTCGACGCCGAGGTCGGCGAAGGTGGCGGCGTGCTTGGCGAGCAGGTCTTTGAAGAACACGCGGACGGCGTGGCCGAAGAGGACGGGGTCGGAGACCTTCATCATCGTGGCCTTGAGGTGGAGCGAGAAGAGGACGCCGTCCTTTTTGGCTTTCGCGATCTGCTGCTCGTAGAACGCGAGGAGCGCGGCCTTGCGCATGACGGTGGCGTCGAGAATCTCGCCGGCTTTCAGCGCGAGCTTGGGGAGAAGGACAGTCGATGGGACGGACGCGTCGGATGGGACGAATTCAATCCGTGCGGTTGTGGCCCGTTCGAGCGTGATGCTCTTTTCATTCGAGTGGAAGTCGTCGCGGCCCATGGTGACGACGGAAGTCTTCGAGTCGGGCGACCATTTGCCCATCGAGTGCGGGTGGGCGCGGGCGTAATCCTTCACGGCCTTCGGCGCGCGGCGGTCGGAGTTGCCCTCGCGGAGGACGGGGTTGACGGCGGAACCCTTGACCTTGTCGTAGCGCGCCTTGGCGTCTTTTTCGGCGTCGGTCTTTGGCGACTCGGGATAGTCGGGCAGCGCGTAGCCGTGCGACTGGAGTTCGGCGATGGCTTCCTTGAGCTGTGGGACGGAGGCGGAGATGTTGGGCAGCTTGATGATGTTGGCCTCGGGCTTGAGCGTGAGCGCGCCGAGCCAGGCGAGGTCGTCGGCCACGCGCTGCGATTCGGGAAGCTTGTCGGCGAAGGCGGCGAGGATGCGGCCGGCGAGGGAGATGTCGCGCGTCTCGATGGCGATGCCGGCGTGTTTCGTGAACGCCTGGACGATCGGCAGCAGCGAGTAGGTCGCGAGCGCGGGCGCTTCGTCGGTCTTGGTGTAGATGATGGTCGGCATGGACATGAGGCGAGAGGCGAGGGGCTAAAGGCTAGAGCGAGAGGCGGAGGATGGAGGTGAAAGGGACGAATTGGCGATCAAACCTGCGAGCGGCGGCGGGTCAAAGGCAATTGGCGGGCGAACGCTCGTCTGAAGCCCGCCTACACAAAACCATTCGAGAGCGATAACATCCGCGAATGCGGAAAGGTGGCGCGTGATTTTCGGGCGAAGCGCGAAGACGCGAAGAGAGCGAAAGGATGAGGAAAGATCGAAGCCCTTGCGCTTTGGTTTGCGGAGGCGGCGCCGGTGAGCACGATGCGGCCGATGAAACCCCCGCTGCTTCGCCCCTGTGTCGCGCTCCTGATCCTGTTGCTGGCTGCTGTCGGCCTGAACGCCGCGGATGCGGCCGGGATAAGCGGGCGATTTCTCTACGTCGCGGTGCCGGGGGTGCGCAACTATCTCGAATACGGCGGACACGGCGTGCTGGTTTACGACATCGATCACGGGCACCGACTTGTGCGGCGGATTCCATCGCGCGGGTTCGCGGACGACGGCACGCCGAGCAACGTGAAGGGCATCGCGGCGAGCGCGGCGACGGGGCGGCTCTACGTCACCACCATCAAATCGCTCCAGTGCTTCGACCTGCTCACCGACAAAATCCTGTGGGAAAAAGTTTACGAAGGCGGCTGCGATCGGTTGTCGGCGACGCCGGATGGGAAGACTCTCTACGTGCCCTCGTTCGAGGGGGACCACTGGAACGTGGTCGACGCCGCGATGGGCGACGTCATCGCGAAGATCACGCCGCATTCCAAGGCGCACAACACGATCGTCGGCCCCGACGGGCGCGAGGCCTACCTCGCGGGGCTGGGCTCGCCGCTGCTGACGGTGGCGGACATCGCGACGCACGCGGCGGTGCGGACGGTCGGGCCGTTCAGCGCGGCGATCCGGCCGTTCACGATCAACGGCAGTCAGACGCGCGTCTATGTGAACGTGAACGGCCTGCTCGGTTTTGAAGTCGGCGATCTCAAGACGGGCAAGGTGCTCCAGCGCGTCGAAGTCGCCGGCTTTGAGATCGGCGGGGTGAAGCGCCATGGCTGCCCGAGCCACGGCATCGCGATGACGCGGGACGAACGCGAGCTGTGGGTGGCCGACGCGCACAACCGCCGGTTGCACATCTTCGATCTCAGGCAGGGAACGCCGAGGCAGGTCGCGTCGATTGTCCTGCGCGACGAGCCGGGCTGGATCACATTCAGCATCGACGGGAAGCTGGCGTATCCCTCGACGGGCGAGGTGATCGACGTCGCCTCGCGCAAGATCATCGCGACGCTGCAGGACGAGCACGGCGCGCCGGTGCAGAGCGAGAAACTGCTCGAGGTCGATTTCGAAAACGGCCGCCCGGTGAAATCGGGCGACCAGTTCGCGATCGGCGGAGTGCGTTAGGAAACGGAATTTTCCACTCGCTCACGCTCGCGGCCGCAGTGGCGTCGGCGGGCGATAACTCAAGTCGCCATGCTCGAGGTGGCCAAGGTCGACGGCACGGAGCCCTGATGCAGTTGGCCGCAGGCAGCGAGCTTGCTCGCGCCCTGAGAAGCGCCCGCAAGCGGGCTGCCTACCGTTTCATCCTTTGGTTTGCGCAACCCGAGCGGTATTCGGGTCGACTGCATGGATCCGGCTCAGTCGTCGAAAGAGGAATAATAGACGTCGACGAAGGCGGTGAGGAAGTTCTCGGCGTTGAACGGAAAACGCTGGGTGATCATGATCGCCACGGTGTTTTCCTTCGGGTCGATCCAGCAGATCGTGCTCGCGGCGCCGTCCCAGCCCCACATGCCGGGCGAGCCGAGCATCGTGCTGCGGCCGAGGTCGGTGACCATCTGCACGGCGAGGCCGTAGCCGCGGTCCTCGCGATCGAACGGATGCGGGTAGGCGAGGTGGGCGATGTGGCTCTGGCTCATCAG
>DASZPP010000007.1:0-10773 GCA_035549975.1 Opitutus sp.
CGAAAGCGGCCAAGGACTGCCGCGCTCCAAAAACCGACCGCGACCAACCTTCGCCGAACCGTTCATCCACGACATGTTGCGCCGCCGCCGTTTTTCCCCCGCACTGTCGCCGTGACCGAATTCGCCGCCCACCTTCCCATCGTCGCGCTCGAACTCGCGCTCCTGCTCGGCGGCCTCGTGCTGCTCTGGCGGCTGACCCTCAGCCGTCGCGCCCGCTCCGCACCCGCCCCGGCAAATCTTCCGGCCTGGGACATCCCGGCGCCCGACTTCTTCCTCGTGCTGTTCGTGTTCATCGCCGGCGTGCTGGCGCTCTCGTATCTCGCCGGACTCGTCGTCCGCCCCTTTCACCTCTCCAACAACGCCCAGTTGATCGTGATCAACGCGGGCTTCCAGCTCGGCCTTTTCATCGGGCCCGCGCTGCTGCCGCTCCAGCTCGGTCATCACCCGCTCGCGCCGCCCCTCAACCGCGCGACCCTGCGCGCCGGCGCCGCGACCTTCCTCGTGGCCATGCCCATCGTCACCCTCGTCAGCACGGTCTGGCTTCTGCTCCTCCGGCTCTGCTCGCTTCCCGTCGAGCCGCAGGACGCCCTCCAACTTTTCCTCAACACGAAACAGACCGCCGGCTTCCTTGTCTTGACTGCCCTCGCCGTTGCGATCGCCCCGATCGGCGAGGAACTCCTCTTCCGTGCCACGCTTTACCGCTACCTCCGCACCCGCCTGCCGCGCTGGGCCGCGCTTTTGCTGCCCGCGGCCATCTTCGCCGCGTTTCACCAAAGCCTGGCCACGTTCGCGCCGCTGGTCGCACTCGCCCTCGTCTTCGAGCTCGCCTATGAACGCACCGGCCTGATCACCACGTCCATGATCGCCCACAGTCTGTTCAATCTCCATTCCATCGTCCTCGTCCTCGCTGGCGTCGGGTCGTAAACGCGCTTCATTGGTCCTGCCGTGTCTCCCTTCACCAAACGCCTCCGCGACTCCGTCTCCGCCTTCGGCGAGGAAAAACTCATCGCCGCCATCCAGCGCTGGCTCGGCGACACTTCGCCGCGCGCGCCCTTCGGCATCGGCGACGATTGCGCGATCCTGCCGGCATCGCGCGGCCGCCAGCTCATCACCGTCGATCCCGTCATCTATCCGCGGCATTTCGACGACTCCGTGCCGCCCCGCGCCGTCGGCGCCAAGCTGCTCAAGCGCAACCTCAGCGATCTCGCCGCCATGGGCGGCCGGCCCACCGCCGCCGTCCTCGCGCTCACCCTCGATGCACGCGTCTCGCTGCGCTGGCTCGAGGAATTTTATCGCGGCCTCGCCGCGTGCGCCCGGCGCCATGGCGTCCTGATCGTCGGCGGTGACGTCGCCCAGGCCGACGGCACCGTCGCCGTGAGCCTCACCCTGCTCGGCGAATCCACCTCGCCGCGCATCGCGACGCGCACCGGCGCCCGCATCGGCGACGCGATCTACGTCACCGGATTCCTCGGCGGCGCCGTGCAAAGCGGCCACCATTTCAAGTTCGAGCCGCGGCTCGCCGAGGGCGCCTGGCTCGCCCGTCGCGTCGAGGTGCGTGCCATCATGGACGTGAGCGACGGCCTGGCGAAAGACCTCCACGCCCTCACGCCGCGCGGCGGCGCCGCGGCCCTCGATCCCGCCGCGATTCCGCGGCGCGCCGGCGTTCACCTGCGCGCCGCCCTGACGGACGGCGAGGACTACGAGCTCGTTTTCGCCCACGCCTGCCACGCCGATTGCGCTTCGTTCGAGCGCGCCTGGTCGCACGCCTTTCCCCGGACCCGCCTCACGCGGGTCGGCCGGTTCGTCCGCGCCGGCCGGCTGCCCGCGAACGCGATTCGGCTTGGCGACTATCACGGCTACGAGCATCTGAAGAAGTAGCCTCGGGCCGCGGCCGTCCAAAAAACGCGTTCCGCTTCGCGCTTCCTGCGCATGCCCGCGGCCTTCGCGATTTGACCTCGATCCATCATCGACTGCGTGCCGGCGTGACCACCGCTTCCGCGGACGAGACGCGCACGCTCGCTGCCGAACTCGCACGCGCGCTTCCGCCCGATTGCACGCTCGCGCTCCACGGCGACCTCGGCGTCGGCAAGACGACCTTCGTGCAAGGTCTCGCGCACGGCTTCGGCATCGCCGGGCCCGTCACGAGCCCGACGTTCAACATCTACACCGTGCACCACGCGCCCGGCCGCCTCCTCGTGCACCTGGACGCCTACCGCCTCGACAGCGCTTCGCAGGCCGGGGCGCTGCTGATCGAGGACTTTCTCGTCCCGCCGTGGTGCCTCGCCGTCGAATGGCCGGAAAAAATCGCCACCTTCCTCCCGGCCGGCGCGCTGCACCTCGACTTCGGAATCACCTCTGGCGACCGGCACACGCTGCGATTGCGGTCCGGTTGAAACAAACTCCGGGCTCGCGCCCGAAGCGTCTTAAACGATCGGCTGCGAGGATGCCGCCGCTTCCGGCTTCACCTCGGGTTCCGCCGGCGCGTTGACGAGCACGGCTTCCGGCTCTGGTGAAGCCTGGCTGTCGCGGGACGGCTCCGATTCCCCGGCTGGAGTTTCGGTCGCGGACGGAGCCGGTTCGACCGTTGCTTCGCCGGTTGGCGCCGCGGACGATGCCTCGCCCGGCCCGGCAGGCGTCGGCGGCTCGGGCGCCGGCGCCTCTTCAACGGCCGCCGGCGGCTCCGCCGTCGCGGCAGCCGCTTCAAACGGCGGATTCGATCCCGGCGCTTCGGGGAAGTTCTCCGGATCGTTCTCCTCGCCTTCGATCTCCTTCTTGCGCGCCTCGACCATCGGCGGCGGCGCAAACAAGCGGCCGTCGATAAATTCAGTCACATAACCCTCCGTCACCAGCCAGCGCAGGTCGCCCTGCATCCGGCTGATCTTCGCGAGCTGCTCGATCGTCGGCGTCGCCGGTGAACCCGCGGTGACCGTCGGTTCCACCGCCCCGGCGGGTGCTCCGCCGGCCGGATTGGTCTCCGCCACCGGCGTTGACTCGGTGATCGTTGCACCCGTTTCCGCCGGCGCCGGCGCAGCCTCGGCCGGCTTTTCGGCCGCGGGCTCCTTGATGCCGAGAAAATTCACCGACAACGCGCTCGCGCGGATCATCGGGTTCGCCTCGATATACGTGATCAACGCGCTGATGCTGTCCGCGAACGTCTGGCCCGGGACGCGGAATTTCCGCTTCACCGCGCAAACGTAGCTGATGCCCTTCGAGCCTTTCTTGAAAATCGTGAAGTGCTCGCGGCGCAACCGGCCGCGCAACGCGTTCGCCGTGTCGAGCGGGAACCGCCGCTGGCGCTCGAGCGCGCCCTCGATCGCCCGGCGGATTTCGCCCGGCGGCATCGTCTCGAGCAGCTTGCCGTGGAACCGGCCATGCTCGACCGCCCGCACGACTTTTTCCCGCGCGTTCGTGAGCAGATGCGTGCGCGCATCCTCGAAATTGTCGAAGGTGATCGCCGGCGCCGTCTCCGGCGTCGTGCTGCCTTCCTGCACCGCGACCTCGGCGACCGCTTCCGCGATGGCGGGCGTGGCCGGCTCGGTGGCGATCTTCGCCGCCACCGCCTTCGCGCCCTGCTTCCAGGTGTAGCGCGTGGTCTTCTTCATCTTTTCCAGCCACTGGTTCACGATTTCCGGATCGCGCACGGTCTCGATCTTGCTCCGGAACGCCTCGAACGACATGCGCGCCACCTTCGCTGCATGGTGCTGCTGCACGATGTGCGCGTAGCGGTGATAGTTCGGCGGCCCGAGCAGTTCGCCCGTGATGCCGCACTTGTTGATCACCTGGAAATTTCCCTTCGGCGGCTCGATCTCGACTTCGGCGAGGTCGAAGAAACGTCCGAGATGATTCGCGAGCACATGCGCAACGGCGGCCTCCTCGGTATCGAACGGCATGCCATCCGGCACCGCCAGGTAGAGCGGCTTCTTCGCGGTCGGAATCGCCGCCGGCGCGCCTTCGGTTGTGCGGTCGCCGGACCTCGCCGGGCCGCCCTCGGGCATCTTGCGATTGAGCACCACCACGAAGCGGTCGATCTTGCCGATGACCGTTCGCGCGATCTCGAACAATTCAATCGTGCGGCACGAACTGCGGATGGTCTTCGCGAGCGCATTGAAGCTCGTGTCCTCCGGGTAGAAGGCGATGCTGAAAAACGGGCTGTCGTAGGGCCCGCGCTCCTGAAATTCCCCGCGTCCCCGGAATCCACCCGCGCGCGGCGCGCCGCGTTCGCCGCCCGCCGGCCCATCGCGGCGCGGCCCGCGAAATTCCTGCCGTGGCCCGCGCTCGCCCGGATATTCCCGGCGCTCGCGCGGCTCCGCCGCCACGCCCACACCGCCGCCCGCGAAATCACCATCCGCGCCCCCTTCGCCCGCCGGCCGGCGAAACGCCCGGCGGTCGCGCCGCTCGCTGGGTCCGCTCTCGCGCCGCGGACGATCCGTCCGCTCACGCCGGTCCGACGAAGCCGTTTTGTCCTGGGTCCACTGCGTTCCGAAACTGAAGCCCTGGAGCTGGCTCAGATCGATTTTGTTGAAATCCTTCTCAGGATTCTCCTTGGCAGGCGTGTCTTCCATGTAGTCGAAGTCGAGCGGGTATGCCCCGCGATGGTTTGCTGGCCCGAGGTGGGCGGTGGTAGTCGGTCGGCAGTGTTGAGGGGTCGCAGGGTGACGCAAGCGATTTCCCGGTCGGGGAAATTCCCCTGATCGCAGGGGGCGTTTGCCCGCTCGTCCGGCCGGTTAGAGTGCCGGGAAATGCTTCCGGGTTCCGGCCAAATTGGTGCAGGCTCACGGACTATCTGAGAACCTACTTCGACGGGCAGGACACTCGTGAGAGGGTACCTCCAAGAACAGGCGCTCTCAGCGCAACTCGTCGAAATACTTGCACCCGTGTCCATCTCGCCCAGCGAGGCGACCCACGTCCGCGCCCTCATCGAGACGGATGCCGCAGGGGACGCCGAGAAGGTCGAAGCAGAGATCACGAGGATCGCCGAACGGCTTTCCGAGATCCAGGGCGAGCTAAACAAGCTCACGAAAAGCTACCTGAAGGACGTCCTCGACGAGGATGCCTACGAACAGGCAACCACGGACCTGATGCTCGAAAAGCGGTCTCTCAAGGCCCAAAAAGCCAAACTCCAGAGAACCGGCTCGGCTCTCTGGATTGAACCTGCCCTCGCAGTCGTAAAAGCCTTAGAATTAGCCGGAAAACAGCAGTCCAATCCCTCCCATACTGAAATTGCCGGACTGGTTCGGGAAATCGGATTGAACCCACGTGTTTCGCTCAAAAAGGCCGAGGTGAATTTTGCACCCCCCTTCGCTCGTATATCGCAAATTCTGGCCGAGTTGCGGCCTGAATTTGCCGATAACGAGTTGCCTCACGGCGACGGGTCCGAGACCCGTCCGGTTCACCAAATCTCACGAAGTTCTATTTGGTGCTCAGGACAGGACTCGAACCTGCACGCCTTACGGCACACGCCCCTCAAACGTGTGTGTCTACCAATTCCACCACCTGAGCAGTCTCAAAAGAGGAATGCGCACTAAGAGGATTCGTGCTGGCGAAGACAAGCAAGGAAACGGTGAATTTGTCATCGGTTATTGGTGAATGGTCATTGGTCATTGCTCCCTCGTTATCTTCCGCCGGGCCGCTCAAACTTCCCCGGTCCCACGCCGCCCTTCGCCAACGGCCCAATAAACAACAACCAATACCCAACAACCAATTTCACCACCGCTGCCGGTCCGCCAGTGCCCGCGCCAGTTGCGCCGCGAAAAACGGGCCGCGGTAAACCATTCCGGTGTAAACCTGCACGAGCGTCGCCCCGGCATCGAGTTTCTCCCCGGCGCTGACGGCGTCGTCGATCCCGCCCACGCCGATGATCGGCAGCCGGCCGTCGGTCGCCCGGGCCACGTAGTTGATGATTTCCGTCGACCGCCGCCGCAGGGGCGCTCCGCTCAGGCCGCCGGCCTGGTTGACCTCGGCGAACGGCCCGGGCCGCGCGAGCGTGGTGTTGGTCGCGATGATGCCGTCGAGCCCGAACTCCGCAATCGCCGCCAGCACCGCGTCGATCTGGCGGAAGCTGAGGTCGGGCGCGATCTTGAGCAGCAACGGCACGCGGCGGCTGCGCGCACGGTTCGCCGCGGTGATCGCGCCGAGCAGCTCGCGCAGCCGCTCCTCGTCCTGGAGCTGGCGCAGGTTCGGCGTGTTCGGGCTGCTGACGTTCAGTGCCACGTAATCCGCATGGTCCGCCAGCTGCGCAAAGCTCGCCAGGTAATCCGCCGCCGCCTCGTCGATCGCGACGACCTTCGACTTGCCGAGATTGACGCCGACCGGAATCCGCCGGCGGCCGGGCGGCGGCTGCCGCGCCAGCCGCGCCGCGATGGCCGCGGCGCCCTCGTTGTTGAAACCGAGCCGGTTGATGATCGCGCGTTGCGGCGGATAGCGAAACATCCGCGGCCGGTCGTTGCCGGGCTGGGCCAGCGCGGTGACGGTGCCGACCTCCACGTGTCCGAAACCCAGCGCGGCCGCCGCCGGCCAGGCCCGGGCGTTCTTGTCGAAGCCCGCCGCCAGTCCGACCGCATTCGGAAACCTCAGCCCGAACGCCTCGATCGGCCGCCGGAGCCCCGCCGGCAGCGCGTGACGCCGCTCCAGCAGCGCGCACAGCGGCCGCACCCGGCCCAAGGCCGCCAGCGCGTCGACCGCCAGTTCGTGCGCATGCTCGGGGTCGAGTTTGAACAGGATCCGCCGCGTGACCGTCTCATAAAACGAGCCCATGAATGCCGCGACACTGGAATCGGCCCCATAAAAGGCAAGTGCACGCGCCCGTTGCCGCGACGCTAACACTCCCGAATTTAAGGGTTTTCCGTAATGAACCGCCGACGGAATCCCGACACAAAAAAGCAACGCTTTTGTGCTTGTTTTTTGGACCTCCGCTCGCACGCTGCGCGAAAAATCACACCCCCTCTCGAATTTTCATGGCCAAAGCTACTTCCACTCTCGACTGGTGCATCGTCCGCCTCGGCGAGGATCACAACTGGTGGGTCAGCGAGACCAGCGACCCCGTGCGTTGGGACGTCGATGGACTCAGCATCATCGACCCGCGCCAGCTCGCGCACCTGATCGACCTCGTCGATCCGCTCCGCGATTACGGCTTCGACCAGGACGTCATGGAGCAGGCCTTCATTCTCTTCCGCATCGAGAAGGACCTCGGCAACGGCAAGGTCCGCCTCAAGCGCACCAAGGAGTCGCTCTTCGAATCCGAGGAAAAACTCTTCGCGCTGCCCGACACGCTCGACGAGGAAAACGGCCCCTACGCCGACCTGCTCGACCACCTCACGCGCTGCCGCGTGAAGATGCTCAACGACCTTTTCGAATTCGAATCGAAGCTCACCGTCGACGAAGTGGAGGATGAACTCCGCGAGGAGCAGAACAGCCGCTTCATCGAGGGCGAGGCCGTCCACGCCTTCGAGGAATTGACCGCGATCCTCGATTTCATGCCCGCCGGCTACGAGTCCGACGAGGAACAGCCCGCGAAAAATCTCGACGAGGAAGGCGACGACGACCTGCCTGAGCTCGACGAGGAGGAGGAGGAAAAGCTCAAGAACGACGAGTCGCTCAAGTGGGACGAAGACGACGAGAAGGAAGGCGAGGACGACGACGAGGGCGGCGACAAGGGCAAGGATAAGGACAAGGACGACGACGAAGACGACGACGAGGACGAGGAAGACGACGACTCCGACGGCGACGAGGAAGCCGGCGAAGAGGATGGCGAAAAGCCGCGCAAGCGATCGCGCAAGCGCTGAACCGTCACGCAGCGGCAGGCCTTCGCGCCTGCCGTTTTTTTTGCCCCGATTCCGGCCGGCGCGGAAAGCCGCCGCAACGCCAGCGGCCCGCCCGCGCCGCGCCCGACCAAACGCCGCGATTGCCTTTGCCACCGCGCCTCCCAAGCCTCGCGCCCATGGAAATCCGCCGCGCGCTCACGCTGGGCTGCACCTGCATTTTCCTCGCCCTGTTCGCCGCCTGCGCCACGGACGGCGGCTCCGCCAGCGGCGCCAACCCGGCGATTCCCGCGGCAACCTCCAACGCGCAATTGCGCCCCGGCGACAGCCTCACGATCGCGCTGCAGGGCGTCCCCGATCCCAGCAACAACGCCGTGCAGATCGACGACCAGGGCAACATCAGCCTGCCCTACATCGGCCCGATCGTCGCCGCGGGCCTGAACACCGGCGAACTCGCCCAGCGGGTTCGCGACACCTATATCGCGAAAAAAATCTACAACACGGTCGACGTGTCGGTGAGCGTGACCGAGCGCTACATCTACGTCGGCGGCGAGGTCGCACACCCCGGCCGGATTGTGTGGACACCCGATCTCACCGTCGCGAAGGCCATCCAGTCCGCCGGCGGCTTCACCCTCTACGCGAAGGAAACCCGCGTGAGCCTCGTTCGCGAACAGAAGACCTACGACATCGACGTGAAGCTCGCGCAGAGAAACCCGTCGCAGGATCCCCGCCTCGTCCCCGGCGATTCCGTGCAGGTGCCGCGGTCGCCGTTTTAGTCGCGCCGGCGGGACGCCTGCGCTACTTCAGCGCGCTCGCCATCTCCCGCGCGAAATACGTCAGGATCATGTCCGCACCCGCGCGCTTGATCGCGAGCAGCGATTCGTGCCGGCAGCGCGCCAGGTCCAGCCAGCCCAGCTTCGCCGCCGCGTGAATCTGTGAATACTCGCCCGAAACCTGATAAGCGGCCACGGGTTTGTTCGTCGCCCGGCGCACGCGGCTGATGATGTCCAGATACGGCCCGGCGGGTTTCACCATGATGATATCCGCGCCCTCCTGCGAATCGAGCTGGGCCTCGAGCGTCGCTTCGCGGCTGTTGGCGGGATTCATCTGGTAGGTTGCCTTGCTCAACAAATGCGTGCCCGCCGCCTTCGCACTGCCCACCGCATCGCGGAACGGCCCGTAGTAGGCCGACGCGTATTTCACCGAGTAAGCCATGATCCCCGTCCCGGTGTGGCCGGCCGCGTCGAGCGCCTTCCGGATCGCGCCGACCCGCCCATCCATCATGTCGCTCGGGGCGACGAGGTCGACGCCGACCCGCGCGTGCATGACGGCCATCCTGGCCAGGATTTCGACCGTGCGGTCGTTTTCCACGTCGTCGCGCGCCGCGTTCAACACCCCGTCGTGCCCGTGGGTCGTGTAAGGATCGAGCGCGATGTCGGTCATCACCGTGAGCTCCGGCAGCGCCTTCTTGATCGCGCGCACCGCGCGCAGAACGAGCCCGTTCTCGTCCAGCGCAATGATCCCCTCCTCGTCCTTCAGTCGCGGATCGATCTTCGGAAACAGCGCCACCGCCGGCACGCCGAGTTTCACGAGGATGCGGCACTCCTTCACCAGGTCGGCGACATTGTAACGCGCGATGCCGGGCATCGATGCGATCGGCTGCGGCCGGTCGTTGCCCTCGACCACGAAAAGCGGCGCGATGAAATCGGCCGGCCGCAGCACCGTTTGCTCGACGAGCGCGCGCAGGCTGGCCGTGCGCCGGAGCCGGCGCGGGCGTTGGATGAGATCGAGCTTGAAAGGGGCGGACATGGCGGAAGAGCAGGACAGTTAAACGCTAATCCCCGCCAATTCACGCTAATCTTGAAAAAAGCTCAAAACCCGGCGGCTTATTAGCACCCATCCGCGAAGCCCTGCGTCCTCCTTTTTCGATGCCCATCCGCCTCCACGACTCGCTCACCCGCCAGATCCGCGAGCTGACGCCCTCCCACCCCGACGGCGTGTTCCGCTTCTACAACTGCGGCCCGACGGTCTACGCGCCCGCGCACATCGGCAACTTCCGCACCTTCGTCATCAACGACGTCCTCCGCCGGCTGCTCGAACTCGAGTTCGGCCCGGACAAGGTGAAGCACGTCCGCAACCTCACCGACGTCGACGACCGCACGATCGCGCAGGCGAAACGCGAAACCCGCCCGCTCGCCGAGATCACGCAAAAGTGGACCGACAAATTCCACGCCGATTGCGACGCGCTCAACTGCCTGCGCCCGCACGTCGAGCCCACTGCCACCGGCCACATCCGCGAGCAGGTCGACATGATCGAATGCCTCATGCGGAAGGGCAACGCCTACCGCGCCGCCGACGGCTCCGTGTATTTCAAGATCGCGTCGTTCCCGGACTACGGCGCGCTTTCCCGCATCAAGGAACGCGAGCTCAAGGTCACGAACAGCGCCTTCGACTCCGACCACAAGGACGCGGTCTCCGACTTCGCGCTCTGGAAAGCCTGGAAGCCCGACGAGGACGGCGACGTGAAATGGCCCGGCCCCGACGACGCGTCCGCCGGCCGTCCCGGCTGGCACATCGAGTGCAGCGCGATGAGCAAAAAACACCTCGGCGAAACGATCGACCTCCACACCGGCGGCGTCGACCTGCTCTTCCCGCATCACGAAAACGAAATCGCCCAAAGCGAGTGCTGCAACGGCGCGACCTTCGCACGCCACTGGTATCACAGCGAGCACCTGCTCGTCGACGGCACGACGATGAGCAAGAGCAAGGGCAACTACTACACGCTCGGCGATCTCCTCGAAAAAGGCTACTCGCCCATGGCCGTCCGCTACGCCCTCCTCGCCGGCCACCCGCGCAAGCAGCTCAACTTCACGCTCGACTCGTTGCACGCCGCGGAGAGCGCGCTCGCCACGCTGCGCGCACATCGTGCCTCACTCGCGCCGGCCGCCGCCGCGCACGATGCCTTCGCTCTCGTGATCGCGGCCCTGCAGGACGACCTGAACACCCCGGCTGCGCT
>DASZPP010000008.1:0-11421 GCA_035549975.1 Opitutus sp.
GCGCCGGCACCGCGGGAATTTCCTGGAAATCACTGTTCCACAGATTGTCGGCCTGCACCGCGACCTCCATTCGGCGCAACCGCGCCGGCCGGTAGGCGAGCCCGAGCGAGCTGATGATCGCGCGGTCGCCACCCACGGTGCGCAGCAGGTTCGCCGCCTGCACGCGCGCCTCGTTGTCCATCCGCAAGGTCAGCTCCGGCGTCAGCCGCACAATGAGCGCCGCGGTGACGCGTTGCCGCGCGTAATTGAGCGCATAGAAACTCGCGTCGACCATTGTGCTGCGATAGTCCGCATCCTTCGTCAGGCACGTGTAGCCGAGCACGAAATCGCACGCCTGCCACGATCGTCGCGCCAGCAATTCGAAGCCGGTCGTCGCGATGTTCACCGCGTTCGCCGTTCTCGCCACCACCCCCTGCTGGAAAGTCCAGTCCACGAGATCGTCGTCCCGGCGGTAGAACACCGCCGCCTGTCCCGACCAGCCGGCCGCCGCGCCCTTCGCCCCGATCTCGATGTTCCGACTTGTCTCGCGCCCCAGGTTCGGGTTGCCGCGAAAGAGTCCGGAACTCGGGCTCGAGTCCAGCGCGGTGTAGGTCGGCAGTTGCGAGGTCTCGGCATAACTCACATACACGCGCTCGAGCGCCGCGCCGGCGCGCTCGTGTGCGATCTCGAAAACCGGCGCCACCTCGCCGCTGGTGCGGTTCGAGTCGTCGTAGGTTGCGCCGGCCTTGACCTCGAGTTTCGCACCGTCTTCGAGCGGCCACGATTTCTCCGGCACGAGCGAAAATTTCGCGAGCGTCCGCGTGTGATACGGGCCGAAGGTCAGTGCGTTCGAGTGCAACTCGTCGGCCAGCATCTCGCCGCGAAAATTCAACGTCGCCGCACCGAGGTCCCGCCGGCCCTCGAACGCCGCGTCATCCACCCACGTCGTATGATGAAACGGATGGGCCGTCGAGGTCCGGTCGAATTCGTAGTCGTCGACGTTGCGACGGTGATAGGCGCTCACCTCCACGAAGTCGCCGCCACCCAGGTCGGCGCGATGGTTGAACGCCACGAGCAGCGTGTGAAGGTTCTCCGATTCGTTCGAGTTGAACGGCGTGTAGAGATTCGGCCAGCCGAAGAATTTTTCCTGGTAGCCCACGAACAGATCGGTCTGCGAATCCTTGCCCGCAAGCTGCACGCGCGCATTCACCCGGTTCAAGACGTGATCACCGAAGGGCACCGAACCGTTCGAGTCCGAATGCGCCCACGCCACATCCGCCCCGAGCGTCCGTCCCGCCACCGGCGCATCGCTCACGTAGCCTTGATAGAATTCCCCTTCCAACAGGTCATACTGCCCAACCCCCACCGCCGCCATCCCGGCCGCCCGCACCGGCCGCCAGCCGTAGGCGATCGTGCCGACCGTCGCATTGGTCGCATCGGCGG
Organism: Opitutus sp.; assembly: GCA_035549975.1. Lineage (GTDB taxonomy): Bacteria > Verrucomicrobiota > Verrucomicrobiia > Opitutales > Opitutaceae > Opitutus. The sequence goes on from DASZPP010000008.1 coordinate 1,423, forward strand.
CGTTCGCGGTTCCCGTCAGGATCCGCGGCGCGGTCAGCATCACCGGCGCGATCGGAATCTCGGCGAAATAGTGCCCCGTCTGTGGATCGAACAAAGTCGACGCTCCCAGCTTGAAGCCCGAGTTCTCGAAAATCCCGCCGCGGATCGTCACGTCCGCCTGGCTCTCCGCGAAATTCCGCGCCTGAATGTCGACCAGCGGCTCGAAGCGCAATGCCGACACCGGCATGGCGAACGTCGCCACCGGCGCCTGGTTCGCCACGCGCGGCGAATAGACGGTAAGCCCGGGCAGAACGACATCGACCGACTGGGCGTGCACGGTCGCCAGCAGGGCGACGCAGAGACAAACGCGATATTTCATCGCCATCCCGCTAGCAAAACGCGCCGCGAAAACAAGGACTTGTTAGGACATATCTGCGCGGCCCCTAACTTGGAACGCAAATCAGCCGCGCGATGAAGCTCGCCAAAAATCGATCGCCGGCGTTCGCCGCGGGATGCGAACGCGACCTACGCGTCGCCGTCCTGACCGATCGCCTCGACCGGACAACCCTCCAGCGCCTCCATGCAGAGCGCGATGTCTTCCTCCGTGGAAGGCTGCTTGTGCACATACGAGAAGCCACCCTCGTCGAATCGCGTGAAGAAGCCGGGAGCCGTCTCGCGGCACAGATCGCAGTCGATGCATTGCTGATCGACATAGAACTTTCCCGCAGCGTTTTGCGCCCACTTGTCCGCTTTGTTGGCCATGTCGTCGCGAACAAAAAGCAATTGCACCCCCTGTCAAGCGGACTGACAGCGCCCGAAATTGCCGCGCGCACGCCACAAAATTCCAGCTGGCGACTTGTGTTTGCAGATCGCAGTTCCTAGCTTGCTGCCGATGCTGTCCGATCGGTCTTACATGCACGACGACTACCCCCGTCAAGGGACCAACGTCCTGACCTGGCTGATCTCCGCCATCGTCGCAGTCTGGATCCTGCAGTTCGTGTTTCTGCGCCTGCTCAACGGCGATCCGTCGCTCGCGAACCTGCTCACGCTGACCAGTCAGAATGTCCGGTCGGGCCGCGTCTGGACACTGTTCACTTACAGTTTCCTGCATTCGACCAGCAACCTGCTGCACATCGTCGCCAACCTGCTCGGCCTCTATTTCCTTGGACGAATCCTGCAACCGATGCTCGGCGGACGCCGGTTTTTCTGGGTCTACGCGATGTCGGTGCTCGCCGGCGGCCTGCTCTGGCTGGCGACCCACTGGAACAGCGGCGGCGCCGCCATCGGCGCTTCCGCCGGCGTCGCGGGCCTGTTCATCGTATTCGCCTGCTTCTATCCGAACCAGCCGATGACGTTCCTGCTGTTCTTCATCCTGCCGGTGACACTGAAGCCAAAATACATGGCGTTTGCCTGGGTCGGCATCGAGCTTCTCGGGTTCGTGTTCTACGAAGTCATGGGCGCGCTTTCTCCGTTTGGCGGAACGATTGCGCATTCGGCGCACTTGGGCGGGATGCTCGCCGGCTGGATCTACTATCGCTATCTCCACGAGGCGACCTGGCGGCTCGGCTCGGCTCGGCCCGACATCGAGTTGCCCCGCTGGCTGCGGAAAAGCGCGAAAGCCGCGCCGCCGGCCGCGTATCACGTCGACCTCACCCGGCGCGAAGATCTGCGCGCCGAGGTGGACCGGATTCTCGACAAGATCAACAGCGAGGGATTCGCCGCGCTCACGCCCGATGAAAAGCGCCTGCTGGACGAGGCCCGGGATTCGTTGAGCCGCCGCTAGGAACTTTGGAGGACGGCGCGTGGCCGACGATGTTTTCCGGCCACTTCCGCTCCAATTATCCGCTGTTAAGCTGAAACTTTCCGCACCCCTACCCATCTCACCCTTGCCATGATGAATTCGTTGATCCGCCCCGCCGGGCTCCGTCGGCTCACCGTCGCCGCCTGCCTGGCCTTCTCTCTGGTTGGCCCTCTTTCAGCCCGGACGGACCGCAAGTTCACCACGTCGCCCACGCTTGCGACCGAGGCCCGCACGCTCGTCAACCTCCTTGAGCAGGCCCACTACAATCGCGACGCGGTGCACAGCCGCGACTACGCGCAGGTGATTCCGGCCTACATGGGCGACCTCGACGGCCAGCGGCTCTTCTTCCTCGATTCGGACAAACAGGCCTTCGCGACGAAGTATGGCCCGAACGTCTACTGGAATCTCAACGCCCTCGGCAGCCTCGAGGCCGCGGGCGCCTACGATATTTTCCAAACCTACGACACGCGCGCGACCGCGCGCATCAACTGGATCTTCGAGGAGTTGAAAAAGGACTTCAATTTCACGACGAACGAAACCTACCGCGTCGACCGCACCAAATCCGAATGGCCCTCGTCCCCAGCCGACGCCGATGCGCTGTGGCGGGAACGCCTGAAATTCGAACTCATCACCGAGCTGCTGAACAAGAAATCGATGGCGGAGGCCAAGGAAACCGTCCGCAAGCGTTACGAACGCATGCTGAAAAACATCGAGGAAATCGACGTGCAGGACATCGCCGAGCTTTTCCTCTCGAACATCGCGCGCATCTACGACCCGCACTCCACGTATTTCTCCGCCGAAACTTACGAGGATTTCGGCATCCAGATGAAACTTCAGCTCGTCGGCATCGGCGCCCTGCTCGGCCTCGAGGATGACTACTGCGTCGTGAAGGAAATCGTGCCCGGCGGTCCCGCCGACCTCGGCCGGCAGCTCAAGCCCAACGACAAGATCATCGCCGTGTCGCAGAACGGCGGCGAACCGGTCGAGGTCACCGGCATGAGCAAGCTCCGCAACATCGTCGAAATGATCCGCGGGGAAAAAGGCACGAAGGTGACCCTCACCGTCCTGCCCGCCGACGCCACCGACAGTTCCGTTCGCAAGAACATCGTGATCACCCGCGACGTCGTGAAGCTGAACTCCGCCCGCGCGTTTGGCGCCGTCTTTCAGGTCCCCGACGCCAGCGGGTCCATCGTTCCGTTGGGCGTCATCACCCTGCCCGCATTCTACGGACCGGCCGACAACGATGATCCTGACGCGGAAAAAACCTCCGCCTCGAAGGATGTCGCCCGTCTCATCGACCAATTGAAGGGCGTCGGCATCAAGGGCCTCGTGCTCGACCTCCGCCACAACGGCGGCGGCTACCTGTCCGAGGCTGTCGACCTCACCGGGCTTTTTATCAAACACGGCCCCGTCGTGCAGGTGAAAAACTACGCCGGCGAAATCCAGATCGACAACGACAACAACGACGCCGTCGCCTACGACGGCCCGCTCGCCGTCCTCGTCGATCGCTTCAGTGCGTCCGCCTCCGAAATCGTCACCGGCGCGCTCCAGAATTACGGACGGGCGATCGTCATCGGAGACTCCTCGACGCACGGCAAAGGGTCCGTCCAGACCATCCTGGAAATGAAAAATCTCCTTCCGAAGCTCGCCCAGTCCTCGGAAAAAACCGGGGCGGCGAAATTCACCGTCCAAAAATACTACCTGCCCAACGGCTCCTCGACCCAGCTCAAGGGCGTGATCCCCGACATCGTGCTTCCGTCGATCGACGATTATCTGCCGATTGGCGAAGGCAGCCTGCCGCACGCGCTGGTATGGGATGAGATCCCGACGAGCTTCTTTGACGGCGCCCCGCTCGACTCGAAAGTCCTCACTCCGCTGCGGGCCAGCAGCTCCGCGCGGCAGGAACACCTGGAGGAGTTCCTTTATCTCCACAAATACGTGGACTGGTTCCGCATGCGCGAGGCCCAAAAGCTGGTTTCGCTCAACATCGACGCCCGCCGTCAGCAGAAAACCGATGACGAAGCTTTCCGGAAGGACATGGACGCCGAAAAGGAGCGCCTCGCCAAAATCGACTATCCCTACCGCGAGTTCCGCTTCGGCCCGCCGCCTCCGCCGAGGATCAAGGCCCCGAAAAAATCCGGCGACGATGACGACGAGACGGAGTTGAGCACCGACGAGAACGAATCGTACTCAAAACTGGACGTTCACCTCCGCGAGGCGCTCCGCGTCGTCAGCGATGCGATCACGCTCGGGCACGATCAGCAATATTGGGCGAGCAATCACGCCCCGTTGACCCTCGCCCTCGACGGCAAGGGTTGACCAATCCGCCTTCTGCATTCGCAGCGGCCGCCGCACGCGGTCGCTGTGTCATCGTGTGGCCACGATGAAGCGGTCGCGTCCGGTCAGGTCCCGATGCGATCCAACCCGCGCGAACCCCGCCTGGCGTGCCGCCTCCAGCAATTGCGCATGCTGCGCGATGCCGGTCTCCACCGCCAGCGTGCCACCTGCCGTGAGATGCCTCGGCGCACCAGCGATGATCGCCTGCAAGTCCGCCAGGCCTTCCGGGCCTCCGCCGACCAGCGCCGCCTGTGGCTCGTGGTCGCGCACCTCGGGCTGCGCCGCGGCGACCTCGCCCGCGCCGAGATATGGCGGATTGGCGACGATCAGGTCGAATGCGCGATCGACCGGCACCGACGCGAACCAGTCGGACTCCAGCCAGATCACGCGCTCACTGAGACCTGTTCCCGCGGCATTCTCGCGCGCAAGTTCGAGCGCCACAGCGCTGGTGTCGAGTCCCGTCACTCGCGCGGTTGGAAATTGCTTCGCCAGCGCGAGCGCCAGCGCGCCCGTGCCCGTGCCGAGATCGAGGATGCTCGCGGGCGGCGACGTCGCGAGTCGCGCCGCGAGCATCTCGACCAGCAGCTCGGTCTCCGGCCGCGGGATGAGCGCGCGCCGGTCGGTTTTCAATTTCAGCCCGCAAAAATCCGTTTCGCCCAGCACGTATTGCAACGGCTCGCGTTGCCCCCGCCGGCGCACCAGCGGACGAATCCGCTCCAGCTCGCCCTCCGTCAGCGGTCGCTCGAACTGCAGATAAAGCTGCATCCGCCGCAGCGCGAGCGCGTGGCCGACGATGTGCTCCGCGTTCAACCGCGGATTCTCGACTCCTTTGCCCGCGAGGAAATCCGTCGTGCGTTTGATGATTTCCAGGACGGTGAGCATTTGAACTATTGAGGATTACCAAAAGTAGTTACTCTTTTTGTCATCGCGAGGTGCGCGAAGCGGGCCGTGGCGATCCAGATGGATTGCTTCGTCGCTTCGCTCCTCGCAATGACACGCGCTCGTAACATCTTTGGGCAATTCTCGGTAGGCGACGAGCCTCCGGTTCGCGCATGCCTGACGGCGAGGCCGACTCAATTGCCGGCCTCCGTCCGCGCGGGCGCAAACGTCTGCCCGGTCAGCGCCGCGAGCTTCTGCTCGTAGTCCGCCTGCTGCAGGCCCGTGATGATCGCGTCGATTTCGCCTTCCATCACCTGCGGAAGGTTGTAGAGCGTCAGTCCGATCCGGTGGTCCGTCACCCGGTTTTGGGGAAAGTTATAGGTGCGGATTCGCTCGCTGCGGTCACCCGAGCCGATCTGGCTGCGGCGCGTCGCCGCGTATTTCGCGCGCTCCTCCTCCTCGCGCCGCTGCAACAGCCGCGAGCGCAGCACCGTCATCGCCCGCGCCTTGTTCTTGATCTGCGAACGCTCGTCCGCGCAGGTCACGATCAATCCGGTCGGCTTGTGCATGATCTGCACCGCCGAGTCCGTCGTGTTGACCCCCTGCCCGCCCGGACCGCTCGCGCGCGTCACGGAAATCTCGAGGTCCTGCGGGTCGATCTGCACGTCGACGTCCTCCGCCTCCGGCAGCACCGCGACGGTCACCGTCGAGGTGTGAATGCGGCCGTTTGCCTCGGTCACCGGCACGCGCTGCACGCGATGGACACCGCTCTCGAACTTGAGCTGCTTGTAAACATCCGTCCCCGTGATCAGGAAAATCACTTCCTTGAACCCGCCGCGCTCCGACATGCTGCTGCTCATCGGCTGCGTCTTCCAGCCGCGCCGGTCCGCATAGCGCGAGTAAAGCCGGTAGAGTTCCGCCGCAAACAGGCTCGCCTCGTCGCCGCCGGTGCCGGCGCGGATTTCCATCACGGTGTTGCGCGAGTCCGTCGGCTCCGGCGGAATCATCGCCAGCAGCACCTTGCGCCGCACCTCGTCGCGCCGTCGCTCAATCTCCGGCAGTTCCGCCGCCGCCAGCTCGCGCAAATCCGCGTCCGCCTCCGCGCCCTTCGCCAGCGCCGCCGCCTCGGACGCCTCGCGTTCGAGTCGCGCGTGCTCGCCATGATCGGCCACGAGTTGCTGCAGCTTTTGCTGCTCGCGCGAGATCTCGGCCGCGCGGCGCGGATTGGCGTAGAAAGCGGGCTCCGCCATCTGCGCGTCGAGTTCGTCGAGGCGACGTTGAAAGGGGGCGATGTCGGGAAGTTCGTCCATGCGAGGAGGGGGCGCGGGCGGCCATTTGCGAATTGCGCGGGCCGCGGGTTGCGGCTTGGCTGCGGCCATCGTTCGTCAAGCGGCTACGCCTGACGGTGCCGATCAGCAATGCCCACGACGCTTTTCACTCAGAACACCATCGCCTGCATTTGGGATTTCGACAAGACCTTAATCCCGGACTACATGCAGTCGCCCGTTTTTCGGCGCTATGGCGTCGACGAGGCCGTGTTTTGGGAAGAGGTCAACAAGCTCGCCGAGCACTACAAGCGCCGCGGCTATCATCTCTCGCCCGAGATCGCCTACCTCAACCACCTGCTCACCTACGTCCTCGCCGGTCCGCTCCACGGCCTGAACAACCGCATCCTCCACGAGTGCGGCCAAGACATTAAATTCTACCCCGGGCTGCCCGGATTCTTCGACCGCGCCCGCGGCTTCGCCCGCGAGAAGCCGGAATACGAAAAGCACGACATCACGCTCGAGCACTACGTCGTCAGCACCGGCCTCGCGCCGATGATCCGCGGCAGCGCGATCGCCCCGCACCTCGACGGCATCTGGGCGTGCGAGTTCATCGAGAATCCGCTGCAGCCCGGCTTCCTCAGCCAAAAGGAACTCCCGATCGAAGACGTCGCCGCCATCGCCCAGATCGGGCGCGTCATCGACAACACGACGAAAACCCGCGCCATTTTCGAGATCAACAAGGGCACCAACAAAAATCCCGCGATCGATGTGAACTCGAAAATGGCCGCCGAGGACCGCCGTATTCCGGTCCAGAATATGATCTACATCGCCGACGGCCCGAGCGACGTCCCGAGTTTCTCCGTCGTGAAAAGCGGCGGCGGCCTCGCCTATGCGGTCTTTAACCCGGAGAAGACCGAGGAGTTCGAGCAGAACGATCGCCTCCGCCAGGCCGACCGGATCGATCATTACGGCCCGGCCGACTATTCGGAATCAAGCGTCACCGCCCGCTGGCTTCAGCTCCACATTCACCAGATTTGCGACCGGATCGTCGCCGACCGGGAAGCCGCGGTTGCGCTAAAGACCGCGAAGCCGCCGCGTCATCTCAATCCCACGCCCAAGGAAATCGCCGCCCGCCGCACGGCCAAGCCGCCGAAGCAGGCCACGTTTCTCGACGGCGAACCCGGATAGGCGCGACGACCGGCCCGACCGCAAAAAAAGGCGCCGCAATTCTTGCGGCGCCTCGCCTAAAAATTCGTCGCCCGGTTACTGGTTGGTCGGACTGACCACGGTGGGATCGACCGGCGTGATGGGCGTGGTCGCCGGCGCAGGAGTCGTCGAAACAGATGGGGCCGCTTGTTGGATAGCCGCCGCCGAGTTCGGCGCCGCTTGGAGTGCAGCTTGGACCACGGCGTCCGCCGCAGCGGTATTGCCGGTGGATGTCGCCGCCTGCACGGCAATTTGCGTGAAGGTCCCGGCTTGATCCGGCATTGCACTGGATGCTGCGCTCACGACCGCGGCCAGCGCCGTCGCCGCCACGCCGGGATCGGATACCGCGCTCGTGCGCGCCGCGACGTTGTCCGCCACCACCTGCACGGCCTGTTGCAACAAGTCGCTCACCGTCACGCCAGTCTGTCCCGATGCTATCAGTGCCTGGCTCAACGCCTGTGCGGTGTCAGAACCGGGAACGACCGCCGTTCCGAGCGGAATGTCGACCGTCACACCGTTTCCAAGGTTGAGCGTAACCGTTCCGCTCATGGTCGCAACGGTGGTGCCGCTAGCCTGAACCGTCACACCATAAACCGTGCCGCGCGCCGCGGCCACGCCCTTCGGCGTGCGAACTCCATAGTGGGTGATGGACTTTTTCCGCGGATCGATGGTCGAAATGACGGTGCCCTCCTTCAAATCGAGCAATGCCTCCTGCGAGGTCACGGTATCACCGCTCTTCTCCACATTCACCTTCTCGACCGTGACACTGCTGCTATTTTGAATCGTCGCGATCGCGCCAGAAAATGCTTCGAGGAAAACCTGGCCGTCTGCGCCGGTTGTAATCACCGAGCCCTCGGGCACTAGCATCCCCTCGGTCACCGGCTGGCTGCCCGATTGGCCAGCCAACTGCACGGTCGCGGCGCCGGAGATCTTCACCACCTTGGCATCGCGCGCTTGGGCAATGGAAATTCCGAGCAGTCCGATTACGAACAACGAAAACAATTTTGATAGAGTATTCATAGGCACTGGAAAGATGGAGGAATGTTGGTGAATAGCTTCTCCCGAATACACCGGGATTATCCCGGCTTGGATTTTCTTGGCAATGCCTAATTTCTCCGGGGCGCTTCGGCGGATGGGTGCACGCCCATGGAAAACACCTCCACCGGCTTCGCCTTCCCCTTCACCGGCACCGATCCACAGGGGCGGAACTCGAAGCGGTCCTTCAGCAGTTCCCGCACTCTTTCGCCCGCGAGGAGGGTCGTGCCCAGCTGCTTGTTCAAGCCTTCCAGCCGCGACGCGAGGTTCACCGCATCGCCGATCGCCGTGAACTCCATCCGTCGCGGCGAGCCGATGTTTCCGATGAGCACCGTCCCGTGGTTCAGCCCGATTCCCATCCGCAGCGACGGCAGCCCCTCGGCTTTCCATTTTTCATTCAGTTGCGCGAGTCGGTCCTCCATCGCGAGCGCCGCCCGCGCCGCGCCGGCCGCATCTTCCGCCGCACCAGCCGTCTCCAGGTCGCCCCACACCGCCATGACCGCGTCGCCGATGAACTTGTGCAGCGTCCCGCGCTCGCGGTGGATGCACTCCACCATCGCCGCCAGATATTCGTTCAACTGGCGGATCAGCACGTCGTCCTGCACGCTCTCGGTCAGGCTCGTGAAGTCCCGCAGGTCGGAAAACAGGATGGTCACCGCCCGCCGCTCGCTGCTCACGGTGGCGATGCTCGTCCCGCCTTTCATCATTTTCTTCAACAGCTCGGGCGACAGATACGTGCCGAACATCTGCTTCACCTGCTCCCGGCCCCGTTGCTCCTTCAGCACCCGCCGGCTGATGACCACGAACTCCAGCGCCATGAACCCGAGCAGCGGCCCCGTGAAAGGCAGCCACAGGCTCCATTCGATCCACGCGCCAAAGGCCAGCGCCACATACACGACGACCACCGCGATCGCGAAGGTCGCGCCGAGCCACACCGCCCGCTTCAACCCCAGCCACAAGCCCCAGTAACCCACCGCGACCGCGCCGAGCCATACCAGCCATTTCGGCGCCCGCCGCGCGAAATCGCCCGTGAGCACGTCGTTCACCACGTTCGCGTGCACGAGCACCAACGGTGACATCACACTCAACGGCGTCGGCCCCGCATCCGCCTTGCCCGTCACTGTCTGCCCTAAAAACACGATCCTGCCTTTGAAGTCCGGCCGCGGCCGCGCCAGATACGGCGCTTTGTCCACGAACTTGCTCGTGAGTTTGACGAGGGTCTCCAGATACGAATAGGTCGGAAAATCCGGTCCGGCGCTTTCGTCGGTCTGGTCGTAGCGATAGTTCAGCAGGAACATTCCGTTCTCCGCGATCGGTATGCGGATTTCGCCGCGGGCCTTGGTCGGTAAATAGATCGCGTCGCCCAGCCGCACGCGCACTTTGTCCGCCGGCACACCGTAGTAGGCCATCAGCGTCTGCAACGAAAGATTCGGCCACACGTCGCGGCCGACCCGCACCACCAGCGGAACTTGCCGCTGCACGCCACCGGCGCCT
>DASZPP010000009.1:0-3091 GCA_035549975.1 Opitutus sp.
TGGGGCCGCTTCTGGGGCTGGGACCCGAAGGAAAACGGCGCCCTCATCATCGTCATCTGGAACGCGCTCATCCTCCATGCCCGCTGGGGCGGACTCGTGAAGCAGCGCGGGCTCATGTGCCTCGCGATTTTCGGCAACGTCGTCACGAGCTGGAGCTGGTTCGGCACGAACATGCTCGGCGTCGGGCTCCACAGCTACGGTTTCACCCAGGCCGCATTTGTCGCGCTGTCCGTTTTCGTTGCGAGCCAGCTTGTGCTGATCGCCCTCGCGAACCTGCCGTTGCAGAAATGGCGCAGCTTTCGCGTCGCGTCGGCCGGGCGGGCTATCCTTGGTCCGGCGAGCCTCGAGCGGAAGCCCGACGCGTCGACGGCACGCTAAAGGATAACGCGCGCCACCGGCGGCCGCTCCGCGTCTTCGCGCTCCCCGCGTTCCCACCCTACTTCTTTTCCGGCAGCGCGACCCACTTCTGCAACGTGGACGCCTCCGACGCGACCTTGCCGAGATTCGGCGTGAGGTCCGCGTCGACCTGATGCCCCGCCCATTTGAGCATGCCGACGACCATCGCCTGAAATCCCGCGCTGTCCCAAACGTCTTCGCGATGGCCCATCGCGTTGTAGGCGACGCGCCCCTTCCCATACTTCCGAGCCCACGCCAGTGGGTAATCCGGCCGCTGGTAATCGGGCCCCCGCATGTTTTCCGTCTTCATCACGAGCAGCACGTGCAGATCCGGCGCGAAGTTCTTCAGCGTATACCATTCCTCCTGCACCTTGATCTCGGTGCCGAGGCCGCCGAATCCCGGGAAGTCCGGCGCCACCACGAGCGCGGGCGCGACCTGCTGCGCATTGTGCCGGATGAATTCGCCGCCGAGCATTTTCACGAACGGATCCGCGTCGTCGCCGTTGTTGTGATAACGCCCCTGCCGTTCCGTCGGGTTTCCGCCGCCGTGCTCGTGCGTATGCCACGTGTCACTGCAGGCGTGCAGGCCGACAAATCCCTTGCCTCCCTCGATCGCATTCAACAGCGCCTCCTTGCCAGCCACCGTCACCGCCGGCTGGCCGTCGTTGCCGACGGTCAGCAGATCGCCCGTCGTGTAGAACACGACGACATCGAACTGATCGAAATAGTCCTTGGAGAACAGGCTCCCGTCCTTGCTGAACGTGAACACAAAGTCGTTCGCCGGCGCGAGCTTCGACAAGACACGCTGCGAGTAGCTCGAGTGGCCGGCGTCCCACCTCACGACACTGTGTTCGTATCCCGCCGATTTCGTGAAATAGAGAATGCGCAAGGGTGCCGCAGGGCTGTTCGCAAATGCCAGCCCAAGCAGGGCCAGGCCGATCAACAGGGGTTTCGGACGCAGGTTCATGCGAACGACGATGGAATCTTTCCGTCACTTCGCAACCGCGCGATCCCTGCATCCGCCGGAGCGCCGGCTTGAATCCGAGTCATCATGCCGCAAGCCTGCCCCGCGCGATGAAAGGATTTCCGATCGTCCTGGCGGCCCTCACGGTCCTCTCCGCTTTGGGTTTGCCGGCGCGCACGGCCGACGAAGCCGGTGACAATGCCAAACCGCCGGTCGTCCTGCCCGGCGTGCAGGTTACCGGCCATCCGTGGACTTGTTTCGGACTTTCCTTCGTCCTGCTCGGCGACCGCCACACCCGCCAGATTTCGCATCTCATCATCTGGCGCGTCGCCGAACATTCGGAAGCGGAGTTCAAAGGCATCAAGCCCGGCGACCAGATCCTCACCGCCGACGACACGCCCGTGACGTCGTTCAAGGTCGATTTCAAGGCGACGCACAATCGTTTTCGCGATCTCTTCGTGAACCGCAATCCGGGCGATCGCATCAAGCTGAAACTCATTCACCCGCACGCCTCCAAGCCGTTCACCCTCTTCCTGACCGAGCCCGGTGAGCGCGCCGAACTTCCCAGCTGGATGCGGCGCCGGTGAATCTTCCCCTGCGGCCTCGTTCGCACGGCCTCCGAATGCGGCCTTACCGTCGCAAAAGTTCCTCCGCGTGCACCCGCGCCGACTTCGCCTTGCTGTCGCCCAGCATGCGCGCGAGTTCGCTGACCCGCGCCGGCCGGCTCGCCTGAATCGGCTCGATCGTCACCACCGCGCGATCCCTCGACTGGTCCTTCGTGACCACCAAATGACACGTGGCCTGCGCCGCCACCTGCGGCAGGTGCGTGACGCACAGCACCTGGTGATTTTTCGCGATCGCCGCCATCTGCGCGCCGACGACGCGTCCAATCTCGCCACCCACGTTGGCATCGACCTCGTCGAAGACGAGCAGCGGCACGTCGTCCAAGTCCGCCAGCACGGTCTTCAACGCCAGCATCACCCGCGCGAGCTCGCCGCTCGAGGCCACGCGGCTGAGCGGCAGCGGCGCTTCGCCGACGTTCGGCGAGAAAAGAAATTCCACGCCGCAATCGCCCGCCGGTCCGAGCTCCGGCCGGGAGATGACGCTCACCCGGAATTCCGCCTTCGCGAATCCGAGCTGCGCGATGCTCTTCGCCGCGATCTTCGCCAGCTCCTTCGCCGCCTTCTCCCGCAACGCCCGCAGCGTTTGTGCTTCCTTCCGCGCCTCGCGTTCGGCGCTCGCGATCTGTTTCTCCAGCCGCGCCAGGGTTCCCTGCAAATCACCCTGCACTTCCAGCCGGCGGCGCATCTCGTCGCGCGCCGCCACCACCGCCGCGAGATCCGCGCCGTGCCGGCGCTTGAGCTCGAGCCACGCGTTCATGCGCTCTTCGAGCGCCTGCGCCTGCTCGGGATCGAATTGCAGCGCCTGGCCCAGCGCTGAAAATTCCGCCGCGAGATCGTTCAACTCCACCGTGGTCGACGCCAGCCGCTCCGCCAGCGGTCGCGTGCTCGTGTCGATCGACTCGAGTTGCCGCGCTTCGCGCAGCAGCGCAGCCATCCGGGCCTGCACGCCATCCTCGCCAGTCAGTCCCGTTTCGAGCGCCTGCGCCAGGCCGATCAGTTCTTGCGCCCGCGTCATCCGTCCGAAATTGCGCTCCAGCGTCTCGATTGCCTCGTCCGTCAATTCGAGCGCGTCGGCCTGCGCGAGTTGATTTTGCAGGAACTCGATCTG
>DASZPP010000010.1:0-4420 GCA_035549975.1 Opitutus sp.
GGTGGCGTTGATGGTCGAGGCTCCCGACAGGCGGAGGTTGTTGCCGAGCGTGAGCGCGCCGTCGGCGACGAGCGTGCCGCCCGAGAGGTCGAGCTGGCTGCTGCCGAGGGCGGTGTTGTTCGTGATTTCGATCGTGCCGGCGTCGAGCAGCGTGACGCCGGAGTAGCTGTTGGTGCCGGAGAGGAGGGCCGTGCCGCCGCTGTTCTGGCGCACGCCGCCGGCGCCCGAGAGGTTACCGGAGAATGTGACCGTGCCGCTCGGGTTGAGAAAATCCAGCTCGGCGTTGCTGCCGATCGCGATATTGAAGCCGAGCGTCGAACCCGCGGCGGAAAAGCCGGCGGTCGCAACGGCGGTGGCGCCGGCGCCGTCGGCGTTTTCGATGCTGAGGGAGCCGCCCGCGACCGAGATCGAGCTGGTTTGAAAATTGAAGTCGGTCCCGCTCGTGCCGGAGATCGTCGCGGCGCCGGTCAGGTCGAGGGCGTTGGCAATCACCTTGTCCTTGCTGGCGCTGAGCGTGCCGCCGGCGAGCGTGAGCGTGCCGGTGCCCAGCGAGGCGTTGTTGCCGATCGACACCGTGCCGTCGTTCAGCGTGAACCCGCCGTCGAAGGTATTGGCGACGTTGCCCTGAAGGGACAGGGTGCCGGCGCCGTTCTTGACGATGGCGCTGCCCGTGCCGCTGATGATGTCGCCGTTGCCCGTGGAGAGCGCCACCGTCGTCCCTCCGTCGGAGTCGACCGTGAGCGAGTATCCTGCTAGGTCGAGGGTGCGGGAAAACGTGAGGTTGCTCGCCGCGCCCGAGGTCGTCCACGTTTGCGAGCTGCCGATCGCCACGCCGGGCGCGAACGTCTGCGTGACGCCGGAGCTGTTGGTGATGCCGGCGCCGCCGACGCCGGCGATGGTGAGGATTCCGCTGCCGCCGATTGTCTTCGCATCGGCGCCGGAGAGAAACTCGAGTGCGCCGACACTGAACGAGTTGGTCCGGATGGTCGGGCTGGCGCCGAGCCCGCTGCCGTTGAAGCTCGCGATGTCGCCGCTGCCCGGTTGGCCGGAACTCCAGTTGCCGGCGGTTTCCCACCGCGTGTTGGCGCCGCCGTGGATCCAGACGACGACAACGCCCCGGGCTGCGCCCGGGAACAATCCCAAGCAAAGCCAAAGCGGGGAGACGCGCTGGACGAAGTGGAGCAAGGGGCTGCTTCGCAGGAAATGTGCGGCGGGCGAAAACCGTCCTTAAATTTCCGTCGGGTGGAATTTCATGTGATTAGCGATTACGGTCCTGGTTTGCTTCCACGGAGAACCGCTGGCGCGTGGGGTAATAGAATCGTACATTTCCAACGGTGTCGACGGTATTGCGGCCCACCACGATCGGCCCGTCGCCACCATGTTTCTGCGACTGGATGTCCGACTGCGAATCGAAGATCGCGCGGACCCCGGTCGCCTTGATGCGATTGTCGAAGAAACGCAGGTCGCCGCAGGATTTTCCCGCGACGATCACGCTGGTCAGGGCGGCGTTGCCGTGCACGTCGAACCGACAGTCCTTCACCTCGCAATCGAAGTTGAATTCGGTGAACGCGACGCCGGCATCGATGAACTCGCAGCGGTCGAAAACCACCCCGCCAAACGAGCGCGCAAACTGCATTTGCGCCGGCGGCATCGCCGCGATCCGGCACTGCTCGAACCGCGCAAACCGGCCGTCGTCGCCGTCGATGGTGAGGCCGCCCTCGAAGCGGCGGTCGCGCGCATCGCGCACGAACGCACAGCGAACAAAGGCAAGGTCGTAGGAATTGGAGAGATTCAGGATTTTCCGGCGGCCGACGACCTGCAGGTCCTCGCAGCGAAAATTGCGGACCGTTTTCGTCACGCGGATCACGCTGCGCGATTTTCCGATCTTCGCCCCGGCGTGGACGACGGTGCCGGCCGGCGCGTTTCCGCGGCCGGGATTCGACAGGCGCAGCGTGTTCGGGCCGGCGCTTTCGACGTGGAAAATGTCGCCGTCGATGGTGACGGTGGTGCCGCGCGGCGGGATGAAGAAGCCCGGCCCGCTCCGCGTCCGGATCCGCACGGTGCGGCCTTCGCGCGGCAGCCTGAAATCCTCCGCCACCTCGCCCGCCCAGTTCAGCGCCGCCAGCGTGTAGTCGCGGGCGAGGGGATGTTTGAAAACCAGCCGGCCGGCCGCATCGCTCGATGCGACCTCGTTGAACTCACCGTAGTCCTGGTCGAAGCGATTGGCGCCATCGCGAATGAAAACGAGTTCGCCCGGTCGAAACTCCGCCGCCCATTCGGCGGACTTGAGCTGCACGCCGTCATCGCCGCGCCGGCCGCTGTCATCGGTGAACGGAAATTCCCGCCGCGAGCCCTCGATCCAGCCGACGTGGCGATAGGGCGCGATCACCAGCGCGTCGGCGACGTCGGGGCCCGTGGACAGGATCGTCCGCTCCGCACCGTCCCCGGTCAGGCGGACATTGTCGCGCATGATTTTCCAGGAGGAGTGGACCGCGAGATACTGGCCCGCGGGAAAATGGATCGTGCCGCCGCTGGCCGGCAGCAGCAGCTTCGCGCGCGCGAACGCCGCCTCGTCGGTGCTCCAGCCGGCGCCGTCGATGAACGGGCAATCCTTGCGCAGCGCATGGAATGATCGGTAGCGCCCGTCGGCGATCCACTCCTTGACCGAGTGAAAACGCCCGTCGCCGCTCGCGCCCAGTTCGCACACGTTGATGACCGGCGACGCGGCATCGACAGGCGAAGCCGCGGCGGACGCCGCGCGGGCGAAAAGCGCGAACGCAATCACCATCCAACAGCAAAGTTGACGGGAACCGGCGGGCACGGAGCACACACGGAACCGTCGCCGCCGGGCGGGTTCCCGAACTCCCGTCCGGCGGATCGAGTTTTCCCCGAGGCGGATTCGCGGGGAAAACTCCCGCACACCGATCGGGGCGAATAACCGAGCCGACGGGGAGCCGGCCCGATTTCGGGCGGTCCGGGATGCGACTATCGTTCGCCGATTCAATTTCATCCCCGGGGACGGCCCGCCATTCCGGTCGACGGCTTCGCCAGTGTGTTTCGAGCCCGCCGGCGTCGTGTGCGTCCATCGCGGGAAGCCGCTACACGCATGAAGATCATTCTCTGGGGAATCAACTACCGGCCCGAACCGACCGGCATCGCGCCCTACAACGCGGAGCTGGCCGAGTTTTTGGCGAGCCGGCATCATGACGTTCGCGTGGTGACAGGCTTCGCGTATTATCCGCACTGGCGGAAGGAGCGGCCGGACCGGTTCAGGTTTTCCCGTGCGGAAAACATCGACGGCGTCGCGGTTTTCCGGTGCTGGCAATACGTGCCGCGGCGCGTGACGACGCTGCGGCGGATTTTTCACGAACTCAGCTTCGGCGTGAGTTCGCTGGTGCGCGTGCTGCTGCTGCCGCGGGCGGATGTCTACGTCGTGGTGAGCCCGCCGTTGTGCCTCGGATTTTTCGCGTGGATCGCTTCGCGGCTGAAACGGAGCTGCCATGTGTTCCACGTCCAGGATTTGCAGCCCGGCGCGGCGGTCGGCCTGGGCATGGTGAAAAACCGCGGCTTCATCCGGGCGCTGGCGGCGCTGGAACGCTTCTCCTACCGGCACGCGGCGGCGGTCTCGGGCATTTCCGACGGAATGATGGAGGAGTTTCGGCGCAAGCGCGTGGACTCCCGGCGCCGGGTGCATTTTCCCAACTGGCTGCGGCGGTCGGCGCCGGCGGCGGAGCGGAGCGGCCGGATGCGCGAGCGGCTCAACGTGCCTGCGACGAACCTGCTCGCGGTTTACTCGGGGAACCTCGGCCGCAAGCAAGGCATCGACGTCCTGCTCGAGGCGGCGCAGCGGTTGCGCGACGTCGGCGCGGCGGTGACGATGGTGATCGCGGGTGCGGGCGCGGAGCGCGAGGCCCTCGCGGCCCGCATCGCGGAGCTGCGGCTGCCGGAATTGAAACTGCTGCCGTTGCTCAGCGACGCGGACTACGCGGCGCTGCTCGCGGATGCGGACGTCGGCCTGATCACGCAGGCGCCGGGCACCGGCCGGTATTTTTTCCCCAGCAAGCTGCTGACGCTGCTGCAGGCCGGTTTGCCGGTGGTGACCGTGGCCGATGCCGACAGCGAGCTGGCGCGGGCGGTGGCGGACGGCGGCTTTGGCATCAACCTCCGGCCGGGCCGGCCCGGCGAGCTGGCGACGGCCCTGCAGAGCCTGGGCGCGGCGCCGCACGAGCGGGCGCGGCTGCGGGAGCGGACGCGCTGGGTGCAGCGTTTCAGCCCGACGCTGGTTTTGCCGACGTTTGCGCACCAGCTCGAGCGGATCGTTCTCGAATCAGGCAATCCCTCACCGGCGGTCACGGCACAACCCGAGGCATTTCGTTACTAGGGGAATCTCTTCCTCGTCATGGATGCCACCCACAGTCTG
>DASZPP010000011.1:0-14107 GCA_035549975.1 Opitutus sp.
AGGAGATGGTGAGCCGGTAATGCTCGCTGCTCGCTACTCGATGCTCGCTACTGCAAGGTTAAATGACCTTGCGAACCGCCACCTCCGGGTTCACCTGCGCGAGCGGTTTTTCGCCGTGCATGGCGCGGGTCAGGTTGGTCACGGCGGCGGTCGCCTGGCGGACGACGCTCTCGTAGGTGCGCGAGGCGACGTGCGGGGTGACGACGACGTTTGGCAGCTTCAGCAGCGGGTGATCGGGCGGCGGCGGCTCGACGTCGAGCACGTCGGTGCCGTAGCCGCCGACCTGGCCGGATTTGAGGGCGTCGACGATGTCGGACGTATGGACGATCTCGCCGCGAGCGCAGTTCAGGATGAGTACGCCTTTTTTCATTTTCGCGATGGTCTTCGCGTTGATCAGGTCGCGCGTCTCGGGCGTGAGGTTCGTGTGCAGCGACAGGTAATCCGATGCGGCGAAGATTTCGTCGAGCGTGGCGGCGCGCTTCACGCCGTGCTCGGCGGCGAATTTCTCGTCCCAGTAAACGTCGTAACCGACCGGGTTCATCCCGAAGGCGCGGGCGCGGATCGCGACCTCCTTGCCGATGCGGCCGAGGCCGACGATGCCGATCGTCTTGTCGAGGAGTTCGTGGCCGGTCTTGCGTTTCCAGCCGCCGGAGCGCGTCGAGTCGGTGTGGAAAAGGAAATTCTTCTCGAGCGCGAGGAGCAGCAGGAACGTGTGCTCGGCGACGGTGGTGTGGTTGACGCCGGGCGTGAAGAGCACGGGCAGGCCGAATTCGGTCGCGGACTTCACGTCGATCTTGTCGACGCCGATGCCGTATTTCGAGAGGACCTTGAGCCGGGGGCGGGCTTTCTCGAGGACACGGCGCGTGATGGCGTCGTCGCCGCAGATGTAGCCGTCGACCTCGCCGACGAGCGCGAGCGTGTCGGCCTCGTTGAGCGGGCCGCGGGCGCGGATGATTTCCCAGCCGGTTTGGGCGAGGAGGTCATGATGGCCGCCGGGCGTGTCTTGAAACGACGTGGTGGTGAGAAGAATCCGGGTCATGAAAAGAAAAGGAGAATGGCTACGGGAGATCGGCGGGACGGCGGAATGCGCGAGGCAGGCTCATTGTTGAGGAGCGAGGGGGGGCGGGCGAAAACCTCGTGTTATTTCACCGCGCGGCCGCAGCGACGAACTCCTTGGCACGGGCGGTGATCGCGGGCCAGTCGCGGGCCTTGAGCGCGGCGGGCGCGACGAGCGCGCTGCCGGCGGCGGTGGCGAAGGCGCCGGCCTTGAGAAAATCGCCGACGGTCTGCGGCGTGACGCCGCCGGTGGGGAGAAATTCCATTTTGGGAAAAGGTGCTTTCAACGACTTGATGTAGGCCGGCCCGAAAAATTCGGCCGGGAAAATCTTGATCACGTCGGCGCCGGCGTCCCACGCGTTGCAGGCCTCGGTCGGCGTGAGCGCGCCGGAAAGGATCGGCACGCCGGCTTCGCGACAGGCGGCGATCACGGCCGGGCGGACGGCGGGCGTGACGATGAATTTCGCACCAGCGGCGATGCCGGCTTTGGCGGTTTCGGCGTCGAGGACGGTGCCGAGGCCGATGAGCGCGTCGGGGATTTCGCGCGAGACCTTCGCGACCAGGTCGATCGCGCCGGGCGTGGTCATGGTGAGCTCGATCGCGCCGAGCCCGCCGGCCTGGAGGGCGCGGGCACAGTCGAGGAGGCTTTCGGCGCTGTCGGCGCGGATGAGCGCGATCACTTTTTGCCGGCGGAGGCGTTCAAGGATGTCGGTTTTTGACATGGGATGAAATGGGCGGGGGAAAGGAACGTTAACGAAAATCACGAACGCCGCCCGGAGACAAAAACTTTTCGCGGCGCTGGCGGAATGCTGATGTTAGAATGAAAAAGCGGCCGATGCGGCGGGCGTTTGCCGGCGCGGGCCGCATCCTGACGCCGGATGGCGCGTCTGTCCTGCGAGCGCGGCCGGCTTTGACGGACGATCTTTCAGGCCTGAGAATGCCGTTGCCGCGTCCGAACCCGCTCCAGTCCATGGCTGCCGATACTCCCCTCATTCGCCCGCTCCTGAATCGTTTTCTGTGCCTCGCTGCCGCCGCGGCCTCGCTGGCCGGTGCCAACATTGCCAGTGCGCTCGGCTCGCGGCAACTCGTCGAGTTCTCGCCAGGTGACGGCGATTTCGTGCTGGCGGCGTCCGGCCAGGCGGCGCCGCTGTGGGTCGATGGCGGCGATTTTGCCGGAGTGCAGCGGGCGGCGCGCGATCTGCAGGCGGACATCGAACGCGTCACGGGTGTTCGCGCGGCACTGGAACCGGCGCGGAATCCTGCGGGGAAAACCGCGGTGATCATCGGCACGTTGGGGAAGAGCGCGCTCATCGACGGGCTGGTGCGGAGCGGGAAGATCGACGCGGCGAAGATCGCGGGCCGGTGGGAGTCGTTTCTCATCGCGGTCGTGCCGCAGCCGATGAAGGGCATGGACCAGGCGCTGGTGATCGCGGGCAGCGACAAGCGCGGGACGATCTACGGCATCTACGAGGTTTCGCAGCAGATCGGCGTGTCGCCGTGGTATTGGTGGGCGGACGTGACGCCGGACCATCACGCCGCGTTGTTCGTGAAGTCCGGGGTTTTCGAGCAGGGACCGCCGGCGGTGAAGTATCGCGGCATCTTCCTGAACGACGAGGCGCCGGACCTGACGAACTGGGTGAAGGCGAAGTTTGGCACGGTGAAGCCGGGCGAGAATCCGCCGATGCCGCCGGGCATCGCGAATTACGGCCACGAGTTCTACACGAAGCTTTTCGAGCTGATGCTGCGGCTGCGCGCGAACTACCTCTGGCCGGCGATGTGGAACAACGCGTTCAACGAGGACGACCCGCTCAACCCGAAGCTCGCCGACGAGTATGGCATCGTGATGGGCACGTCGCACCAGGAACCGATGCTCCGCGCGCAAAAGGAATGGGATCGCCGCTACGAGAAGACCATCGGGCACTGGAACTACGCGGAAAAACCGGAGGTGCTCCAGCAGTTCTGGCGCGACGGCATCCGGCGCAACAAGAACTACGAAAGCATCATCACGATCGGCCTGCGCGGCGCGAACGACACGCCGATGGCGCCCGGCGGACCCGAGGCGAACATGAAGCTCCTCGAGCAGATCGTCGGCGTGCAGCGCAACATCCTGCGCGAGGAGATGAATCCCGACGTGACGAAGGTTCCGCAACTCTGGTGCCTCTACAAGGAGGTGCAGGAGTTCTACGAGCGCGGCATGCGCGCGCCCGATGACGTGACGCTGCTCTGGGCCGAGGACAACTGGGGCAACCTCCGCCGCGTCCCGACCGCCGCCGAACGCCAGCGCAGCGGCGGCGCGGGCATTTATTACCATTTCGATTATCACGGCGGCCCGCGGAACTACCAATGGATCAACACCAGCCCGATCGCGAAGATCTGGGACCAGATGTCGCTCGCACAGGAATATGGCGCCGACCGGATCTGGATCGTGAACGTCGGCCACTTCAAGGGCTACGAGTTCCCGCTCGAGTATTTCCTCAACCTCGCGTGGGACCCGCACCGCTGGACCAATGAAAACCTCGCCGCGTTCACGCGGGCCTGGGCGGCGCGCGAGTTCGGCGCGGAGCACGCGGCCGCGATTGCCGACGTGATCGAGCGCTACACGAAATACAACGGCCGCCGCAAACCCGAGCTGCTCGAGCCCGACACCTACAGCCTCACGAATTACGATGAGGCTGAAACCGTCGTGGCCGACTACGCCGCGCTCGCCGCACAGGCGGAGGCGATCGGCCGCGCGCTGCCGGCGGACAAGCAGGATGCGTATTACGAGCTGGTGCTCTTTCCGACAAAGGCGAGCGCGCTCGTGAACGAGATCTACCTCGCCGCGGGCCGCAATGCGCTCTTCGCCGCGCAACACCGCGCGAGCGCCCGCGACCAGGCGGCCGAGACGCACCGGTTGTTCGATGAATTCATGGCCCTGATCAACCACTACAACGGCGATTTCGCGGGCGGGAGGTGGGCGCATTTCATGGACCAGTCCGTGCTCGGTTACACGACCTGGCGCGATCCGCCGGAGAACAGCCTGCTGCATCTCACGCTGATCGAACCTGCGGTGCCGGACTCGGCGGGACTCGGCGTGGCCGTCGAGGGCTCGGCGGAGCCCGTGGCCAGGGAAGCCGCGCTGCCGCGATTCGATTCGCTCAACCGCCAGCGGAGCTACATCGACGTCTTCAACCGCGGGCGGATTCCGTTCTCGTTCACCGCGAAGGCCAGCGCGCCCTGGATCGTCCTCGACAAGAGCGAGGGGAAACTCGGCCCGGACGAGCGCGTCTGGGTGACGGTCGACTGGAGCAAGGCCCCCGCGGGCCTCGCGCACGGCACGGTGACGCTCGCCAGCGCGATGCGGTGGGGCCGGATGAACCAGGAAATCGTGGTCCACGTCGACGCCCTGAATCCCGCCGAGCCGACGCGCGATACGCTGCACGGTTTCGCCGAAGGCGGAGGCGTGGTCTCGATCGAGGCCGAGCATTACACGGCGAAGACGGAGGCCGGTGCGCACCATTGGATCCGGATCGAGGACTACGGGCGCACGCTCTCCGGCATGCGCGCCGAGGCGCCTGTGGACGCGTCCGCCGCGACACCCGGCACCGACGCACCCTGCCTCAGCTACGGGATGTATCTGTTCGATGCCGGCGAGGTCGAGGTGAACGCGATCCTCGCCCCGACGATGAATTTTCAGGCCGACCGCCCGCTGCGTTGCGCGATTTCGTTCGACAACGAACCGCCGCAGACGATCACGATTGTCCCCGCCGGCTACAACGCCGGGAACGGCAATCGCGACTGGGAAAAAGTTGTCGGCGACAACGCGCGCATCGTCCACTCGAAGCACACGCTCGCGCGGCCCGGCTACCACACGCTCAAGTTCTGGATGGTCGATCCCGGCGTCGTGCTGACGAAACTTGTCGTCGATTGCGGCGGGTTGAAGCCGAGTTATCTCGGCCCGCCGGAGAGTTTCCGCGGCACGGCGAAGTAGGGCGGCGGGTGTGAGCGAGTGGGCATTGCCTCCACTCGCTCACGCTCGCGGCCACTGGGGGCGCGGCGCGGGCCCGGCAAGGTCTCGACATCGGGACGCTTCCGCCTTCTCTGGTCAACAGTTCACCGATGAACCTCCGCCAGCTCGCCGCCGTCGCCCGGCTTTCGCCCTCCGCCGTGTCGCTCGCGTTGCGCGACAGCCCGAAGATTTCCGCGGCGACGAAGCGGCGCGTGCGCCAGCTCGCCGAGAAGCACGGCTATCGCGCCGACGCGAAGGTGGTCGCGATGATGATGCACCTGCGGAAGCCGCGGGCGGTCCGGCAGCAGGCGTGCTTCGGCGTGATCTCGTTTTACGACGAGCCGCATCCGTGGGAGCGCTCGCTGCACCTGACACGCATCTACGACGGCATGCGCCGTCGCGCCGACGAGCTGGGCTACCGGCTCGAGCCGGTCTGGCTGCGGGCGCCGGGCATGACGTATCGGCGGGTGCGCGGCGTGCTCGATGCGCGCGGGATCGAGGGCTTGTTGTGTTTCGGCAGCCCGGACCTGGAGCAGGAATTTCCGGCGGAGCTCGCGCACTACGCGATCGTCACCATCGGGCTCAGCATCCGCACGCCGCTGCACCGGGTGACGAGCCACTTCTACGACGATACGGTGCAGGCGCTCGACCGCCTGCACGAGCTCGGCTACCGGCGGCCCGGGCTCGTGCTCGGCCGTTACGAGGAGATTCGCGGCGGCCATGCGCACACCTCGGCCTATCTCGGCTGGTGCGAGCACCGGCTTGGCGCGGGCCGGGCGCTGCCGATCCACCTCGTCGATCACGTCGAGGAGCGGCCGCTGCTCGAATGGCTCCGGCGCGAGCGTCCGGACGCGCTCATCTTTGTCCATCTTTACGACCGCCTGCCGGAACTGCGGACCGTGCTGCGGCGCAATCGCATCCGCCTGCCGGCCGATCTCGGCGTGGCGGCGCTCAGCCAGATTTTGGAAGGATCGGGCTTTTCCGGCCTTCAGCAGAACCAGCCGCTGATGGGCGCGTGGGCGGTCGAGCTGCTCGCGGCGCGGATCGCCAATCGCGACCTCGGCATTCCGGCCAACCCGCGCACCGAAATGGTCGGCGGCCAGTGGATCGAAAACCGGTCGCTGCGGCTCCAGGCGGGCCGGCCGTCCGCTTTCGCCCACGGCGGCGGCCGATGAGGGCGACACGGCGGAGTGGCGCAGGCGTCCCGCCTGCCAGGGGAAGCGGATGCAAGCGGGACGCCTGCGCTACCGCGGGCCGATGACCGGCATTATATGAAAAAGTAAGGCGCGAGCTCGCCGGCGCCGGCGGTATGGTCAACAGTTGAACGGGTTTCCATTGGTCACATCCGGTTTCCCGCCCAGACTATTCCGTCCCCATGAAGCTCGGCCTCGGCCTGTATCGGCACATGCTCACGCGCGAAAACTTCCAGTTCGCGCGCCAGGCGGGAGCTACGCACATCGTGGCGCATCTGGTGGACTATTTTCGCGGCGGGGTGGGGCATTCCGCGACCGATGACCAGCCGCTGGGCAACGACTGGGGCTGGGGTTTCGCGGGCGACCCGGAAAAACTCTGGACGGTCGAGGAGCTCGCGGGGGTTCGCCGCGCGATCGAGGCGGAGGGGCTGAAACTCGAGGCGATCGAGAATTTCGACCCGGCCCACTGGCACGACGTGCTGCTCGACGGGCCGAAGCGGGCGCAGCATATCGAGAATATCCGCACGATCATCCGGCGCGTCGGCGAGGCGGGCATCCCGATCATCGGCTACAATTTTTCCATCGCCGGCGTCTCCGGCCGCACGAAAGGCAACTACGCGCGCGGCGGCGCCGTGTCGGTCGGAATGGAAGGCGCCTACGATCGGCCAATGCCGAACGGACTGGCGTGGAACATGGTCGTCGACCCGACGGCGCCGAGTCGAGACACCGGCACGATTCCACCGGCGACGCCGGAGCAGCTCTGGTCGCGGCTTGGGCGTTTTCTGGACGAAGTCCTGCCGGTCGCCGAAAAGGCGGGGGTGCGGCTGGCGTTGCATCCCGACGATCCGCCGATGCCGACGATGCGCGGACAGCCGCGGCTCGTTTACCAGCCGGAGCTTTACCGGCGCGTCGTGGAGCTGAACCCGAGCAAGGCGAACCAGTTCGAGTTTTGCGTCGGCACGCTCGCGGAGATGATTCCGCAGGGAACGGGCGACACCTACGCGTTCGTCGAGGAATATTCGCGCACACAACGGGTGGGCTACGTTCACTTGCGCAACGTTCACGGGAAGGTGCCGCACTACACCGAGACCTTCATCGACGACGGCGACATCGATGTGCTGCGCGTGCTGGCAATCCTGCGGCGAAGCAAATTCGACGGCGTGATCATTCCCGACCACACGCCGCAGATGAGCTGCGCGGCGCCGTGGCACGCGGGGATGGCATTCGCGCTGGGGTTTTTAAAAGCGGGGATTAGGGCGCTGGAGGCGGCATGATGTTGCGACCGAAGCAGCATTCGGGCGCCCCGGTCCCTGCGTTCACGCGCAGGGCTGCGGTTGGTTTAGCCGGCCGCGTGCGCGGCGGGACAGTGCGATGAGCGTGCAGCTCCACATCAACCACGCGACCTGCGACGCGCCGCCCGGCACGTCGCTGTTCAACTATGCCGAGCGCGTCGGCGTGCGCGTGCCGACGTCGTGCAACAAGCAGGGGCGTTGCAAGGAATGCGTCGTCGAAGTCGTCGAGGGCATGGAGTGCCTGTCGAAACCCGGCCCCGAGGAGCGGCATCTGAAGGGAAACTTCCGGCTCTCCTGTTGCACGCGCATCGCGGCGGAGGAGGGCGTCGTGCGCTGCCACACGATGCGGCGCGGCGAGATGAAGATCGAGAAGCACGCGTTCGAGCTGCCGGGGCATGGCCGGCCGCGCTTGCTCGATCCCGCGGTCACGCGCGACGGCGACCGCATCCTGCTCGACGGCGGGGAAATCGACCGCGGCACCGGACCGCTGCACGGCCTCGCGATCGATCTCGGCACGACGACCGTCGTGATGCAGTTGCTCAATCTGGAGACCGGCGAGGTGATCGCCGACTCGTCGTTCGAGAACCCGCAGCGGTTCGGCGGATCCGACGTGATGGCGCGCATTCAATACGATACCGAGGACCGCACGAAGGTCCTCCAGCGCACGCTCGTCGGCTACCTCAGCCGTGCGATCGAGGAGCTGCCGGTCGATCCGCGCTCGATCTACGAGGTGGTCCTCGCCGGCAACTCGACGATGCGGGACATGTTTTTCCGGCTGTCGGTTTATTCGATCGGGCAGAGCCCGTATCAATCGATCACCGAGCTCGACGTCGCCGCCGGCAAACGTCCGACGACGAGCCTCGCCGAGCCCGCGCGCCGGCTCGGATTGCCGGTGCATCCGAAGGCGCGCGTCTACGGCCTGCCGATCATCAGCGGCCACGTCGGCGCCGATGCGGCGGCGTGCCTGCTCGCGGTCGACATCGCCAACGAGGAGCGGCTCGTCGCCCTGATGGACATCGGCACGAACACCGAGCTGATCGTCGGCAACAAGCACAAGATTCTCGCGGCGTCCTGTCCCGCCGGCCCGGCGTTCGAGGGCGGGCAGATCACCTTCGGCATGCCCGGGCTGCCCGGCGCGATCGAACGCGTGCGAATCGACGACGCGACCGGCGCGGTGGAAACCGGCGTGATCGGCGGCATCGCGCCCGAGGGCATCTGCGGGTCGGGACTGGTGGATTTGCTCGGCGAGCTGCTCCGCACCGAACGGATGAACTCGCTCGGGCGGTTCGATGACGGATCGCACGAATTCGTCGTGGCGCAGCCGCCGGGCGAGCGGCCGATCACGTTCAGCGAGGCCGACATCAATGCGCTCGCGCAGGCGAAGGGCGCCAACGTCGCCGGCCTCCAGATCGCCGCGGCGGAATACGGCATCCGGTTTTCCGAGCTCGAGATCTTTTATCTCGCCGGCGGTTTTGGCCGGCACCTCGACGTCGAATCGTCGAAGCGCATCGGCCTGATTCCGAACATCGACTCGTCGCGCATCGTCCAGGTCGGGAACGCGGCGATCGAGGGCGCGGCGATCGCGCTGCTCTCGCGTACGCGCCGCGCCGAGCTCGAGGCGCTGGTGCGCCGCGTGCACCACTGCCGGCTCGAGACCCACCCGCGCTTCTTCGACGTGTTTGTCGAAGGGTGCCAGTTTGCGCCGGTGGAAAATTCACTGGAGGTCGCCGGGTCATGATCGCATCGCGGCTCGAGCTGATCGATTGCGCGCCGACGGTGAACGTCACCGAGGCCGAGTATTTCCGGCTGCTGGGCTATCCGCGCGGCCACGAGCCGGGCGAACGGCCGCGCGAACTCGAGGCCTGGGCGCGCGACTGGTATGCGGAACACGGCCGCCCGTGGATTTACCTGCGCGAGGCCGAGCTCGCGCTGGGCGATGACTCGCTCCAGCTCGATGGCGTCGAGTTTCGCTCGAACCAACTGCACGGGTTGCTGCACCAGGCCGGCGCGCAGCGCGCGATCCTCGCGGCGGTCAGCGCCGGGCACGAGTGCGAGGAGCATGCGCGCACGCTGTGGCAGGACGGCCGGCCCGACGAGTATTTCTTCCTCGAGATCTTCGGCTCGGCGGTCGTCGAACATCTCGTGGCGTCGCTGCACGGCCGGATTTGCCGCCTCGCCGAGCGCGCCGACTTTCTCGCGATCCCGCATTTCAGCCCCGGCTACGGAACCTGGGACGTCGCCGACCAGAATCGGCTGCACGAACTGATCACCGCGGGCGCGACGCAGCCCTTTCCCGCGCCGCTGACGGTGCTCTCGACCGGCATGCTGAAGCCGAAGAAATCGCTCCTGGCGGTGGTCGGCCTGGTCCGGCGGAGCGCGGTGCGTTCGAGCGCGCCGCCGCCGGTGCCGTGTGCGGGCTGTTCATTTGCGCCGTGCGATTATCGGCGTGCGCCCTACCGCCATGCGCCGGCGACGCGCACCACGCCGCCGCCGGCCGCGGCCCGCGCGCCGAATTACACCGTTTCCACCCGCGCCCTGCAGAAGTGGGCGCAGGAACGCGTGACGATCACGCGCGAGGACGGCACCACGGAGGCTTCCTTTCGTTTCGAGGGCACGACCTGTTCGAACCTGGGCCAGCCGCTCGCGTTCGACTATCGCGTGTCGCTGGGTTCCGCGGCGGAAGGCTACACCATCCTGCGCAGCGACTGCCGGCCCGCGCCCGACGACGAAGGCCACCGGTCGACGTGCGCCTACCTCAGCGACGCGGAGGCGTTGATGGATGCGATCGCTGCCGAGATTCCCGCGCCCGGCCGCCCGCTCGCGGCTGCGCTGGCGGACGCGCGCAACGGATCGGCGTCCGGGTGTCACTGCACCGCCGAAGGCCGCGCGCACAAGTGGCGGCTCGCACTCGAGGCGATTCACTACGCCCTCAACGACGCGGCCAGCGAGCAGTCGCGCGCGCCCATTTCCGTTTCACCATGATCAAACTCTGCGACATCAACCAGGCGGCGAAGGAAAAACTGCCCCACGTCTTCCGCGACAAATCCGGCATCGGCGTGCATTACGTCGACGCGTTCATCAAGCCGATGAACGCCGCGCTGCCGGACGGCGTGCGCGTCACCTGCAAGCGCAAGGGCCTGCGCCTCACCCTGAAGGTCGGCACGAAGCAGGGCGCCGGCCTGATGCGGCGGCTCGCGGTCAGCACCGACCCGGTCGTCATGCTGCCCGCCGCATTGCAGGAGGCCGCGAAGGCCGCGGGCGTCGAACTCCAGATCACCGACAGCGAAATCCTCATCAAGCCGTAGCGCAGGCGTCCCGCCGGCCTGCCCCTTCTTTGCAGGCGGGACGCCTGCGCTACCTCAATCCCCAACCTCAACCTCATTCCCCCTCCTTCATGAAACCCGCCCAATGGGAAGTTTTCAAAAAAGCCGCGCGCCTCGAGAAGCTCGATAAGATTCCGATGGCGCTGATCATCGACAGCCCGTGGATTCCGGGTTACGTCGGCGTGCCGCACCTCGATTTCTTTCTCCGGCCCGACGTGTGGTTCGAATCACATCGGAAAATCCATGCGGAGTTTCCCGACATCATCTTCGTTCCCGGCTGGTGGATGGAATACGGCATGGCCGCCGAGCCGTCGGTCCTCGGCGCGAAGATCAAGTTCTGGCAGGACAACACGCCGAGCGAATACGCGATGCTCTTCAACCTCGAGGACGTGGAGAAACTCCCGGAATACGAAGTCGAGGCCGACGCGTTCATGGCGCTCACGCTGCAGCGCATCCGCATGCAGCGGCAGCAGGTCTTCGACACCGGCGAGATCATGCCGATCGTCACGGCGCGCGGCCCAATGTGCACCGCCGGTTTCGCGCGCGGCACGACCGAGCTCATGATCGACCTCGTCGAGAAACCCGAGCTCACGCACAAGTTGCTCGACCTCTGCACGCGCGTGATCATCGACTGGCTGAAAGCGCAGGAGAAGGCGATCGGTCGCGACGTCGGCGGCATCTTCATCCTCGACGACATCGTCGGCTTCGTGAACGAGGAGCATTATCAGGAATTCTGCCACCCCTACCTGAAGCGCATCTGCGACGCTTTCCCGAAGGACTGGGTGAAGATTTACCACAACGACGCCGAGGTGCAGGCGTGCCTCGATTACCTGCCCGACGTCGGTTTCAACGTCCTCAACTGGGGCAAGCAGACTGACATCGCCGAGGTGAAGTCGCGCGTTGGCGACCGCATGTGCCTCATGGGAAACGTGAATCCGCTCGAGATCGGCGTGCGCGGCACGCCCGAGGAGGTGCGCGAGGCCACGCTCGAAGTGCTCGAGAAAGGCAGCGTGGACGGCAAGGGGATGATCCTCTCCGTCGGCGGCGGCACGAGCCCCGGCATGCCGCGCGAAAACATCCTGGCGATGCAGGCCGCGCTCGCCGAATTCAACCAGGCCCATTTCGGCGTGAGTTGACGAACACCCGTAGGGGCGCCGCTCGCCGGCGCCCGGACGTCGTCAAGAGACGCCCTATCTGAACAACCATTCCCCCTTCCCATGATCGATTACGCGTTGATGAACCAGTGCCTCTACGACGGCAAAGCCAAGGAAGTCGAACAGATGACCAAGGACGCCCTCGCCGAAGGCCGCACCGTGAAGGAAGTCCTCGAGGAGGGCCTCATCGCCGGCATGAGCGTCGTCGGCGAGGATTTTCGTCACAACATCCTCTACGTCCCCGAGGTGCTCATCGCCGCCCGCGCGATGAAGGCCGGCATGGCCGTGCTCAAGCCGCTCCTCACCGCCGGCCCGCAGGCCGGTTCCGGCACCGGCCGGCTGCTCATGGGCACGGTGCGCGGCGACCTCCACGACATCGGCAAGAACCTCGTCTGCATGATGGCCGAGGGCGCCGGATTCCAGGTGAAGGACATCGGCGTCGACCAGAGCATCGAGAAGTTCGCCGCCGCCGCGGAGGAGTTCAAACCCGACATCATCGGCATGAGCGCGCTGCTCACCACGACGATGACCTACATGAAAACGGTGATCGACGGTTTCAAGATTCCCGGCCGCGACCACATCAAGATGGCCATCGGCGGCGCGCCGATCTCGCAGATGTTCGCCGACGAGATCGGCGCCGACGGCTACGGCGCCGACGCGTCCGCGGCGGTCGACCTGTTCCTTTATTTTGTCGGCAAAGGTCCCGCGCCCGTGGCGACCGCGAAGCGCGGCGTCAAGGTCACCACGAGCCCGGCGCCTGCGGCGCAACGCCCGCCCAATTCCGTCTCGAAATACCAGATCCTTTACTGGCAGGACCTGCCGTCCGCCGTGAAGGCGTGGGACGATTTCGGCGAGGTGAAAACCGATTTGCCGGCGAAATTCGCCGAGAAGATCGATATCACCGCCCAGAAGCTCGGCCTGACGAAGGGCGACGATTACATCGCGCATCTCCGCTGGGGTGACGAGCTGGAGCGCGCCGGCTCGCCGGAAGAAGTCGTGGCGGCGATCCAGAAGGAGCTGGAGGCAAAGCTCTCGTCGTAGCCGCGAGTGTGAGCGCGTGGAGGCGAGGCCGCTCGCTCACGCTCCCAGCCACGGCCGTCCGATCCCATGCAAACCCTCCGCGAGAAACTCGAGCAGTCGTCCCGGTTTTTGATCGGGACCGAACTCGTGTCCGTTCGCGGCGGGATGTCCGAGCGCAGCGCGGTGAAGGCGCGCGATTTCGCGAACCAGCTCGTGGCGTCGCCGGAAATCGACTGGATTTCGATCACCGACAACGCCGGCGGCAACCCGCAGCTCGCGCCGACCGCGCTGGGCAAGCCGATCCTCTACGCCGGCAAGGAGGTCGTGATCCATCTCACCTGCAAGGATCTCAACCGGAACGGACTCGAGTCCGAGGCGTGGCTCCTGCACAGCGAAGGCTTCAACAACATCCTCGCGATGACCGGCGACTATCCCATCGCGGGCGCCGGCGGCACCGCGAAGCCGGTCTTCGACATCGATTCGGTCGCGCTCATCTCGATGTTGTCGCAGATGAACGACGGGCTCGATCCCAACGATCCGCGGAGCGGCGTCGCCCGGCGGGCGCGTTTCGAGAAAACGAACTTCCTCGTCGGCGCCGTCACGACCAATTTCAAGCTCCGCGAAGGCGAGGTGATGCCGCAATACGCCAAGCTCGCGGCGAAAATCCGCTGCGGCGCACGGTTCATCATCAACCAGATTGGCTTCGATGCGCGCAAGAAATCGGAGCTGATCGCGTGGATGCGCGCGCACGAACTCGGCGGCACGCCGCTGATCGGCAACGTCTATCTGCTCAGCCTGCGGGTCGCGCAGCTCTTCCACGCGGGCCGCATTCCCGGCGTCGTCGTGACGCGCGAGCTCCTTGAACTCTGCGAAAAACACGGCGCGTCGCCCGATCGCGGCGCGGCGTTCTTCGCCGAGCTGGCCGCCAAGCAGATCGCGATCTACCGCGGGCTCGGCTACCGCGGCGCCTATCTCGGCGGCGCGCACAACTACCCGGCGATCGCGCGCATTCTGGAGGTCGAGCGCAGCTTCGCGCCGGACGACTGGCGGCAGTTCGCCCGCGAAATCCGTTTCTCGCGCC
>DASZPP010000012.1:0-14585 GCA_035549975.1 Opitutus sp.
CATCCGGTAAACCATCACGCCGTCCGGAATCTCCTTGCCCACGAGCGAATGATGCGGGCCTTCCGTGTCCGTCGCCTCGTCCACCGCCGTGATCTGGCTCGTCTCGCTCACGCGTTTGATGAACAGGATCGCCGCCAGCACCATCCCGACCTCGACCGCCACCGTCAGGTCGACCGCCACCGTCAGCGCAAACACCGTCAGGAACACCACCGCGTCGCTCCGCGGCCACTTCGGCACGCGCAGGAAATTGTGCCACTCGCCCATGTTCAGCGCCACGTTCACCAGCACCGCACTCAGCGTCGCCAGCGGGATGAACTTCGCCCACGGCGCCGCCACGAGGATGATCCCGAGCAGCGTCACCGTCCGCCGCATTTCACGTTCGTCGCCGTCCGCGCGATCGCGCCCGTCGCCGCGATCCCGCCGAGCAGCGGGCTCACGAGGTTCGCCAGCCCCTGCGCCATCAGCTCCTGGTTCGAGTCGTGCCGGTCGTCGATCATGCCGTCCGCCACCACGGCGCACAACAGCGACTCGATCGCCGCCAGCAGCGCGATCGTCGTCGCCGGCTGGATGAGGTTCCGCACGTTGTCCCATGAAAAATCCGGCGCATGCAGCGCCGGCAGCCCCTGCGGGATTCCGCCGAACCGCGTCCCGATCGTCTCCACCGGCAGCGCGAAGATCGTCGCCACCATCGTCCCGACAACCAGCGCCACGATCGAGCCCGGCACGCGCCGCTGCCAGCGCTTCGGCCAGAACAAAATGATCGCGAGCGAACCCAGCGCGAGCGCGATCGTGGGCAGTTGCGTCGTCCCGGCATTCGCGAGCAGCACGCGCATCTTCGCGAAAAACTCCGACGGCACCTTCGCCACCTGCAGCCCGAGGAAATCCTTGATTTGCGTGCTGAAAATCAGCACCGCGATCCCGGACGTGAACCCCATCGTCACCGGATAGGGGATGAACTTGATCATCGTCCCCATCCGCGCCGCGCCCATGATGAACAGGATCGCGCCGGCCATCATGGTGCAGATCGCGAGGTTCTCCGCGCCGTATTTCATGTAGATCCCGTAGAGGATCACGATGAACGCCCCCGTCGGCCCGCCGATGCACACGCGCGTCCCGCCGAGCGCCGAGATGATGAACCCCGCGATCACCGCCGTGAACACGCCCGCCTGCGGCGGCACGCCCGACGCGATTGCAAACGCCATCGCCAGCGGCAGCGCCACCACACCCACCGTCAGCCCCGCCGCCAGGTCGGCAAAAAACTTCTCGCGCGAATAGTCGCGCCAGCTCTCCGCCAGCCTCGGCCGGAAGGAGAGATACGACTCACGTGTTTCGTTCATCGGGAAAAAATGTGCACGCGATGCTGTCTCCGCCCGCCCTTCCGCGCAAGCACCTCGCGTTGCGAAACCCTGCGCATGGATTGCGCAAGACCGGACGCTTTTTTCCCGCCGCGCCGCTCCGGCCGTCCCTACTCCCGCCACGTGAACGCGTGGCACAACGCCACGCCCGCCGCGTCCGCCTCGTCCGGCGCCAGCGGCCGGCCGTGCCCGAGCAGCGCCATCACCGTCCGCGCCATCTGCTCCTTGCTCGCGCGGCCGATGCCGACCACCGCCTGCTTCACGCGCAGCGGCGCATATTCGAACACCGGCCGCCCGTGCAGCGCCGCCACCGCCATCGCCGCCCCGCGCGCCGCGCCGAGAATCTGCGCCGTCTGGAAATTCTGCACGTAGATCGTCTGCTCCAGCGCCACGTGCCGCACGTCCGCCCCGTCGATCATCGCCAGCACCGCGCGATGAATCTCCGCCAGCGCCACGCTCATCGGCCGCTTCGCCGCCACCCGCACCGTCGCACACCGCAGCAGCACCGGCGGCCGTCCCGGTGCGAACTCGATCAGCGCCAGCCCCGTCCCGCGCAGCGACGGATCGATCCCCAGCACCCGTCCCGCAAACGCCGCCCGCGCCGGCACCGGCGCCGCCACGCTCGCCGGCGCCACCGCGCGTCCCTCGAGCTTCGCCTTCCACATCTCCCGGACCGACATTCGCGCCATGCCGGTTCTTAAACGCGAAGATCGCGAACGACGCGAAGAATAAAATAATCGTCCCTGCCGCGCTCTGCGTTCTCCGCGCCCTCCGCGTTTCAAATCGCCCCGTTCAAAACAGCATCTTGATTCCCGCCACCGCGCTCAGCCCCAGCGCCAGATTCTCGAACAGCCGCTGGTCGATCCGCACGAGAATCCTGCGCCCGAGCCATGCGCCAGCCAGCACCGCCGGCGCCAGCCACAGGTTCAGCATGAGACTGCCGCCGTTCACGAGCCCGAGGTCGACCATGAACGGCACCTTGAACAGGTTCAGCAGCAGGAAAAAGACCGCGCCCGTCCCGACGAACTCCAGCTTCGGCAGCCGCATCGCCAGCAGATAGATCACCATCAACGGCCCCGCCGCATTCGCGACGAGCGTCGTGAAACCCGCCAGCACGCCAAACACCGGCGCAAACCACCAGCCGTGCCCGCGCTCCAGGTGGCGGCCGTCGTCTCGACGGCCATCCGTCGCTCCGTGGCGGTCGGGACGACCGCCGCTACCTCTCCGCCGCGCGACGTGCAGCCCGAGCAGCGCCAGCACGATCACGCCGATCAGCGTCCGCGCCTGCCGGTCGTCGATCCGTCCCAGTGCGAAAAAACCGATCACCACCCCCGCCGCCGTCCACGGAAACAGTCGCCACAAAAACCGCCACTGCGTGTGCCGCCGATACGACGCCACCGCGACGATGTCGCCGCAGAGCAACAGCGGCAGCACGACTCCCGTCGCCTGTTTCGCCGGAAGAATCTGCGCGAAGATCACCACGAACAGCATCCCGAGCCCCGCGATCCCCGTCTTCGAAACGCCCACGACCAGCGCGCCGATCACCGCCAGCACCCACTGCCATGGTTCAAATGTCACGGTCAAAGGAGGCGGAGGTTGGCCACGGATCACGCAGATCATCACGGGGACCGGAATTCCATCCGTGTCCATCCGTGTGATCCGCGGTTAAAATGGATCCGATGAATCTTTTCCGGGTGTCTCGTGAACCACTCACGCCGGGCCTTTCGTTTCCACCGGTTCGAACGTCCCGTCCGTCACCGCGAACACCTGCCACTCGCCCGGCTCGCCTTCGGGCAGACTCGTCCCCGTCGCGATCACCTGCGCCTCCGGATCGACCGCCGCCCAGAACCGCCGCCGCCGCGCCGGATCGAGCTCGCCGAGCACATCGTCCGCCAGCAACACCGGCCGCACCCCGCTCCTCGCCTGAAACCACGCCGCCTGCGCCAGCCGCAGCGCCAGCACGAGCGAACGCTGCTGGCCCTCCGACCCGAAATTCTTCGCCGCGCACCCGCGCACGGAAAACGAAAAATCATCCCGATGCGGCCCGACCAGCGTCGTGCGAAACTGCCGGTCGCGCGCGCGCCCCGCCTCCCAGCGCGCCAGCAGCATCTCCGCCGACGCCTCCTCGAAATCCGGCTCGTAGCGCAGCCCCGCCGGCTCCGTGGCCTCGCACAGCCGCGCATAACTCTCCTTCAGCACCGCCGCCAGCGCGTCGATGCCCGCCCTCCGCCGCGCGATCAACTCCGCCGCCGCCGGCGCGAGCGATTTTTCGAAGCCGCCCAGCTCGTCGTCGCGCGCCCGGCCTTTTTTCAGCAGCGCATTCCGCGCCGCCAGCGCCCGCGCATAGACCTGCAGCGCCCGCAGATATTCCGCCTCCATCGCCGCCAGCGTCAGGTCGAGCCACCGCCGCCGCAGCGCCGGCGCGCCGCGCACGAGCAACTGGTCCGGCGACGAGAACACGACCGTCGGAAACCGCCCCAGAAAATCCGCAAGCTTCGTCACGCGCGTCTGGTCGCACCACAATTCCTTCCCGTCGCGCCGCAGCTTGATCGTCACCTTCGTGTCGCCGATCCGCTCCTGCTCCACTTCCGCCGCCACCGCCGCCGTGTGTTCGCCGTGCGCGATCAGCAGCTTGTTGTCCGTCGCCCGGAACGACCGCACCGCAGTCAGCAGCCCCGCCGCCTCGAGCAGGTTCGTCTTCCCCTGGCCGTTCGCCCCGAGGAGAAATTGCCGGCGCCCGTCGAATTCGAGCGCGCCGAACCCCACGTTGCGAAAATGCCGGAGCGTGAGCTTGCGCAGGCGCATGGGGAAAGCTCCAAGGACCAAGCTCCAAGCTCCAGCGAATTTTCAATCCCCAATCACCAAGCCGCCCGCCTTGAAATTTGAAGTTTCGCGATTCCTTGGAGTTTGGATCTTGGCGCCTGGAGCTTCCGCGCGTGGAGACCGGCATCTACTTTGTTGGCTTGCACACCGGCGTGCGGCGGCGTTCCTTGCGCCCCTCATGAGCACTTCCGCCCCCACCAAGGAAAACGCCGTCATCAAGACCTCCTACGGCGAAATGACCCTCGCCTTCTGGCCCGACGTCGCACCGAAGACCGTCGAGAATTTCAAGAAGCTCGCGAACGAAAAATTTTACGACGGCACCGCGTTTCACCGGATCATCAAGGGCTTCATGATCCAGGGGGGCTGCCCGAACACGAAGAAAGGCGCCGGCGGCATGCCCGGCACCGGCGGCCCCGGCTACAAGATCAAGGCCGAGTTCAACCCGAAGTCGCACGTCCGCGGCGTCATCTCGATGGCCCGCTCCGCGCATCCCGACTCCGCCGGCAGCCAGTTCTTCATCTGCCACGGCGACGCCAAGTTTCTCGACCGCCAATACACCGCCTTCGGGGAACTGGTGAAAGGCGACGACGTCCTCGAACGCATCGCGACCGTCCCCACCCAGCACGCCGGCGGCGGGGAAAAAAGCACCCCGATCGATCGCGTCGAGATCGAGAGCATCACGATCGTCCCGGCCGCTTAGCCTCCAACCGGTATCGGACTGGCACGAACGCTGCCGTCCCGCGCCGGAATTCCGAGAATTCCCACGCCAACGTCCGCGCCTGGGTCGGAGGCGTCCGACACGATCGTGAACTTCGGCGCAGTCAGCTCGATCCAGTCCGCGCCGCGGAGCGCTCCCCCGCCCGCAGTCAGCACGACCGCCGCGATCCTCGCCGGCGCAGTCACGGCCCGCATGCCTTCAACACCCGCTCCGCTTCCTGCCGCATGATCCCGTTCGCCGGCGGCTCATCGAGAATCATCCGAACCGCCACCGCCGCCTCGGCGCGGCGCCCGCTGTTGACCAGGTTCACCGCCGCATCGAGGCGACGCCACTGATCCACCTCGTGCCGCTGCGCGACGAGCGCCCGGCGGTTTTCCGGAGCCAGCACGTCCTCCTTCAGCGCCTCGTCGATTCCGGCGATCAAGTCCGCATAGCGCCGGTCCCGCTGCGTCGACTCGAACTGCGCCTTCACCTTCGCCAGCACTTCACCCTCGAGCGCGCTGCGCGCGAGCTGTCGCACCGCCGGCGCCGCGTCGGCGGCATCGAAGATCGCGCGCAAGTCCTTCGTCGCGGCCGCGCGATCGCCGACCCGCAGCTGCGCCGCGGCGACTCCCGTCGTGATCATCCTGTCGCCTGGAAAAAATCTGCGTCCCTGCTCGAGGCGCGCGAGGTCCGCCGCATCCGCCGGCTGCGCGCCGTAAACGACTCCCGCCAGGCCCTCGTAAGCCGGCTGGCAACGCGGATCGAGCGCGATCGCCTGCCGGTAGTCGCGCGCACTCTCGTTGAACATCTCCCAATTCGTCGTCACGACGAATTCCCCCGCCGGCAGCTCCGCCTCCTGTCGCAGGACGGCGTGGTTGTGCCACACCAGCGCGTTGTGCGATCCGAGCCGGGTCGCGTGGTCAAACGCCGCCAGCGCCGCATCCTTCTCGTCCTGCGCCAGGCGCGCAAACCCGAGCGCCTCCCACGCCGCCACATTCGCCGGCTCCAGCGCCACCGCACGCTCGAGGTGCGGCAGCGCCTCCGGCGCGCCGCGACCACCCAGCTGCAAGGCTCCGAGCGCATACTCGACCTCGCCTTCCGTTGCCGGGCGGGGTGGCTCGCTCGCCACGAGATCGGCCGCGCGGAGGACATAGCTCCGGCGGATGTATTCTCCGCTGCGGAGATACACCGCGAGCCGGTGATCGATCGTCCTGTAATCTCCGCCAAACGCCGCCGCGAAGGCCGCCTCGGAACTTCGCGCGGTTTTCAGCGCGGTCACGTAGCGCGACAGGCTGTCGGCGCCCGGCGAGCCCTCGCCAAACATCGCCCAGTGCACGACGAGCCACGACTCCGCGTAGAACAATCCCGCCCGGTCGCGTTCATGGTAATCGATGTCCGCCTGCGCCGTGCCGAACAGCTTGGCGAGCGGCTCCAGG
Source organism: Opitutus sp. (assembly GCA_035549975.1). GTDB lineage: Bacteria > Verrucomicrobiota > Verrucomicrobiia > Opitutales > Opitutaceae > Opitutus. The sequence goes on from DASZPP010000012.1 coordinate 6,315, forward strand.
TCGTTGTTGCGCAGGAAATCCACGTGGTTCGCGATCGCGTCGCCCACGGTGAAATGGCTCCCGTCGGCGTGAAAGGTCGAGAACACCTCCGCGATTCCCTCCTCGAGCCACGGCGGCAGCCGCTCCGCGCGCGCGCTGTAGAACCAGTGCGTCGCCTCGTGAAAAATCACCCGGCGCGTCTGGTCGGAATCGTAGTCGACCGCCAGCCCGATCGCGCGCACGCCGTTCGCGTTGGAAAAAAACCCACCAACCTCCGCCGGCTTGCCGTTCTGCAGCATCTTGTAGGGCCGAAACGCCTTGTCGTTCGGGAAAATCACCACCGCCACCGGCGTCAGCCGCGCCTGATCCACCGGCACCATCCGTCCGAGCGCCGCGCGGAACCGCTCCAGGTCGTCGGCCCAGCGCTGCGCCGTCGCCGGCTTTCCTTCCGTCAGCACCATGAAATGCGGCGTGCGCACCACCGTCCATTGCGGCGGCGACTTGTGCTTGCCGCTTGCAACCGTCGCAACCGCAGCCGCCAAAACCGCCGCACGCCATCGTCGCATTCCACTGCTCATCGGCCGCCTCACCTGGGTGATGGCCTCACGCGTAACCCAGCGCCTTCGCCACCGCATCGTAGGTGACCCTGCCGTCGCGCGTGTTCACGCCGCGCGCGAGGCCCTTGTGCTCCGCGAGCGCGCGCTCCACGCCTTTCTGCACGATCATCGCCACGAACGGCTCCGTCGCCTGCGTCAGCCCGAGCGTCGACGTCCGCCCCACCAGCGCCGGCATGTTCGGCACCGCATAATGAATCACGCCGTGCTCCTGGTAGACCGGCTGCCGGTGCGAGGTCGGCCGGATCGTCTCGATGCAGCCGCCCTGGTCGATCGCGATGTCCACGATCACGCTCCCAGGCCGCATCCGCGCCACCATTTTGCGCGTGACCACGATCGGCGCCTTCGCCGCGGGAATCAGCACCGCGCCGATCAGCAAATCCGCGTCCGCGACCGCCAGCTCGATGTTCGCCGGGTTCGACATCAACGTCACGATCCGCCCGCGATACTCCATGTCGAGCGCCTCGAGTTTGCGCGTGTCGAGATCGAGCACCGTCACGCGCGCACCCATCCCGACCGCCATCTGCACCGCGTGCGCGCCGGAATTGCCCGCTCCGACAACGACGACGTGTCCCGGCATCGTTCCCGGAATCCCCCCGAGCAGCACACCCGAGCCGCCGTGCTGCGACTGCAGGAAATACGCGCCGATCTGGATCGAGAGCCGCCCCGCGATCTGCGACATCGGCTTCAGCAGCGGAAACTGCCCGTCCGCGCCTTCGACCGTTTCATACGCGATGCCGAGCACTCGCTTCTTCAACAGCACTTTTGTCAGCTCCGGCCCCGCCGCGAGATGCAGGTAGGTGAACACCACCTGCCCTTCGCGCATCCCGTCGTATTCCGCCGGCAGCGGCTCCTTGACCTTCAGGATCAAATCCGACGTCGCCCACACTTTCGCGGCGCTGCCCGCGAGCGTCGCGCCCGCGGCGCGATATTCCGCGTCGGCGAAGCCCGCGCTCGAGCCCGCCGATTTTTCCACCAGCACTTTCGCGCCGAGCTTCACGCAACGGCGACAGAGACTCGGCGTCATCGACACGCGCGTCTCGCCAATTTTGATCTCCTTGGGGACCCCGATTTGCATGGCGGCGATCTCACCGATTTCCCGCCTCCGCGCAACGCCGTTCGCGCCAGCACCGTAGCGGCGAGCGCCAGCGAGTCGGCTCGTCGGCTCGCTCCGCGCTCCTCCACCTCCGCGCCCGGCGCCCGCCCTCCCTCCGAAATTCCTCGACCGTCGCCGCAGATCAATTCAACTCACGCCGGGCCTGCGCCGCGTTTCATGTCTTCCACTCCTCCCCCGGGCGAACCGCCGCGCCGCAACGGCGGCCAGCTTCTCGCCTGCAAGTCGATCGACCGGCTCATCGCCAACTCCGAGGAGCCCGACTCGCGCCTGAAAAAACACCTCGGCCCGTGGAGCCTCACCGCCCTCGGCATCGGCGCGATCATCGGCTCGGGCATCTTCGTTCTCACCGGCACCGCCGCCGCCGGCGAACACTTCGAGGCGCCGTCGATCCTCCACGCGCAGGTGCTCGACATCGTGGTCAATTTTTTCCAGCACGGCGGTCTCGACGGCGTGCTCGTCCACGGCCGCCCGCCCGCCGGCCCCGCGATCGCGATCTCCTTCATTCTCGTCGCCATCGCCTGCAGCTTCGCCGGCCTGTGTTACGCCGAGCTCGCCTCGATGATCCCGATCGCCGGCAGCGCCTATACCTACTCCTACGCCACGCTCGGCGAAATCTTCGCGTGGATCATCGGCTGGGATCTCATCCTCGAATACGCCGTCAGCAACGTCGCCGTCGCCGTCGGTTTCAGCGGCTACCTGAAGGCGCAGCTCGCGACGTTCGGCCTCACGATCCCCGACGCGTGGTCGAGTTCCGTCTGGGCCGGCGGCCATCTCACCGGCGCGTATTTCAACGTGCCCGCCTTCCTCGTCATCTTCGTCCTCACCGTGCTGCTCGTCCGCGGCATCCGCGAATCCGCCAAGACGAACAATATCATGGTCGTCGTGAAAATCGCCGCGATCCTGATCTTCCTCGTCGTCGGCGGCCTGCTCGTGCATCCGGAAAACTGGCACCCGTTCGCGCCGTCCGGCTTCAGCGGCGTCGTGACCGGCGGCGCGATTATTTTTTTCACCTACATCGGATTCGATTCCGTCTCGACCGCCGCCGAGGAATCGAAAAACCCGCAGCGCGACGTGCCATTCGGCATGATCGCCTCGCTCATCGTCTGCACCGTCCTCTACGTCGGCGTCGCGCTCGTGCTGCTCGGCATGATGAAATTCTCGACCTTCGGTTCCGGCGCCGCCGCCGAGGCGCCCGTCGCCTACGCGCTCAAGGTGCTCGGCGCGCATCCGGTTTACCAGTCGATCATCGTCATCGGCGCGCTCACCGGCATGGTCTCGTCGCTCCTCGTTTTCCAATACGGCCAGACCCGCATCTGGTTCGCCATGTCGCGCGACGGCCTGCTGCCGAAACGCCTCTCCGCCATCCATCCGAAGCACCGCACGCCGCACTGGTCCACGTGGATCGCCGGCGCCGCCGTCGGCCTGCCCGCCGGGCTCGTCGACATCGGCGATGCCGCCGATCTGTCCAACATCGGCACGCTCTTCGCCTTCGCGCTCGTCTCCCTCGGCGTGATCTTCCTCCGCCGGCGCCAGCCCGGGCGGCGCCGCGATTTCCGCGTGCCCCTCGGCCCGTTGTTCCCCGTATTGTCGGTCATCTTTTGCGTCGGGTTGATGACGGGCCTGACCGTCATCACGTGGGTCCGCTTTTTCGTCTGGCTCGGCCTCGGCCTGGTCATCTACGCGTTTTACAGCCGCAAGCACAGCGAGTTCGCAAAGACTCCGTAGGACTGCGGGGATGCGCGGCAATCCGCCGCCGTCCCACCGCGGGGAACACGCCCGCGCGCTCCGTGCTCTATCCTCCAGGCACCGGAATCATGCATGCGTCCGACCGACTTCCGGACGCACCCGGCCTGTGCCAAAACATCATCGCGCCGAGATGAAATCCTCCGTCCCCAAGCCGCCGCTCCTCCTGGTCTTCCTGAAGGCCCCGCGTCCCGGCTTCGCCAAGACGCGCCTCGCCGCCGCCCTCGGCCCGGAACGCGCGCTCGATGTCTATCGCGCGCTCGTCGTCCGCCAGCTCCGCGAGATTCCCGCCGGCTGGCCGGTGGAAATTCATTTCACCCCGGCCGATGCCGAGGCCGAGATGCGCGCCTGGCTCGGCCCCATGCCTTCCTACGTCGCCCAAACCGACGGCGACCTCGGCCGCCGCCTCCGCCACGCGTTCGCCGGCGCATTCGATCGCGGCGCCTCACGCGTCATCGTCATCGGCGGCGACTGCCCGGAACTGGACGATGACACCTTCCACGAAACCGCGCTGCGGCTCGCGCGCGCCGACGTCGTCCTCGGGCCGGCCGTCGACGGCGGCTACTATCTTCTCGCGCTTCGCCGCGCGGCGCCGTCGCTTTTCTCCAATATCCCCTGGGGCACCTCGCACGTGCTCGGCACGACCTTTGCCCGGGCGGGCCGGCTCGGCCTCGCGCGGGAGTTGCTCGTGCCGAAATCCGATGTCGACGACCTGACCGGCTACCGCCGCTACCTCGCGCGCGTCGTCCACCGCGCGTCCTCCGACCGCCTCGCGATCATCATTCCCACTTTTAACGAAACCGCCTCGCTCGCCGCCACTCTCGCCGCGGTCGCCCGGACGCTGCCGAACGCGCGCCTGATCGTGGCCGACGGCCAGAGTCACGATGGCACGCGTGATATCGCCGTCCGCCTCGGCGCGCAGGTCGTCGTCTCCGCTCGCGGCCGTGGCACGCAGTGCCGCGCGGGCGCCGCCGCCGCGCCGGACGCCGACTGGCTGCTCTTCCTGCACGCCGACACGCTGCTCCCGCCGAACGCCGGCAGCGTCGTGGCGAATTTCATTGCCCGCCTGCATCCGCAGGTGGCGACGTTTCGTCTGCGGTTCGACGGCGCCGGCCGCTTTCTCCGCGCCTGCGCGTGGTTCACGCGTTTCGATTCCGTCTTCACGCGTTTCGGCGACCAGGGCATCCTGATTCGCCGCGAACTGCACGACGCGCTCGGCGGCTTTCCCGACTGGCCGCTGTTCGAGGACGTCGCGCTGCTGCAACGCGCCCGCGAATTCACCCCGATCGCGTCGCTGCCCGCCGAGGTCGCAACCTCACCGCGCCGATTTGAACGCCGCGGCGCGATCGCGCAGCAATGGCTCAACGCCCGGCTGCTGATCCGCTATCTCCGCGGCGGTTCACCCTTCGCCCTCGCCGCCGAGTACCGCGATCCGCCCGCCGATGCGCCTGAAACCGCACCCGCGATCTCGCGCGCCCCCGAATCCGCCCCGTGAAACCGCGCGACGCAAACGGCCGGCGGCCGCCCGCCAGGCGCGCTGGCCGGTTCGTGGCCCCGCGCGTGAGCGCAGGGATGCCTCTCGCTACCCCGAAACCCGCCGGCAAAATCGCTGACCTTGCTCCCGGCGCCCTTTCCGGCTCGCGCCTCGAACCGGACTCGCGTTCCGCGCTGGCCGACGTTTGCTTCGCGCGGTGCCCAAGCCCGTCAATCTCATCGCCGCGGTCGCCGAGAACCGCGTCATCGGCCGCGCCGGCCGGCTGCCATGGCGCATCCGCGAGGACTGGGATTTCTTCCGCCATCAGACCGCCGGCCAGATCGTCATTCTCGGGCGCGTGAGTTTCGCGTCGTGGAAAAGCATTCTCGACGACGAACGCCGCGCCATCGTCGTGACCCGCGACGATTCGCTCGCCCGCGATCGCGTGCAGGTCGCGCATTCCCTTCCTGCGGCGCTCGCGCTCGCCGAAACGCTGCCGGGCGAAATCTACATCTGTGGCGGACAGCGCATTTTTGCCGAGGCGATTGCGCTGCCGCAGGCCGCGCGGCTTTATCTCACGGTTGTTCATGCCGCGCCCGACGGTGACCGCTTTTTTCCGGAATGGAGCGGCGCGTTCACCCGCGTGCTCGCGCGCCGCGAAAGCGCGGACGAAAATTTCCGCTTCACTTTTCTGGTGCTCGCCCGCGGCGAGCCGGCGTGAAGGCGTGAATGCTTAGCCGCCACCCGCGCCGTGCGGGGGCCCAGCTACACGCACGCCGCCACCCGCGTGCGCAGGAGGCTGGCGGTCATTTCCACCGCCTGCTCGAGCGGGATGGTCGCGACATTGAGCAACAAGTCGTAATTGCTCGGGTCGGTCACGTTTGCGTCGAACACGGAATGCACGTAGGCGCGACGCGCCGTGTCCGTGTGCGCGTTGTGCGCGGCGGCCGACTCGGCGGTCCCACCCAGCTCCTGCGCCATGCGCGCGGCACGGAACGCTGGCGGCGCGACGAGCCGCACGTGCACGCCATTCGCCACGCCCTCGGTCGCGAAATTCGCGCCGCGGCCGACAATCACCGCGTGGCCCGTCCGGGCCAGCTCGCGCATCATGTCGTTCGTGCGCTGGATCAGGTTCCAGATGTTCGGGTGCAATCCGATCAATTCGCCGATCGAGGCGTCGATCTCGGAGATCCGGTCCTCGGGCAGGAACTTCGCGATCCGCGGCGAGAGGTGCCGCGACCGCAGCATCGCTTCGACCAGGTCGCGATCGAACACCACCCAGGGCGTTTCCCCGGGAATCTCCTGATCGAGCCGCGCCGCCAGCGCGCGGGCGAACGGCGCGCTGCCGGAACCGGACTCGCGCGACACCGTCACAAACGGGCCGGCGCCCCGGCTGAGGTGACCCGGCCCGGACCGGGACAAATGAACATTGAGGTAAGCTTCGGCGTGGCCGAGCGAAGGCTGGGGGGGCATGACCTTCTCCTTTCGTTCTGGTTGGCCCGAGCTTAGCCGGGAGCCGTGCGAACAAAAGCCCGAAGCGCCGATTCTTCCCTTCTAACTGTCGCAAAATATGCGGCACCGTCCCGCGGGCGATCAATCGATCTGCACGCGCGACCGGTAGAACTCGTCGCACATCGCGTAGATTTCCCGCGGCGATGTCATCTTCAGCGCGTCATTCGCGAGCTTCTTCGCATCCGCCATCGTCATCGCCCGGACGATGTACTTCACCGACGGAATCCAGGGCGGCGCCATGCTCAGGCAATCGATGCCGAGCCCGAGCAGCAGCGGCGCGAACACCGGGTCGCCGCCCATCTCGCCGCACACGCTCACCGGCAGCTTCGCCTTGTGCCCTTCGTCCACGATGTGCTTCAGCGTGCGGAGCACCGCGCAATGCGTCGGCTCGTAGAGGTGGGCGATGCGGTCGTTCACCCGATCGATCGCCAGCAGGTATTGGATGAGGTCGTTGGTCCCGATGCTGAAAAACGCGCAATCCGGCGCCAGCAGATCGGCCGTCGTCGCCGCGCTCGGCACCTCGATCATCGCGCCCACCTGGATGTTCTCGTCGAACGGCTGCCCGCGCGCCTTCAACTCCGCCATGCATTCGCGCAGCACCGCGTTCGCCCGCGCGAGCTCCTCGTGGCCGCTGATCATGGGATACATGATGCGCACCTTGCCGAACGCGCTCGCCATCAGGATCGCGCGCAACTGCTCCTTGAAAATCGCCACATGCTCGAGGCAGAACCGGATGGCGCGAAATCCCATGAACGGATTGTCCTCGGGCGGAAACAGCTCCGGGTTGCCCGTGATCGGCTTGTCGCCGCCGAGGTCGAGCGTGCGGATGATGACCGGGTGCGGCGCCATGCCCTCGGCCACCGCCTTGTAGGCGAGAAACTGCTCCTGTTCGGTCGGCACGCGCGCCGAGTTCAGGAACATGTACTCCGTGCGAAACAGCCCCACGCCCTCGGCGCTGTAGTCCCGCACCAGCGCCACTTCCTCCGCCTTCTCGATGTTCGCCATCAACGTCACGCGCACGCCGTCCGCCGTGACCGCCGGCTCGCGGTTCGCCTGCAGCAGGCGCGACTCGAACGTTTTCTTCTGCTCCTGGATCTTGCCGTAGCGGAACAGCGTGCTCTCCGTCGGGTTCACGATCACCACGCCGTCGTAGCCGTCGAGGATCACCCAGTCGCCGTTCTTCACCCGCTTCGACAGATCCCGCACGCCCACCACCGCCGGCACCTTCATCGATCGCGCCACGATCACCGCGTGGCTCGTGCGGCTGCCGGAGTCCGTGATGATTCCCGCCGCCGCGCTGCGGTCGAGGCTCGCCGACGCCGACGGCGAGATTTCGTTCGCCACCACGATCCGCCGGTCGGCCAGCCGGGTGAGCGAATTCTCCGCCTGGCCGAGCAGGTTCTGCAGCACGCGCTGCGCGACGTCGCGGATGTCGCCCGCGCGCTCGCGCAGGTATTCGTCGTCGATCTCGGAAAACGCCTGGATGTAGCGCTGCGAGACGTTGTCGAAGCACGTCTCGATGTTCCGGCTCGTGAGCTCGAACTCGCGGATCGTCTCGCCGATCAAGGCCTGGTCCTCGAGCACCAGCAGGTGCGCGTCGAAAATCCGCGCCTCCTCCTTGCCGAGGTTCTTCTCCACCTCGTCCTGGATCTTCGCGATCTGCTGCCGCGTCGCCAGCAGCGCTTTCTCGAACCGCGCGATCTCGTCGATCCGCTTCTCCGGCTCGACCTGGTAGCTCGGCACCTCGACATTGCTCTCGATGTAAACGAAAACCGGTCCGTAGGCGATGCCTTGCGAGGCGGCGATGCCCTGGACGACGGTTTCGTTTTTCG
>DASZPP010000013.1:0-5211 GCA_035549975.1 Opitutus sp.
GCGGGGCGTCGATCGAGAAATAGGGCGGGCGCGACGTCGCTTCCTTCGCGCCCGTCGGAATCAGCGAGCGCACATCGGACAGAAACAGGCTGTCCCGCAGGCGCACGTTTCCCGACAGGTTGGGCGGCCCGGACTCCGGCGTCTTCAACGCCAGGTCGAGGTCGCCGCGCAGCAGCAGCCCGGTTTTCCGCACAAAGGGCAAATTCTCCCCCGCCAGCGTGAGGTTGAGTCGCGGCGCGTGGCGCTCGCGCAGCTCCGCGGTGCCGCGCAACGTCACGAGTTGTCCGCCCATGTGCGCCGTCACGCTCGCGAAGTTGATCGTGCGCTCGTCCAGCCGCACGTCCGCGTCGATGTCCTGCAGGATGCCGAGCGGCCCCAGCGGGCGCGACACGGCGTCCTTCACGCGCAGGAACCCGCTCAGGTGCAGCCCCGGTTTCAGCGTCGCGTCAATCTGCAACCGCCCCGACGCCGCGAGATACTTCGGAAAATACTGCGCCACCGCCGCCATGTCGCCGTCGGGCACGGCGACGTGCAGGCTCGCCCGCCGGACAAATTCCATCGGCTGTTTTCGGAAGTCGGACCAGTTTGCCGCGCGCAGCGGCAACATCCCCTCGGCCCGGACCGCCTGGCCGGCGATGCTCACGGAACCGCGTTCGATCTTCAGCCCGTCGCGATCGCCCGTGAATCGCAGGTCGAGCGCCTCGATCTTCGGCCAGGCTCCCTTGAACCGCGCGCCGGTCAGCGCGATCCGCTCCGCTGCGATCCTCGCCTCGCCACGCGGCTCCGCCCACGTCCCGCTCATCCGCACGGTCACTTCCGGATGAACCAGCTCAACGCCGCTCAGCTCCGTGAGCTTCTTCCAGAAATCCGGGTTGTCCGTCGTCTGCGCGTCCAGCGCGAACTTCCCTTTCTCGTCGACCGCAAACACCTCGCCGGCCCCCGGCCGCACCGTGATCGGCAGATGCCCCGTCGCGTTCACGATCACGCCGCTCCCTTCCGCCACCCGCAGCGACGCGAGTTGCAACCCGCCCTCGTCGCCTTGCGCGCGCACCGACGCCGTCGCACTCCGGTCATCGCCAAGATCGATCTTCACCGCGGCGTCCGCGGTGAACTTCGCCGGCCCGTCGTTCCAATTTCCCCGCACCGTCAGATTCTCGATCGACCAGCGCGACGGCGGCAGCGGAACGAGCTCCCGCAGCCAGTCCGATCGAATCGCGTGCGCCGAAATCTCCGCCGCGCCCGCCCTGCCCCAAGTCACATTCGCCGCGACCGCCATTCCTTCGCCCTCGAGATTCAGGTTCTCTAGTTTCCAAGCGGCGTCCGACGTCCCGTGACCCAGCACGATCACCGTCGGTCTTGTCAGCTTCAGTCCCGGCCCGCCGCTTCGCTCCAGCGTCGCCGTTTCAATTCGAATGCCGCCCGCGTTGGCCGAGCCCGCCACGTCGATGTTCATCTCCTGCGCCGTCGCATGGGCCGTGAAGCCCTCGATGCCGGCGCCGCGCCCGCGCCACGAAATCGTGGCGGCCAGCGGCCGGAGTTTCCCGAGTTTGATGCTCGACGTCTCGAGTTGCCCTTCGTGCGTCAGCTCGCGCAACGGGCCCGACGCCTTCGCTTTGATGCCCACTTTGTCGAACTGCGGCAGTTTCGGCCGCCACTGGGCGAGGAGTTTTCGGTCAACTTCGCCGTCGATTTTCGCGTCGAGCACCTTGCGCTCCCGGAAATCCCAGCCGCCCGCGGCGCTGACATCGCTCCAGTCCACCATCGCCAGCTTCGCCGCCGCGATTTCGAGCCGCGGCCATTCGAAGCGCCCATTCGCTTCCGCGTGGGCGATCGCGCCGCCTTCGATCGCCACGTCGTCCATCGACGCCGAAAACTCGACCGCCACGCGCTGTTGCCGCCCCGGCACGACTTTGCCCTGCCCCTGCAATCTTCCGCGCCCCTCGAACCACGGCAGCTTTCCCAGGTCCGCCGACACTGCGAACGCTGACGCCTGCGATTGGAGCCGTCCGTGCCAGTCGATCCGCACCGGCTGGGTCAAATGCGCGCTGAGTCCGGGCCCCGTCGCCTCCGCCGCGCTCACCACGATCCCCGCCGCGTCAAGCTGCGCGTCCAGATCGACCGAAAGCGGCGGCGCCTTCGCACCTTTCGCCGGCTCGCCTTTCGCCGTGATCTTCGCCGTCAACCGCCCATCGCTCCACTTGATTTCTCCGCCGCCGTTCAGGGTCGCATACTCCGCGCCGACCCGCGCGCGCGCTCCCGGCACGTTCCATTTTTCCGCGACGAGCGACGCCTCGCCCGGCTTCCATCCTTCGCCGGGGAATCGCGCCGAAACCTTCGCCCGTTGACCCGCCCAGCTCGCGATGCCGTCAACGGTCGCCCCCGTCGTCGTCAAATCGACCGCGAGATCACCGTCCGCGGATTGCGCCCGCAGCCGCATCGGCTGGCCTGCCGGCACCGCGAGCGTCGCCGCGGCCCGGAATTTTCGATAGCCGATCTCCGGCACCGTCAGCGTCCGTTCGCGCCAATGCGCCGACGAAAATTCCATCTCCCCCTGCGGCCAGGTGACGATTCCGCGTCCCACCCGCGCCTGCGGCAGCCAGAATGCCAGCAAGTCCGCCACATGCTCGAGTCGCGCGTGCAACGGCACCCAGCCGCGAACCCGTTCCGGCGAAGCCTGCTCACGGTGCGCAACGTTCACGCGCCAGCTCGTCGCTTCCACGACGGACGCGTTGCCGGTCCAGCGATGCCACAGCCACACGACCGGAGTCTCAGCCGCGACTCGATCGATCTGAACCTCCGTCATGCGCCGGCGCACGGTGACGTTTTCCAGGGCGAACCGCGCATAACCTTCGCGCACGTAACTCCCGCAGTGCAGCCCGAACGCCGGCCCGATCCACGCCAGCGCCAGTCCCAGCCACCACGGCAGCGTCGCCGCCAGCGCGAGCAGCGCCGCTGCGAGGCTTGCGAGTATGATCAGGAATCGACGCATGAGAACGGGTTGCCCCGCCCTCGAACGCTGCGCGCCGGTTAGGCCGCCGCCGGCGCCAGACCGCTTCGCCGCAAGAGGGCGTTGAGGTCCGGATCACGACCCATGAAACCGCGATACAGTTCCGCCGGATCGGCGGAATTTCCCCGGCTCAAAACCTGCGCCACGAAGTCGGAACCCGTTTGCGGATTGAAGATTCCCTCCCGCTGGAACCGCGTGAACGCGTCCGCCTCCAGCACCTCCGCCCACTTGTAGGAATAGTAGCCCGCCGCGTAGCCGACCGGGTCCGCGAAAACGTGCGTGAACCGTTTCACGATCGTCGGCGACGGCGGTTCCGTCGGCACGAGACACTCCGCCACCGCCGCGCGGGCCAGCGGCTCGACATCCGCTGCCCCCGCGAACTCCGCCGTGCGCATGTGCAGCACGAGATCCATCTTCGCCAGCGCGATCTGCCGCATCATCGCTGTCGCCGCGCGAAAGTTCCGCGCCGCCGTCATTTTTTGAAAAATTTCTCCGGGGATCGTCGCGCCCGTTTCGTGATGCCGCGCGAACAGGTCGAGGCTTTCCCGTTCCCAGCACCAGTTCTCCATGATCTGCGACGGCAGCTCGACGAAATCCCACGCAACGTTCACGCCGTTCAACGACTTGATCTCCACCTCGCCGAGCAGGTGATGCAACAGGTGCCCGAACTCGTGAAAAATCGTCTCGACTTCGCGATGGGTCAGCAGCGCCGCCTTTCCGTCCACCGGTGGCGTGAGATTCCCGCAGATCAGCCCGAGATGCGGCGCGCGCGTCCCGTCGCGACCCGGGCCGCCCGTGATCAAATAGTTCATCCACGCGCCTCCGCGCTTCGACTCGCGCGGATGCCAGTCCGCGTAAAACGAACCGAGGTGCCGCCCGCGCGCGTCCCGCACCTCGTAAAAGCTGACCTCGGGATGCCACGTCTCCACCTCCCCCGTTCGGCGTTCGACGATGCGCAACCCGAAGACGCGCGCCGCCAGCTCGAACAGCCCCGCGATCACCCGGTCCGCCGGAAAATACGGCCGCAGCGCCTCCTCGTCGAAATCGTAGCGCGCCCGCCGAAGCTTCTCGGCCCAAAATGCGAGCTCCCACGGCGCGAGCCGCGCGGCCGGCCGTCCCGTCTGCGCCGCCTTGAATTCCTCCAGCTCGCGGCTCTCACGCGCAAACGCCTCCGCCGCCCGCCCCTGCAAATCCTCCAAAAATCCCAGCGCCTGGGCGCCTGATTTCGCCATGCACCGCTCGAGCACCACGTCCGCAAAATGCGCCTTCCCGAGCAGCGCCGCCTTCTCCGCGCGCAACGCCAGGATTCGCCCGATCAACGCGGTGTTGTCGTGCGGCGCCCGCGCGCCGACCGCCGTCGCTCCTTCCCACATCTCGCGCCGCAGTGCGCCCTCCTCGAGGTAAACCATGAACGGCTCCTGCGCGGGCTGGTGAAGCGTGAACCGCCATCCCGCGCTGCCCTTCGCCTCCGCGCTCCGTCGCGCCGCCGCCTTCGCGTGCGCCGGCAGCCCCGCCAGTTTCGCCTCGTCGGTCACGATGAGCTGCCAGGCGTTCGTCGCATCGAGGACATTCTCCGAATATTTTTGCGTGAGCCCGGCGAGCTCGGTCTGCACGGCCTCGAGCCGCGCGCGCTGTTCCGGCGGCAGGTCCGCGCCCGCCTGGCGAAAATCCTGCACCGTTTCATCGACAAAGCGCCGGTGGATGCCCGTGAGCGCTTCCGCCGTCGCGGTCCCGGCGAAAGACTTCAGCCGCCGCCACAATTCGGCGTTGAGCGGAATTCGCGCGAAAAACGCCGACACTTTCGGGAGCATCGCGTTGTGCGCCTCGCGCAACGCCGGCGAGTCCGCCACCGATTGCAGGTGTGCGACCTTGCCCCACGCCTGGTTCAATTCCTCCGTCGCGTGCTCCAGCGCGAGAAACGTGTTCTCGTAGGTGAGCGCGCCCAGGTCCCGCGTCGCGATCGCGTCGATCGAGGCCTGCGCCCGCTCGATCGCACGCGTGATCGCCGGCTCGATCAAATCCGGGCGCAGTTGCGACCAGCGAATTTCAAAAGACGAATCGAGAAGCGGATTGGGTGCGGCGTCGGTCATGCGAGAGCCGCCAACAGAAGCGGCTCCCTTCCGGCGCGCAAGTCTCGCGGCGTTCACCACGCATACGAAACCCGGCCGGAAACCTGGCGTCGCGGGGCCGGCCCCCCCGGACAT
>DASZPP010000014.1:0-6402 GCA_035549975.1 Opitutus sp.
GACCCAAATCCGACGTCCGCCGCCGTCCTGCCGATGCGGATCTCGTCGAAGTAGCCTCCGCTGCCATACATCCGGACCGAATTAAAGGTGAACACCGAGATCGACGAACCGCCCGCGCCGTTCTCCGCGGAAGCATAGGAGGGCGCACCGCCGGACAAGGTCGGATCGACCCAAAACCACGCCTTCGCGCTATCCATGTCGAATTCGGCGACGAAAAGCATCGGCGTATTCGCGACCGGCGCGGCGGCGCTGTCGTTGCGGGAATCGTAGCTGGGATTCTGCCAGAGCGAAAGATTGCCGTTCGCTCCCAGCGTCTGGCCCATGAAAACCTTCTCGGACCCTCCGTCGAAGAGTGAGATCCCGAAATCCCGGTGCGCCGTGCTGTCGACCTGCACGAGAAATGAAACCCAGTACGTGCCGCTCGCTGACTGCTCGGCGAACGAACGAAAGTCCTCCCCGTTCACTTCGCGCGCCGCGTTGCCGACGGTCGACAATCCGGCGTAGGTGAGCCCCGTGCTGATTTCACCCGATCCGGAATTGGTGCGCCAGGTGTTGTTCGTCCAATTCCCTGTCCACCCCGTCCCGGTGTTGGCGGAGCTGCTCAGCCCCGTGTTCAGGGGATAGTCGAACCCCTCGTAGACGATCAACTGCGCCGAGATCTTCGGCGCGACGGCGGCGAGCGCACACGCAAGCAATGCCGTGCGCGTGGCAGCCTGCGCCCCCATCCGCCAATCCTTCGGCGCGGAAGAACCCTTCCGCTCCCGACCCCAAGCCTGCGAAGCAATGGAAAACAAGCTGGACATATCCGCCATTGGCACCGTCGCCCTCCCGGGTGCTCAATGAAAATTACACGAAACAGACTCACGGATTCACGAATCCGCCCAACGCCGGAATCAGCCATCCCAAGGTTTGCCTCGGAACAAGTCGGCCGGTCCGGCAAGACTTACCCCAGCGCCTGCAACAGCCGCTCCAGCTCCGCGCGCTTCGCCTGCTGGTCGGCGAGCTGCTTGCGCGCTCTCTCGACGACGACCGTGCGCGCTTCGTCGGTGATCCGGTTGACGCCCATTCGCCAGCCGTGCGGACGAGAGACACCCTTGTCCGATTCGTGATTCGCTGAACCCGTTTCGTGCACCCGACTTTGACCGCACCTGGAGATTCCACTCGAAAGCATCCCGTCAGATCCGCCCGCGTCGCCCCCTCCTCGACCTCCTCCAGCTTCCCGGCCCCATGATTACTCGATTCCCGCTGCGCTTCACCGCGCTGTCTCTCACGCTGCTCTGCTGGCATCTCTCCGCCCAAGTGGTGAACTTCAACTTCATGGAAGACTACAATTCCACGAACCTGAACTTCGGCCTCGGCGCCGCGCCCGACGACTCGCAGAACGATTTCTGGAATCGCGTCGGACCGGATGGCGAGGATGCCCCCTACGCGCAGGACCGGGCGACGATGTTTGCCTCCGATGGAACGACGCCCACGAGCATCCGCGTCCTCTTCGATGGTTCGAGCTTCGGTACGGGTGGCGCGCCGGAATTCGCTGCGGATCTGTTCCAAGGCTACTATTACACCGGTTCGAGCGGTGCCGCGTTCACCATCACCGGCCTGACCGCCGGCGACAGTTACGATTTTTATTTCTACTCTCAATCGGGAGCGCTGGATGACCATCGCGCCGCGATCTTCACGTTCGACGGCACCGATCTTACAGCCACCGCGATCCCCGACTTGTCCTTCGAAAGCGGAGTGAACTACGTGGAATTCTCCGTGACACCCACGGGAACGAGTCTCGCCGGCTTTTTCACCACCGCTCCCGGCGCCGGCGAGGCCGACTTCGCCGGCGTGCAGGTCGTCACCGTCTCCGCCGTTCCCGAGCCTTCCACCTACGCGGCAATCGCCGGCCTCGCCGGCCTCGGATTCGCCTTCATTCGCCAGCGACGCCGCGCTGGGCAACGGGTTCCGCGGCACTCCGCCTGAGGCAAGAGCCTGCTTGCAGGGATTTCGCCAGGCGAAAGTCCAGCATCGCCTGCGGACAGGCTCTCATCCCCGCACCCGCGCCTTCCGCGTCGTCTCACCCCAGCGCCTTCAACAGCCGTTCGAGCTCCGTCCGCTTCGCCTGCTGATCCGCGAGCTGCTTGCGCGCGCCTTCGATCACCGCCGCCGGCGCCTTGTCGGTGAACGCCTTGTTCGCCAGCCGCGCCTCCGTGCCGGCGATGTGCTTCGCGAGCGCATCCAATTCCTTCGTCAGCCGAGCGCGCTCGGCTCCGGCGTCCACGCTGCTCGCGAGATCGAGATAAAGCGTGCCGAGCGGCGTCACCACCGCGGGCGCGTTCTCGACGGCATCGCGCCGCTCGATTGCCTCGGCCCCAGCCATCCTCGTGACCTTGGCGAGGTTCGCCTCGATCGTCGCCCACGCGGCCTCGTCGCGCGGCGTCACGAAAAACTTCACATCGCGCCGGCTCGCGAGGTTGTGCTCGGCCTTCAGCGCACGCGCCTGTGACACGAATGTTTTCAGCCACTCGACCGTCGTCACCTGCGTGCGGTCGAGCACGAGCCCGCGCGCGAGCGAGCTCGTCGCGATTCGCGATGCGTTTTCGAGCCGCGCATCCTGGATGAAGGTCCCCGGTTCGCCAAACCCGAGCAGGCTCCAGAGCTCCTCGGTGATGAAGGGGATGAACGGAAGCAGCAGCAGCAGCGTCTGGCGCAGCACGAGATCCTGGATCGCCAGGCAGTTCGCCTTCGTGTCCTCGGCCTGCATTTTCGCCTTCGAGACTTCGACATACCAGTCGCAGAAATCGCCCCAGAAAAATCCGTAGAGCGCCTGCACCGCCGCGCTGAACTCGAAGTCGTTGAAGCAGCGGTTCACCTCGCGCGTCGTCGAGAGCAGGCGGTCGAGGATCGCATGGTCGTCGGCATCAAACTTCGCCGGATCGAGCCGCGCGAGGATCGCGTTGAACGACGAGTTGTCACCCGCCTCGCCGCTGAGCTGCCGGAACCGGCACGCGTTCCAGAGCTTGTTGCAGAAATTCTTCCCGCCCTCGATCCGGTCCTCCTGGAAACGGATGTCCTGCCCCTGGGGCGCGATCGAGATGATGCCGAAGCGCAGGCCGTCGGCGCCGTATTTGTCGATCAGATCGAGCGGATCGGGCGAGTTGCCGAGCGACTTCGACATCTTCCGCCCCTGCGCATCGCGGATGATCCCCGTGAAATAAACGTTCTGGAACGGAATCCGCCGCTCGATCGGCTCGCCCGGCCGCACGAACTCCAGCCCCGCCATGATCATCCGCGCCACCCAGAAGAAAATGATGTCCGGCCCGGTCACGAGCGTCGCGGTCGGATAAAAATAATCGAAGCCCGCCGCCTTCATCTCCGCCTCGTCCGGCCAGCCCAGCGTCGCAAACGGCCACAGCCACGAGGACGCCCACGTGTCGAGCACGTCCTCCTCCTGCTCCCAGTTCTCCGGGTCCGCCGGGCCGTCGACCGACACATGCCAGTTCTTCGGGTCGGAGCGATCGGCGCCCTTGCGATACCACACCGGAATCCGGTGCCCCCACCAGAGCTGCCGGCTGATGCACCAGTCCTGGATGTTTTCCAGCCAGTGCAGGTAAACCTTCGACCAGCGCTCCGGGTGAAACTTGATGTGCCCGTCGCGCACCGCCGCCTTGGCCTCCTCGACGCGCGGATAGCGCAGCCACCACTGCTCGGTCAGCCGCGGCTCGATCGGCACGTCGGCGCGTTCGGAATAGCCGACGTTGTTCGCATACGGTTCCTCCGCCACGAGCGCGCCCGATTCGCGCAGCAGTTCCACCGCGCGTTTCCGCCCTGCGAAGCGCTCCAGCCCCGCGAGCGCCGGCCCGGCGACCGCATTCAGCACGCCGTTCGGCTCGAGCACATCAATGATCGGCAACTTGTGGCGCAGCCCGACATCGTAGTCGACCTTGTCGTGCGCCGGCGTGATCTTCAGCGCGCCGGTGCCGAATTCGCGATCGACCGCGCTGTCCGCGATGATCGGAATCTCCGCCGCGGGCCCGAGCGCCCGCCGCACTTTTTTCCCGATCAAATCCGCGTAACGCGGATCGTCCGGATGCACCGCGATCGCCACGTCACCGGGGATTGTCTCGGGCCGCGTGGTTTTCACCTCCACGAACCGTCCCGGCTGGTCCGCGACCTCGTAGCGGACGCGGTAGAGCGAGCCGTTCACCGGCTTCATGATGACTTCCTCGTCCGACAACGCCGTCTGCGTCGCCGGGCACCAGTTCACCATCCGCTTGCCGCGATAAATGTGCCCGCGCTTGAACAGCTCGACGAACACGTGCAGCACCCGCCGCGAGTAAGCCGGATCCATCGTGAACGCCGTCCGGTCCCAGTCGCACGACGCGCCCAGCCGGCGCAGCTGCTCGAGGATGATGCCGCCCTTTTCGTGCCGCCATTCCCAGACGCGCTCGACGAACTTCTCGCGGCCGAGGTCGCGCCGCGTTTTTTTCTGCTTCCGCAATTCCCGCTCGACCACCGTTTGCGTCGCGATGCCGGCGTGGTCCGTCCCCGGCAGCCACATCGCCGAGCAGCCTTCCAGCCGCGCACGGCGGATGAGGATGTCCTGGATCGTGTTGTTGAGCACATGCCCCATCGTGAGCACGCCGGTCACGTTCGGCGGCGGGATCACGATGCTGTAGGGTTCGCGCGCCGGATCGACCACGCCGCTGAAACGGCGCGCCTCCAACCACGCGGCATACCACTTCCTTTCGACGTCGCGCGATTCGTAGCTCTTGGTGATCTCAGCCATGGTCGATGCGAAAAACGGAAAACGCGCAGACAACCCCCCTCCGCCTTGCGACGCAAGCGGTTAAACGTAACTGCGCCGCCGGTGGGGCGGATTATCCCTAACCCGCCGCGCTTGAACGACGAGCACTCCCGGCGCCTCGCGGACAACCCGCCCCTCCCGTTCCAAATCCCCTCGCCCGCCGCAGGTTTTTCCTCTCACTGTTTTTCCCTCGATGTCCGCCACGACCTCCACCGCCACCGACGGCCTGCTCGCCTTCACCGCCGGCGCCACGCCGGCCGAGCGCCTCGCGGCGTGCAAGGCCTACCTGAAAGCCGAGTGGACCGCCCTGCACGAACGCCACTCCGCCGGCGCCTCCGGCCTCGAGATCGTCGCCATGCGCGCCGCCAGCATGGATCGGATGCTGGCGCGGCTGTTCGACCACGCCGCCGCGCACTATCTGCACGCGCACGGAAGTCTCCCCGCCCTTGTCGCCCTGGTCGCCCTCGGCGGATATGGCCGCGGCGAACTGAGCCCGCTGAGCGACATCGACGTGATGTTCCTCTTCCCGGCGAAGACGAAGCTCGCCGGCCTCAAGCCCTTCCTCGAACACCTCACGAACGAAATCCTCTATCCCCTCTGGGATTGCGGCCTGAAGGTCGGCTACTCGATGCGCACGATCGACGAGGTCTTCGTCGAGGCGCGCAAGGACATCCAGACGCTCACCTCGCTGCTCGAGGCGCGCCAGATCGCCGGCTCGACCAACCTGTTCAACACGTTCGCCCAGGCCTATCGCGCCTTCTCCACCTCCGAGGACCCGAAGGGCTACATCGCCGCGCGCCTCGAGGACCAGGCCCAGCGCCGCGCCAAATACGGCCAGACCGTTTTCCTCCAGGAACCCGACTTGAAGAACGGCGTCGGCGGCCTCCGCGATTACCAGAACGCCGTCTGGATGGCCCGCGTGAAGCTCGGCATCACCACCATCGACGAGCTCGTCACCCAGAACTATCTCCGGCCCGAGGAACTCGCCGAGTTCAACCGCGCCTACGATTTCCTGCTGCGCGTGCGCAACGAGCTCCATTTCCTCAGCGCCCGCGCCACGGATCTCCTCGATCTCGACCACCAGCCGCGCGTCGCGCTGCACCTCGGCTACGACGACCGCAACCTCCTCGCCCGCGTCGAGAACTTCATGCAGGATTACTATCGCTCGGCGCAGACGATCTTCCGGGTTTCACAACTCGTGGAAAGCCGGCTCGCCCTCGCGATCGGTCGCGACGCGAGCGGCGCCAAGCTCTCGCTCCGCGACACGCTGCGCGCCTCGCGCTTCCGCCGCAGCAAGCGCTTCGACGGCCTCGTGCTCCGCGGTCGCAATCTCGCCGCCGAGGGGCCCGACATCTTCACCCAGGATCCGGTGCGCCTCATCCGCGTCTTCCGCCACCAGCAGCAGCTCGAATGCGCGCTCGATTTTCACCTCGCCGCGCTGATCCGCGAGTCGCTGCCGCTGCTCACCGACGCCGTGCGCCACTCGCACGAGGCGAACGTCGCCTTCCGCGCCATCCTTTCCGAGCCCGGGGCCGTTTTCCCCACGCTCAACCAGATGCACGAGCTGGGCGTGCTGCGGGCGTTCATCCCGGAATTCGACGGCCTCACCT
>DASZPP010000015.1:0-8640 GCA_035549975.1 Opitutus sp.
GAGCCTGATCAAGACGGTCACGGAAGCCGCCGGCGGGCGCGGCTGGCTGGTGAACGGGCGCAACGAAATCGGCTTCGATCGCGCGCCGGCGAAACAGTTGCTCTCGACCTACGAGGCGGGCGATGCGTCGCTGCGCTTGCAGGAGGAAATCGCGGCGACGGGCGTGACGTGCCCGGTGAGCATGGCGACAGCGGTGGCGCTGTTTCCGGTGGGCGCCGGCCGCGTCACGGGTTGTGGGGCGGGGTCTCCTGACCCCGCCGTTTCGGCGGACCGATTGACAGGGGCGGCGGGGTCGGGAGACCCCGACCTGCAACGGGAGACGGACGGGGCGGGGCTGGAGGTGCGGGTGCCGATCTACGACGAGCTCGAGCCGAAGCGGCGGCCGTTTTTTCGGGCGACGGAGTCGTGGAGCGGCGCGCTGGCGTCGCTCGCGAAATTGCGCATCGGCGACGGGCGCGTGCAACGGCTCTACGACCTCGCGCGGGCGAATCTCGTGCTGCACACGCCGGGCGAGGTTTATCCGGGGCCCTACACTTACAAGCGGTTTTGGTTTCGCGATGCGGTGTTCGTGTTGAACGCGCTGTTGACGCTCGGCGGGATCGAGCGCACGCGGCGCGCGCTGCGGGAGTTCGCGCCGCGGCAACGGCATGACGGCTATTTTCTGTCGCAGGAAGGCGAATGGGACAGCAACGGCGAGGCGCTGTGGTTTTACCGGCGCTTTGGCGAGCTGACGGGCGAAGCGCCGCCGGCGGAGTGGCTGGAGGCGGTGGCGAAGGGCGCGCGCTGGATTTCGCGGAAGCGGCTGCCGCGCGAGCCGGCGCGGCCGGAGGCGGGGCTGCTGCCGGCGGGGTTCTCGGCGGAGCATCTCGGGCCGAACGATTTTTATTACTGGGATGATTTTTGGGGCGTGGCGGGGCTGCGCGCGGCGGCGGAAATGTTGCGCGGGGCGAACCCGAAGCTGGCGGAGGCGTGCGTGCGCGAGGCGGAGGAGTTTTTGGAGACGATCCGCCGGTCGTTTCCACACGGCCCGCAGCGGCGGTTTCCGGGCGCGATTCCGGCGTCGCCGCACCGGCGGATGGATTCGGGCGCGGTGGGTTCGCTGGTCGCGGATTATCCGTTGCAGCTTTTCCCGGCGGGCGACCCGGGGATCTCGCGCACGGCGGATTATCTTTGCGGCAACTGCCTGCAGTCGGGCGGGTTTTTCCAGGACATGATCCATTCGGGGATCAATGCCTACCTGACGCTGCACCTGGCGCAGGTGCGGCTGCGGGCGGGCGATGCGACGGCGGCGTGGGCGTTGATGGACGCGGTGGCGCGGCTTGCGTCGCCGACGGGACAGTGGCCGGAGGCGATCCATCCGCTGACGTTCGGTGGCTGCATGGGCGACGGGCAGCACATCTGGGCGGCGGCGGAGTGGCTCATGCTGGTGCGGAATTTGTTCGTGCGGGAGGAAGGCGGCGTCCTGGTGATTGGGACGGGAGTGCGGCCGGAGTGGCTGCGGGCGGGCGAGGCGGCGTTCGGGCCGACGCTGACGCGGCACGGGCGGGTGACGGTGCGGCTGGCGGGCGAAGGGAGCGGCGTGCGCGCGACGGTCGAGGGCACGTGGCGCGGTGCGGCGCCGCGGCGGGAAATTTGCGTGCCGGGATGCGCGCCGATCGCGGTGCCGGCGGGCGAGGAGGAGACGGATTTTTTTCTGAGGTGGAACGAGGGCGGGTCGGAGACCCGCCCTAACTGAGACCATGAATATTTGCATGATGACGAACACCTACCTGCCGCATGTCGGCGGGGTGGCGCGCTCGGTGAGCACGTTCGCGGAGGAATACCTGAAGCGCGGGCACCATGTGCTGGTCGTGGCGCCGGAGTTTGCCGGGCGGCCGCTGGCGGCGCGGGCGGAGGCGATCGTGGAGCGCGTGCCGGCGATCCAGAAGTTCAACGGGAGCGATTTTTCGGTACGGCTGCCGCTGGCGGCGGCGTTGAGCGAGCGGCTCGACACGTTCGCGGCGGACGTCGTCCATGCGCACCATCCCTTCCTGCTCGGCGACACGGCGCTGCGCGTGGCGGCGACGAAGAACGTGCCGGTGGTGTTCACGCACCACACGCGCTACGAGGACTACACGCATTACGTGCCGTTCGACTCGCCGGCGATGAAGGAGGTGGCGATCAACCTCTCGACGTATTTCGCGAACCTGTGCGACGGCGTGATCGCGCCGAGCGAGAGCGTCGCGCGGCTGATCAAGCGGCGCGGCGTCGAGGTGCCGGTGCGGGTGGTGCCGACGGGGATCGACGTGAAGGCGTTCGCGGGCGGCGACGGCGCGCGGTTTCGGCGGCGCTGCGGAATTCCGCCGGGGACCTTTGTGGTCGGGCACGTGGGGCGGCTGGCGCCGGAGAAGAACCTCGAGTTCCTGGCGCGGGCGGTGGCGCTGTTCCTGCAACGCGTTTCCGCGGCGCGATTCCTCGTGGTCGGCGGCGGACCGTCGGAGGAGACGTTGCGCGAGGAGATGGGGCGGAGTGGCGTCGGCGAGCAGCTGGTGCTGGCGGGCAAGCACACGGGGCGCGCGCTGGCGGATGCCTACAATGCGATGGATGTGTTCGCGTTTGCGTCGTTCACGGAGACGCAGGGGATGGTGCTGGCGGAGGCGATGGCGGCGGGGCGGCCGGTGGTGGCGCTGAATGCGAACGGCGTGCGCGAAGTCGTGCGCGACGGGGAAAACGGATATTTGCTGGCGAAGGACGCGACGGAGCGGCGGTTTGCGTCGGCGCTGGCGCGGCTGCAGGCCGGCGCGGAGTTGCGGGGGCGTTTCAGCGCGAGGGCGCGGCGGACGGCGGAGTTGTTTTCGCGGGAGCGGGCGGCGGAGCGGGCGCTGGAGTTCTACGGCGAGGTGCGGCGGCGGACGCGGCGGGAGCGGCTGAAGATCGAGCGCAGCCCGTGGGGGACGCTGCTCGGGCGCGTGGCGGTCGAGTGGGAGTTGCTGGCGCAGAAGGCGCAGATCGTCGCCCAAGTTGTCGGAGCCGGGAGCGGCTCCGTGAGCGCGGGCGGCGAAAGGTTGAAAATTCAAGCTTCCAGCCCCAAAGAATGATCAAGACTCAACATTCAGGGCCGGGTGTTTGGAGCTTCGCTGAAGCTTGGTGCTCGGGGTTTGGAGCTTAACGTCATGCTGGCCCGAATCGAATCCATGGTGCACGCGTTCCGGCGGCGGTTGAGCCGGAACGAGTGGGCGGTGCGGCATCTCGGGTTGACGCCGTCGGAAGGGACGAGCGAGGAGCCGGGGCTGTTGCTGATCCAGATCGACGGGCTGGCGCGGCGGCAGCTCGAGGCGGCGATGGCGGCGGGACGGATGCCGTTTCTCGCGCGGCTGGTGCGGCGCGAAGGTTACGACCTGCGGACGTTTTATCCGGGGCTGCCGTCGACGACGCCGGCGGTGCAGGCGGAGCTGTATTACGGCGTGAGATCGGCGGTGCCGGCGTTCAGTTTTTTCGACCGCGCGTTGAACAAGATCGGGCGGATGTGGGATCCCGACTGGGCGAAGGCGCGCGAGGCGGTGTGCCGGGATGTGGGGGAAGGGCTGCTGAACGGCGGCAGCTCGTGGTCGAACATCTACACGGGCGGCGCGAAACAGGAGGAGAGTCATTTCTGCGCGGCGAGCATCGGGCTGGGCGACATCTGGCGGTCGGGCAAGCTGCGCAACGCGTTTTGGTTTCTCGTGCTGCAGGCGCCGGCGGTGCTGCGCATCTTCTGGCTGGCGATGGTGGAGCTCGGCGTGGCGATGGGCGACGCGGCGCGGGCGATCGCGCGCGGGCGGCGGCCGAAGGTCGAGCTGGCGCTCGTGCTGTCGCGCGTCGTGGTGGGCGTGGCGTTGCGCGAGCTGCTGACGATCGGCGGGCAGATCGACGTGACGCGCGGTCTGCCGGTGGTGCATCTCAACTTCGTGGGCTACGACGAGCAGGCGCACGTGCGCGGGCCGGGATCGAAGTTCGCGCATTTCGGGCTGCGCGGGATCGACCGGGCGATCCGGCTGATCGTGCGCGCGGCGAAGCATTCGCGGCGGCGCGATTACGCGGTGTGGATTTTTTCGGACCACGGGCAGGAGACGACGCGGCTGTATGACGACGCATTTCCGCAGGGCATCGAGGCGCAGGTCCGCGAGTGCCTGGAGATTTCGCAGGCGCGGGACGGCGCGTGGCGGGCGCGTTCGCAGCGGCGGCCGGTGGAGGCGTCGACGTGGCTGTCGCGCAGCCGGCGGCATCATTTGCGGCTGGAGCGCTGGCGGAGCGAGGAGGCGTTGACGAGCGAGGAAGGGAAAACGGTGGCGGTCGCGGCGATGGGGCCGGTGGGGCACGTGTATTTCGCGGAAAGGAAAACGGACGCGCAGCGGCTGGCGGTGGCGCGGCGGCTGGTCGATCGCGGGCGCGTGCCGGGCGTGATCGTGCCGCTGGACGGCGACCGGATCGTCTGGCTCCATGCGCGCGGCGAGACGAGCGTGCCGGACGAGGTGGCGCCGTTGCTGCCGCAGCCGCCGCCGTTGCGCGCGGAAATCGCGCGCGACCTGGCGCGCTTCTGCCGGATTCGCGATGCGGGCGACCTGATCCTCGTCGGCTGGAGCCCGTGGGACGGCGCGTGGAGTTTCGCGGACGAGCGCGGCGGGCATGGCGGTTTCGGGCCGGACGAGACGCAGGGATTCCTGCTGTTGCCGGCGCGCACGCCGCTGCCGGCGGGGACGCGGGATTTCGTGCGGCCGGGGGCGCTGCGGGCGGCGGCGCTGCACTATCTCGGGCGCGCGCCGCTGCCGACGACGGTGACGAGCGAGTCGGCCGGCGGGCAGTTGCGGCTGATGACCTACAACGTGCATGGATGCAGCGGCATGGACGGCCGCATCTCGCCGCGCCGCGTGGCGCGCGTGATCGGGTCGGTGGCGCCGGATCTGGTGGCGTTGCAGGAAATCGACCTCGGGCGGCGGCGGTCGCGGGCGGAGGACCAGGCGGATTTGATCGCGCGGCATCTCGGGATGCATGCGGTTTTCTGCCCGACGGTGACGCGGGGACAGGAGCATTACGGGCACGCGCTGCTCAGCCGCTGGCCGATCGAGATCGTGAAGCGCGCGGTGTTGCCGCAGGATCCGCGCGGCTGGTGGA
Source organism: Opitutus sp. (assembly GCA_035549975.1). Lineage (GTDB taxonomy): Bacteria > Verrucomicrobiota > Verrucomicrobiia > Opitutales > Opitutaceae > Opitutus. Next base: position 5,131 of record DASZPP010000015.1, read on the forward strand.
AGGAGCCGCGGGCGGCGTTGTGGGCGCGCGTGCTGGTCGAGGGCGCGGTGGTGAACGTGGTCACGACGCACCTCGGGCTGGGGCGGCGTGAACGCGTCCTGCAGATGCGGGCGCTGCTCGGCGACGAGTGGCTGGGCAGAATCGCGGCGGACGAGCCGGTGCTGTTATGCGGCGATTTCAACCTCGGCCCGGGCAGCACGCCCTACGGGCTCGTGGCGGCGCGATTGAGCGATGCGCAGGCGGCGCGGCAGGGGCACCGGCCGATCCCGACGTTCAGCTCGATGCGGCCGCTGGCGCGGATCGACCACATCTTCATTTCGAAGGCATTCGACGTGCGGCACGTTTTCGTCCCGCGAAACGATTTGACGCGCCTCGCCTCCGATCACCTTCCGCTCGTGGCCGACCTGGCACTCGCGCGCGCAGCCGCCGAAACGACCACCACGACCCCGCGCTGATGACGGCGAAGTAGAGCACGAAGCCGGCGATCCGCAGCGGCGTGAAGTGGCCGCTGAAATCGCCAAAGAGGATCCCGACGATGGAACGCATGATCGTGATCGGCAGGCTCCACAGCAGGTAGGTGCGCAGCGGCACACCGAGCAGCGGAAGCACGTAAAGTTGCGCCCAGTAAGGCGCGCCGGGCAGGAGCATCGTGAGCTGCGTGAGCGGCGTGTGCGTGGTCCGGGGCAGCCGCCGGCGAATCCACTCGAGGTGCCGCGCGAAAAAGTCCGGCGCCGCGTGCACCAGCGCGTAGGCGAGAAGGAGCTGCACCAGGATGCTCGAAGCCACGAGGGGAAACCCGAGCGCAACGCCGAAGCGCGCACCGGCCACCGCGTGCACGGCGCTCACGGGGAAGCACGCCAGCGGCAGCAGGACGACGAGCAGGTAGACGACGGGGCCGTTGAGCCGCGCCGCGCGCCGGTGGAGATCGGCGAGGTCGATGTGCCGGTAGAAAATCGAGAGCCCGATCAGCGCGACCGCGACGACGCCGGCCGTGACGATCGTGCGACGGTCGAGGGTGCGGGCGCGGCGAAGCCAGCGGGGGAAAAGAGCGCGGGAGGCGGACACGCGGTGCAGACCGGAGTGCGCGCGGATGGTTCGCGGCGCGAATCACCGATGGCGGCGCATAAAGTCCGCCCGCGTGCTGCGTGGCCAGACGTCGGAGGGCGGGTCGGAGAACCCGCCCTACCCGGCGGCGGCGCGGGCTCGCGCGATTCCGACAATCCGGCGCAACTCGGCGAAATCCTCGTCGCGCGTGCGGCTTTCGATGATGAAGTCGAACTTGCCCGCCTCGCGCAGCTCGGCCTCGGCGGTGGCCATGCGGCGGGCGATCTCGTCGTCGTCGTCCTGCGCGCGTGAACGCATGCGCGCGACGAGCCGGTCGTGGTCGACGCGGATGAACACGGTCGTCATGTGCCGCGCGAGCAGCGGCGAGGTTTTCGCGGCGGCGCGGAAGCTGGCGACGCCCTGGACGTCGACGCTCATGACGAGGTTGCGGCCGGCGGCAAGCGGTTCGAGCACGGAGGCCTGGAGCGTGCCGTAGCGGCGGTCGAGGCCGGAGGTCGGATCGCTGTGCACCCAGGCCCATTCGAGGAATTCGCCGGCGGCGGCCCTGGCGTCGAACTGCGCGGGCGTGAGAAAGTGATAGTGGATGCCATCGAGCTCGCCCTCGCGGGGCGCACGGGTGGTCGTGGTGATGACGCGCGCGAAGGACGGATCCTCGAGGACGAGCCGGTCGCAGAGCGTGCTCTTCCCGGAGCCGGCGGGACCGGCGAGAACGAGGAGGACGGGGGCGGAGTCGCCGGGCGATGGGCGAGGGGTCATGGGCGATGGGCGCCGCGGAGGCGGCGGCGGAGTTGCACCAGGACCTCTGACTGGTGGCTCATGACGAATTCCTCAGTAAGTGAAGGCGACGACGGACAACAGCAGGCCGTAGGCGAGGACGGCGCCGCCGAAGGCGCGCGTGCGGGTTGGCCGGGCGAAGAGCCACTCGAAGAAATCGCGCAGGCGGAACGGCGAGGCGCCGAGCCAGAGCGCGAGCGCGATGCAGACGTAGACGAAAGCGACCATCAGCAGCCGCTGCGGAAACTGGTATTCCATGTAGGCGGCGCCGAGCAGCGGGGTGGCGGCGAGCAGCACGAGCACGCTGAGTCCGCGCACGGCGAGGAAGTCGGGGACGCACTTGAACGAGAGGATCGCGATGGCGGCGAACGCCGCCGCGAGGTAGCCGCGGTATTCTCCGAAGTCGGCCGGCGACAGGTGGAGGACATTCCACAAAAACCAGAGCGCGCCGGTGCCGAAGAACAGGTAGGCGGCGTTGGCCGAGCGCGGGAACGCCTTCAGGATCGCAATCGCGCGGGAGCTGTGGGCGAGCAACGGCCCCCCGAGGGCGAGCAGGACGAGGCCGGGCAGGAGCGTGGCGAGGAGGAGGGACATGAAGGAGGTTGAAAGGTGAAGGTTGAAAGTTGAAAGCGACGCAGGCGAGTCCGGTCTTTCAACCTTCAACTCTCAGCTTTCAACTGCGGCGAGCACCAGCTCGCCGTAGAGCGTGCTCACGCTGGCGCGGGTGATCTTGAGCGGGACGAGCGCGCCGATCAGGCGCGGGTCGGCGGCGAAAACGCAGACGCGATTGCCGCGGGTGCGACCGGTGAAGCGCGCGCCGGTCTTGTCGGGACCATCGACCAGGACCTCCTCGACGGTGCCGACGAGCGCGGCGGCGCGGCGCTCGGAATTGCGGCGAAGCACGTCGAGCAGGATTTGGTTGCGCTGCTCTTTGGTTTCCTCGGGAACCTGGTCCTCCATCGTGGCGGCGGGCGTGCCGGTGCGGATGGAGTATTTGAAGATGTAGGCCATGTCGTAGTCGCAGGTCTCGAAGAGCTCGCGGGTTTGCGCGAAATCGGCGTCGGTTTCCCCGGGGAAGCCCACGATCACGTCGGTCGAGAAATACATGTCGGGGCGCGCGGCGCGGAGGGCGTCGACGATCTCCTTGTAGCGCTCGCGGGTGTAGGGGCGGTTCATCGCGCGCAGGAGGCGGTTGCTGCCGGACTGCATCGGCAGGTGGACGTAGCCGCAGAGTTTCGGGAGCCGCGCGTAGGCGGCGACGAGGTCGTCCTTGAAGCCGCGCGGGTGCGGCGAGGTGAAGCGGATGCGCTTGATCCCGTCGATCGCGTGGACGCGTTCGAGGAGCTGGACGAACGGCGAGATGCCGTTCGCGTGGACGTAGTCGCGGCGGCCGTAGCTCGTGACGATCTGGCCGAGGAGCGTGATCTCGCGGACGCCGCGGGCGGCGAGCTGTTCGCATTCGCGGACGATGTCGTCCATCGGGCGGGAGCGTTCGTCGCCGCGGGTTTTCGGGACGATGCAGAAGGAGCAGGACATGTTGCAGCCCTGCTGGATCGAGACGAAGGCGGTGACCGGCGGCGGGACGCCGCCGGGTTGGGGATTGAGAGTTGAGGGTTGAGAGTCGGAACCGGAGTCCGTGACGGCAATTGCCTGCCCAAAGTAGCGCGGTGG
>DASZPP010000016.1:0-40012 GCA_035549975.1 Opitutus sp.
AGGCCCGGGTTGAGGACGCGCTCCACGCGACCCGCGCGGCCGTCGAGGAAGGCATCGTCGCCGGCGGCGGCGTGGCCCTGCTCCGCACGGCGAAGGCCATCGATTCCGTCAAGCTCGAGGGCGACGAGGCGATCGGCGCCACCATCGTGCGCCGCGCGATCGAGTCGCCGATCCGCATGCTCTGCGCCAACGCGGGCGTCGAGGGCGCGGTCGTGGTCGGCCAGGTGCTCGAGAACAAGGGCAACTACGGCTACAATGTCGCGACCGGCGATTACGAGGACCTCGTGAAGGCCGGCGTGGTCGATCCGACCAAGGTCACGCGCACCGCGCTGCAAAATGCCGCGTCGGTGGCCGGCCTGCTGCTCACGACCGAGTGCATGATCACGGAAATTCCGGAAAAGAAGGAAGCTCCGGCGATGCCCCCGGGCGGCGGCGGCATGGGCGGAATGGATTACTAATCCGCGCGAAAATATTTCGCACGTTTTCAAGAGGCGCGCTCTGCGGGGCGCGCCTTTTTTTTCCAGTTTGGACCCTTCATCTCCTCGCTGGCGCCCGTGGTCGCGGGCGCCAGCGAGGAGATGCTGCGAAATCCAGGTTGATGTAGACATAAGCCGCTGCGGTTCGATGCGCGCCTCGCTTTCGCTTTCTTTTGGGAAGAGGGCGTGCTTCCGTGGCGGACCATGGAAGTCATCTTTCTCGGCACCGGCACATCGCAAGGCGTGCCGATGATCGCGTGCGATTGCGCCGTCTGCACATCCCCCGATCCACGCAACCAGCGGACGCGGGCGTCGATTCACGTCGTGATGGACGGCCTGCACGTGCAGGTGGACGCGGCGCCGGAGTTTCGACTGCAATGCGTCCGCGAAGGGATCGCGCAGCTCGACGTGTTTATCCTTACCCACGGCCATGCCGACCACATCGCGGGCATGGACGATTTGCGGCGATTCTGCGACCTGCATGGCGGGACGGCGCTGACGGTTTACACGACCGGCGAGGGCATGACGCGCGTGCTCGCGATGTTTCCCTATGCGATGGCGGAACGCCCGATCGCGAAGGGCTACGCGGCCTTCAAGCTCGAACCGATGCCGCCGGCGCTCGAACTGCCACAGGGCACGATTCGTTCGACGCTGCTGCCGCACGGCGGTGTGAACACACTGGGGCTGGTTTTCACGGAGCGCAGCTCGGGCAAAAAGTTCGCATACTATACGGATTGCAAGCGCGTCCCCGTTGAGGCGATCGAGTTGGCGCGTGGCGCTGACATGCTGGTGTTGGATGGGCTGCGGCCGGAGCCACACCCGTCGCACATGAGCATCCCTGAAGCGATGGCGACGGCCCGGGAAATTGGCGCGAAACACACCTGGCTCACGCACCTGACGCATCGCACCGAGCACGCTGCAACCGAAGCCGCCTTTCCGGCGGAGGTGCGGCTGGCCTACGATGGGCTGCGGGTCGATGTGGAATAAGGATATTATTATGCAATTGATTTTGAGCGCATAATGTTTGTGATGCGCGCGTGAACAGCGTGCTCCAGCGGCTATCCGCAGCGCTTCGTCATCGAGTTGTCCCAGTCACCGTTTTGGTTTTTCTCAGCGTTGCGCTGGCGACGTCGGCGGCAGGTGGGAGCAACGAGGCGGCGGTGGCGGCTGATCCCGCGGCCCGGATCAGGCAACTGCGCGAAGAGGTCGCACATCACGATGAACTGTACCATCGGCAGGCTCAGCCGGAGATCAGCGACTATGACTACGATCAACTGAAGGCCGAGCTGTCGGCGCTGGAAAAACAGAACCCCGACGCGGTGGCGAAACTCGGCCGCTCACCCGTGCGGCCGGTGGGCGATGACCGCACGGCGGGATTCGCCAGCTACCGTCATCGCGAGCGGATGTTGAGCCTCGAGAAAACCTACTCTGAGGCGGACCTGCGCGCGTTTCATGCCCGGCTCGTCCGGCAGCTCGGGCGGGGAAAGCTCGAGTATGTGATCGAACCGAAGTTCGACGGCTTGGCGATCAGCGTCACCTACGATCACGGACGGCTGGTGCGGGTTGCGACTCGTGGCAACGGTGTCGAAGGTGACGATGTCACGGCCAATGCCCTCACGATCCGCTCGCTTCCGCACACGCTCGAGATTCGCGACGGTGCCGCCGGGCCGGCGACGGTGGAAGTTCGCGGCGAATGCTACATGTCGTTCGCCGAGTTTCGCCGCATCAACGAGGAACGCATCGAGCAAGGAGAGCCCGGGTTTTCGAGCCCGCGCAATCTGGCGGCCGGCACCCTGAAGTCACTCGATCCGACGGAGGTCGGCCGGCGCCGGCTCGACGTGGTCTTCTACGGCCTCGGCGCGATCGATCCGGTTTCCGCGGCGCCCGCCAGCCAGAGCGCATTGCTCGCGCAATTTCGGGCGTGGGGGCTGCCGACGGTTGAGGACTTCAAGGTGGTTGACTCGATCGAGACGGCGTGGACGGCGGTGCAGGAGTTCGGACGTCGCCGTCCGGACCTTCCTTACCCCACGGATGGCGCCGTAGTGAAACTCAACCCCGTGGATGAACAACGTGAGCTCGGCGCCACGGATGAGGCGCCGCGCTGGGCGATCGCTTACAAGTTCGCGCCAGAGCGGGCGACAACCCGGCTCAAGGCGATCACACTCCAGGTCGGCCGCACGGGTGTGATCACGCCGGTGGCGGAGCTGGAACCGGTGCGACTCGGCGGAGCGACGATCGCCCGGGCAACGCTTCACAACGCCGCGGAAATTTCACGGCGCGATCTCCGGATCGGCGACTTTGTCGTGATCGAGCGAACGGGCGAAGTGATTCCCGCCATCGTTGGCATCGATCATTCGCACCGGGATCCGGCGAGCACGCCGTATGTTTTCCCCGCGATTTGTCCGGATTGCGGCCGGCCGCTGGCGCGGCGCGAGGGTGAGGTGGCGTGGCGTTGCACCAATGCGGCGTGTCCCGCGCAATTGAAGCGGAGGCTGCAGCATTTCGCGTCGGCTGAATGTGTCGGAATCAAGGGATTGGGCGATGCGACGATCGCCGCGCTCGTCGACCAGGGCCGCGTGCACGGGATCGCCGACCTCTACCGTTTGAATCGCGGCGATTTCACGGCGGTGCCGGGGCGCGATGGTGCGAAATCGAGTGAGACGGTGCTGGCGGCGATCGCTGCTTCGAAGCGCGCCGACACGTGGCGTTTTGTCAGCGGGTTTGGCATTCCCGGCGTCGGCACGCGAGCAGCCAGGGCGCTGGCCGCCAGATTCGGCGCGCTGGATCGGCTGGCATCCGTGGACGAGACGGCGCTGAAAAATACAAACGTCATTGGCGCCGATACGGCGCGGGCGGTTGCGCAATTTTTCAGGGACCCGGCGCAAGTGCAGATGCTCGCCGATCTGAAATCGCTCGGCGTCATGCCCCGCACCGCAGACACGAATGGGCGGTTGGCCGGCAAGGTCATCGTACTTACGGGCTCCTTTGAAAAATTCACCCGGAGCCATGCGACGGAGTTGATCGAGGCCGCCGGCGGCCACGTGGCGGAAGACGTCAGCCGCCACACGGCATTCCTCGCCGTTGGCACGAACCCGGGAGCGAAACTCGGCCGCGCTCAGGCGCTCGACGTGCCCGTGATCGACGAGGCGAAATTGCTCGAGCTGCTTGGTGCAGCCGGTGGCGAGTAGGCAAGGGGAGCCACCGCGGTGGCGCGCGGGAGCGGGCCGGCGCGACCGGGGTGGGGCCGGTGGATCCCCGATGCGCGGGACAGAAATTTTTCAGAGAACAGGCTTGCTTTAATCCATACTAGGTGAATGTAGATTAAAACAGTTAACCCATGAAGCTCTCCCGCAAAGGCGAATATGCGCTCCGGTCGTTGATCAATCTCGGCATTGCCGCCGAGATCGGCCGGCGGCTGGTCCAGGTTTCCGAGCTCGCGGACAACGAGCAGCTCCCGGTCAAGTTCCTCGAGCAGATCATGCAGTCGCTGCGGGACGCGGGATTCGTCGAGAGCGTCCGGGGCAAGTTCGGCGGCTACCGGCTGGCGAAGCCGCCGCGGCAAATTCCCATCGGCGAAGTGGTCCGCCTGATCGACGGCCCGCTCGCACCGATCGGCTGCGTCAGCCAGACCGCCTACGAAAAGTGCACGTGCCCCGATGAGACCCATTGCGGGTTGCGCATGCTCATGCTCGACGTGCGCAACGCCATCGCGGCGATCCTCGACCGCTACACGCTCGCGGACGTCGTGGGAGTGACCCTCCGAAAATTGCGGCGTGATCGGATTCCGCTGCCGTTTTCCGCGGAGGCCGAGGCGTCGTCGTCGACGAGGCGCGTGCCCGCCCGGCTTGCCCGCAAGCTCGCTCGTAACGCCACCCGGCCGCGCCTCAGCGCCGCCGACGGCATCATCCATCAACTGCTGGTCGGCTCGATCCAACCGCCGTCGTCATGAAACACCTTTCCGCCATTCCGGCCGATTCGGCTGCGCTCCAAAGTCCCGATTGGCTCGCGCTCGTCCGCGAAAAGGTCGAAACGCTGCGCTTCGGCGTCGTCCTGCTCACGGTCCACGACGGCCGTGTGACGCAGATCGAGCGCACGGAGAAAACCCGGCTGCCGGCCAGCGGTGCCGTCCGGACGGACTGAAGTCACCGCCATTTTTCCACCCAACCAACCAGACCACTGGAGGCCCCCATGAACAATCGAACACGACTCGATCATGAGAATTCACCTTCCGGTTGTCCGGTTCATTCGGATCGCGGCGGCGCTGGCTTCGGCCGGCGCCGTCCGCGCTGACACCAGCGACGAAATCCGCGCGCTGCGCGAGCAAATCCGCCAGCTCGACGAGAAGCTCCAGGCCCTGGAGCGAAAGCAGCCGGACCAGGCCGCAGCGGATGCAACGGCGCTGAAGCCCGCCGCGAAGATCAGCGTCGGCGACAATGGCTTGACGCTGGCATCCGTCGACGGCGCCAGTTCACTCCGCCTCCGCGGGCTCGTTCAACTCGACTCGCGAAACCACCTGATCAGAACGACCGGCGCCGGGGACTCGTTCGTGCTGCGCCGCGCCCGCATTTTCGCCGAGGGACGGTTCGCCCGGAACTTCACCTTCCAGATCGTGCCGGAGTTTGCGGGAAGCAGTCCCAGCCTGCTCGACGCCAGCGTCGGCGTCGACCTCGGGCACGGGATGCAGGTCAAGGCGGGAAAGTTCAAGGTTCCGATCGGACTCGAATTGCTGCAGTCGGACTCGTGGACGTTTTTCGACGAACGGGCGCTGCCGACGAACCTCGTGCCGAATCGCGACCTGGGCCTCCAATTTTCCGGTGAGCTTTCGGACGGTGCGGTGAAATATGCGGCGGGGGTTTTCAATGGCGTGGCCGACGGTGCCAGTTCGACCAATGCGGATTTCGATTCCAACAAGGAGGTGGTCGCGCGCATCGCCGTGTCGCCTTTCGCCGGCGACCCCGGTTCGGTTTTTCACCGGCTGTCGTTCGGCGTCGCGGGCGGCGCGGGACTCGAAAAATCCGCCGCGGGCCTGAGCAGCGGCGACAGGACCGAGGCCCAGCAGACGTTCTTCAAATATAGATCCGGCACGGTGGCCGACGGGGGCGTGAGGAGAGTTTCACCTCAGCTCGATTTCCGGCGCGGGCCGTTCGGATTGATCGGCGAGTATGTCGTCTCGACGGCCACGGTACGGCCCGGCGGCGTGGCAATGAAGACCGTCCTTTCCCACCGCGCCTGGCAAGTGGCTGCGGGCTATGTCCTCACCGGCGAGGATTCGTCCTTTGACGGAGTCGTGCCGGCGAGAGCTTTCGATCCGGCGGCTGGGACATGGGGCGCTTTCGAAATCGTGGCGCGCTACGCAAACTTGACGATCGACCGCGCAGCGTTTCCGGCCGTGGCCGATCCGGCGACGAATGCGCGCGGCGCGGCGAGCGTCGGGGTCGGCCTCAACTGGTATCTCAGCAAAATGGTTCGGGCGACGTTCGATTACTACCGGACGAAGTTCGCAGAGCCACCGCCCGGGGCGCCTCTCCTGGAAGACGGTGAGGAAGTCCTGATCACGCGCCTCCAACTCGCCTTTTGAAGCGAACAAAATTCAACCGCATGAAAAATTATCTGATCCCTCTCTTCTTCCTCGCCAGCGCCGCCGCCGCAGATGCGGACCCCACGGTCGTGCGGGTTGGTTTTTTCCCCAATGTGACCCATGCCCAGGGGCTTGTCGGCAGCGAGACCACGCGCGAGCAGCGCGGCTGGTTCGAGCAGCGTCTCGGGCCGGACGTGACGGTGCGATGGTTCGCGTTCAACGCCGGGCCGGGCGCGATGGAGGCGATCTTTGCCGGATCGATCGACCTGACCTACGTCGGCCCGAATCCGGCGATCAATGCTTACGTCCGCTCGGGCGGGGACGAAATTCGCGTGCTCGCAGGCGCGGCGGAGGGCGGGGCCGCCCTCGTGGTTGCCGGCGATGGGCGGATTGCGAAGCCGGCGGATTTCCGTGGCCGCCGGCTCGCCACGCCGCAACTCGGGAATACGCAGGACGTGGCGGCGCGGGCTTGGCTCAAACGGCAGGGCTATCGCATCACGCTCACCGGCGGGGATGTTTCGGTCGTGCCGACCACGAATGCGGAACAGCTCCAGCTCTTTCAGCAGGGTCGGCTCGACGCGGTTTGGACCGTGGAGCCGTGGGTGTCGCGCCTCGAATTGGAAGGTCGCGGCAAGATCCTGCTCGAGCAGGACGACGCGATCACGACCGTGCTCGTCAGCAGCGCCCGATTCCTGAAGACGCAGCCGGAGCTGGCGGAAAAGTTTCGCGGGGCGCACGTCGCGTTGACCGCCTGGATCAACGCGCATCCCGACGAGGCGCGCGAACTCGTGCGCAAAGCCCTCGCCGCGGAAACGCGGCGCGAGATCCCCGCCGCAATCGTTGCGAGCTCGTGGCGGCGCCTGAAGTTCACCGATCAGGTGTCCCGCTCGCAATTCGAGCACCTGGTCAGCGATGCGCAGAGCGTGGGCTTCCTGCGCGACGCGATCCCGCTCGACCGCCTTTTCAGCCGCCAGCCATGACGCTCCCCACTGAATTTCAAAACGAGGCTCCGTCGAAGCTCTCGGTCCAGTCCGTGACCAAGCGCTTTCGTTCGCGGAAGGGCGACGTGCACGCCCTCGACCGCGTGTCGCTCGACGTGAACGAGGGCGAGTTCGTCTGCCTCGTCGGACCGAGCGGCTGCGGGAAATCGACGCTGCTCAACATCGTCGCCGGGCTAGAGAGCGCGGACGAGGGCCGGGTGTGGTGCGACGGAGTGCCGGTGACCGCGCCGGGCCGCGAGCGGATGATGATGTTCCAGGAGTCGGCGTTGTTTCCGTGGCTCGATGCGCTGCACAACGTGCTGTTTGGCCTGCGGCTGAAGCCCGGGCTGAAATCCGCGGAGCGGCGCGAGATCGCTGATTTCTACCTGCGCCTCGTGGGCCTGGAAAAATTTCGCCGTTCGTTCGTGCACGAGCTTTCGGGCGGCATGAAGCAGCGGGTCGCGCTGGCCCGCGCGCTCGCGCCGAACCCGCGCGTGCTGCTGATGGACGAGCCGTTTGCCGCGCTCGATGCGCTGACGCGCGAGCAGCTCTACGGCGACCTGCAGCAAATCTGGCAGGAGCGGCGGAAGACGATCCTGTTCGTGACGCACAACGTTCGTGAGGCCTGCTGCCTCGGGGACCGCGTGCTGCTGTTTTCGCCGCACCCCGGCCGCATTCGCGCGGAGTTCAAGATCGATTTGCCGCGGCCGCGGGAGATCAACAGCGTCGAACTCGCGCGCCATGCGACGGCGGTGACGGCGGAGTTGAAGAGGACGGCGCACACCGGCACACCGGCACGGGAGGAGGCAAGCGTATGAAACGGTTCGCAAAGGTTCTGGTTTTTTTCGCCGGTTTGCTGCTGGCCTGGCAGTTGGTGGTGCTGGCGAAGTTCTGGTCGCCGGTGTTGGTGCCGTCGCCGCTGAGCGTCGGGCGCTATCTGTGGGAAGCGGCGAACGACGGCACGCTCGCGGGCGCGATCCTCGTCACCTTGAAGCGGCTGGCGCTCGGCTCCGTGGTCGGGCTGCTGGCGGGGCTGCCGCTGGGTTTGCTGACGGCGCGGTTTCAGGTGATGAAAGACACGCTCGGCCTGATGGCGCTCGGCCTGCAGGCGCTGCCCAGCGTCTGCTGGGTGCCGCTGGCGCTGCTTTGGTTTGGCCAGACGGAGGCGGCGATGTTCTTCGTCGTGGTGATGGGGACGCTGTGGTCGGTGATCATCGCGACGGACAATGGCGTGCGGAACGTCCCGCCGATCTACGCGCGCGCGGCGCGCACCATGGGCTCGCGCGGGCTGCACACCTGGCTGCAGGTGATGCTGCCGGCGGCGCTGCCATTTGTCGTCGCCGGCATGAAGCAGGGCTGGGCTTTCGCGTGGCGATCGCTGATGGCCGCGGAAATTTACGTGACGATCCTCAGCGGATTCGGGCTCGGGCACTTGCTGCACTATGGGCGCGAACTGAACGCGATGGACCAGGTGATCGGGATCATGCTCGTGCTGCTGGCGATCGGGTTGCTGGCGGACAAGGTGCTGTTTTCGCCGTGGGAGCGTTTCCTGCACCGGCGCTGGGGCACTGCGTGAAGCGGGATCCTTCCGGACTCACAACGGCCAGACATGCGGCACCACGATCATCGCGACGACGAAGCAGAGCACGTTCAACGGCAGGCCGATCTTCAGAAAATCGCCGAACCGGTAGCCGCCCACGGCGTAGACATAGGTGTTCGTCTGGTGGCCTATCGGCGTCGAGAACGCGGCGGAGGCGGCAAAAATCACAGCGATGACAAAAGGCCGGGGATGGGCGCCGAGCTGGCTGGCGACGCCGATGGCGATCGGCGTCATGAGCGCGGCGACCGCGCTGTGGGAAAGGATTTCGGTGAGAACGGCCGTGATGAGATAGATGCAGGCGAGCATCGCCGCCGTCTTGTAGGCGGCGGGCGCGAGGTAGTTCACCCCCGCGATGAGCTTGTCGGCGACCCACACGGCGGCGCCGGCGTTTTCCATCGCGAGACCGAGCGCGAGCATGCCGAAGATGAGAAAAAGGATGTTCCACTGCACCGACTCGTAGGCGTCTTTCGGGCGGATGCAGCCGGTGAGGCAAAGGACGACGCCGCCGGCGAGACTGCCGAGCTCGATCGGCACCCAGTGAAGCGAGGCGGCGAGGATGACGCTGGCGACGACCCCGAGCGCGATGGGCAATTTCTTGTGGCGGGCGCGGGCCGGCAGGGGGGGCTGGTCGAACATGACGATGTCGTCGCCGGCCCGCAGCGCCTGAATGGCCTGGTCGGTTCCCATCATGAGCAGCACGTCGCCGGGCTCGATGGCGGTCGTGTCGAACGACTCGCGGAGATTCTGGCCATGCCGGTGGATGGCGAGGACGATCATGCGGAAGCGCTGGCGGAAATTGATCTCGCGCAGCGTCGAACCGACGATGGCGGAGGTCGGCGTGACGAAGCCCTCGACGAGCGAGCCTTCGTGCGCCGCGATCTGTTCGAGGCCGATCTGCAGCTCGGACACGAGGTCGACGCCGGCGAGGCCGCGGGTGTGCACGATGCCCTGGGGCCGGCAGGCGAGGATGAGCCGATCGCCGGGCTCCAGGCGCAGCGGTTCGGGCTCGAGGGGAACGGCCACGCCGTTGCGCACCAATTCAAGGACGCGGATGCCGCGCGAACTGGTGAGCCCGGCCTCGGCGAAGGTCCGGCCAAGGACGGTGGACTCGGCCTGCACGAACGCCTCCGTGATATATTCGCGGCGCTCCTCGGCCGTGAGGATCGAGCTCAGCATCTGGCGCTCAGGCAGCAGGCGGCGGCCGGCGAGCGCGAGATAGACGCCGCCGATCAGGGCGGTCGGCACGCCGAGCCAGCCCAGTTCGAACATGGAAATGGGCGCGAGTCCGCGCGCGACCCCGATGCTGTTCGCGATGAGCGCGGTGCTCGTGCCGATCAGCGTGCAGGCGCCCCCGAGCACGGAGGCGTAGGCGAGCGGAATGAGCAGTTTCGACGGCGCGAGCCGCATGCGCCGGGCGAGGTTGAGCACGACCGGCAGGAAGACGAAAACGACCGGCGTGCTGTGCACGAAGGCGGAGAGGGCGGCGACGATGACGACCATCACCAGCACCACCGCGACGTAGGACCAGTTGGTGGCGCGTTCGAGCAAGGGGACAAAACGGTCGATCGCGCCGCATTTCACGAGCGCGGCGCTCAGCACGAACATCGCGCCGATCGTGATCGGCGCGGGATTGCCAAAGACGGAAAAGGCCAGCGGCGTCGGCAGCAGCCCGGTCGCGATCAGCACCACGAACAGCGCGAGCGCGATGAGATCCGGCGGATATTTTTCCCAGATGAAGCTCGCGAGGGTGCCCAGGAGCAGCAGGAAAACGAGGGCGATCTGCCAGGTCATCCCGTCGAGCTAACCGGCGGATTCTCGCGCCGCCGAGTGGAAAATGGCGGGCGCGTGTCTTATGTGCGGGATTGCAGCCCGCCAGTGAATGCCGCAATTTGGGGCGGCATTCGCGCTGCGAATGAGCTGAAGTTCTCTCCTCCAACACGGAACCAACCATGGCCAAAATCTACAACGACATCACCGAAACCATCGGCAACACCCCGCTGGTGCGTCTCAACCGCACCGCCGCCGCCCATGGCGCGCAGGCGGAAATCCTGCTCAAACTGGAATTCTTCAACCCGCTCTCCAGCGTGAAGGACCGGATCGGCTTCGCGATGATCGAGGATGGCATCCGCCGCGGCCGGATCACCAAGGACTCCGTTCTCATCGAGCCGACGAGCGGCAACACGGGCATCGCACTGGCGTTCGTGGCCGCGGCGAAGGGCCTGAAGCTCATCCTGACGATGCCCGAGACCATGAGCATCGAGCGCCGCAAGCTGCTCAAGATCCTCGGCGCGCGGCTCGTGCTGACGGAAGGCGCGAAGGGCATGAAGGGCGCCATCGCGAAGGCGGAGGAGCTCGCGGCCAAAATTCCCGGCGGAATCATTCTCCAGCAATTCGCCAACCCGGCGAATCCCGCGATCCACCGCCACACCACCGCCGAGGAAATCTGGCGGGACACGGACGGCAAGGTGGACATCATCGTGTCGGGCGTCGGCACGGGCGGCACCATCACCGGCGTCGGCGAGGTGCTGAAGCCGCGCAAGCCGTCGCTCAAGATCGTGGCGCTCGAGCCGGATTCGTCCGCGGTGCTGTCCGGCGGGCAGCCCGGCCCGCACAAGTTGCAGGGGCTGGGCGCGGGCTTCATTCCCCAAAACCTCAACACGAAGATCTACGACGAGGTGATCCGCGTGAAGGAAACGGATTCGGGGCCGATCTCAAAAGAGGTCAACCGGCTCGACGGAATTCCGGTCGGCATTTCCGCGGGTGCGGCGGTGTGGGCGGCGCTGGAGCTGTCGAAGCGGCCGGAAAACAAAGGCAAGCAGATCGTCGCGATCGTGCCGTCGAGCAGCGAGCGCTATCTCTCGACGTGGCTGTTCGCCGACCTGAACACCGAGAGCGATTCGATCGACGACTTGCTGTCGGCGGCCGCCAAAACGTGATCGTGGAGGCGGACGCGATTTGCCGTTGAGGAGTGCTGCGGCGGTTGTTCAGACGGTCGCCGCTGCAAGCCGGAGGCCGGCGCGGACGGCCTGCCCGCGACGGGAAAAATAAAACGGCGGTCCGGGCGGACCGCCGTTGGCGCAAGTGGATTTGACCGCGATCTACGCGAGCCGGGCGAGCGCGGGCGGAATGCTGTCGAGCATCGATGTCGCAGTCAGCGGAATGCTGGCCTCGAACGAGAACAGGTGCAGCAGCGCCCACATCGTGCCGCCGGCGAGCACGAGCCCGATGAAAAACAGGATCGTGCAGAAAACCTTGTCCCACCGCAGGTGCATGAAAAAGAAAATGACGAACATGAACTTCACGAAGGACAGGATCACGAGCGCGGTGACGAGCAGCCATTTTGCGAACGGCAGGCCGATCGCGACGATCTCGGCGCCGGTGATGACGGCGAGCAGCATCGCGATCTCGAGGTAGACCCAGAACTTGTTCGAGTCGGCGTGCTCGCGCGGCTCGGTGACGATGGTGGTGGCGGGTTCGCTCATTTGGAGGGAAGAGTGAAAGTGAGAGTGCAGCGGCGGGTCCGAGACCCGCCCTACACAGGTCAGAGGTATTCGAGGAGGTAAACGGCGGTGAAGATGACGATCCAGACGATGTCGACGAAGTGCCAGTAGAGGCCCATCGTCTCGACATCGATCGCGTTGTGCTGGTCGAACTCGACAGCGCCGCGCGGACGGGCGAACCAGCGGAGCAGGCCGATGCAGACGACGAGTCCGACGATGATGCCCCATTCGGCGCCGGCGACCGCGGCGGTGGTTCCGCCGCTCAGCCCGTGCTCCTGGAAGCCCCAGATGAATGACAGCGCGAGCTTCATGCCGAGCAGGATGGTGAGGATCAGCGTGGCGGCGTGGAAGATGTTGCCGAACCACGGGTGGTCACCGGGCTGCGGCTCGGCGGACTTGAAGGAGCGCACATACATCAGGCTGAGCCAGAGCACGCCGATCGCGACGTGCGTGCCATGCGTGCCGGTGAGGGTGAAGAAGGTCGTCCCGAGAATGCTCCCGGTGATCGTCATGTGTTTTTCGAAAACGAAGTTGTTGAATTCGAAAACCTGGCAGCCGAGGAAGATCGCACCGAAGACCGCCGTCGTGAGCAGCGAGAAGCGCATGCTCTTGAGGTTGCCCTTCTGGATGGCGTTTACGGCGAGCGCCATCATGAGCGACGACATCAGGAGGATGAACGTGGAGAACGACGTGAGCGGCACGTCGAAGACCTCGCGCGGCACCGGCGTGCCCGGCGGCGGATGGAGCCGGTAGATCAGGTGCGTCGAGATGAGCGTGCCGAAGAACATGCAGTCCGACGCGAGAAACGCCCACATGAGGAGCTTCTTGTTTGGAATGCCCGTGGAGGTCGTCGGGTCCTGATGGTGATCGATCGGGCTTTGGGCCGTGGCGGCGTGACTGGTCATGGAAGCGATAGGTGGGGACCTGGGGGCTCGGGGACCGAGTGGCGGAATCAGTGGTGAGCGGAGGCCGGCTCGTCGTGTTCGACGGGCTTGCCGTCGGCGTCGAGGTGAAGGTGGTAGCCTTCCGCACCCTCGAGCGCCCACAGATAAATGCCGATGAACATGATCGATCCGCCAATCAGCGCGGTGAGCAGCTTGGCGTGAACGCCGGGCGCGGGATTCGAGTCCATGCCGCTGACGGCCCAGGCGCCGATCAGGATGCCGCAGCTCGTGAGGAGGGGATAGACCGACTGGAACGGCATGTGGATGCCGCCGTGCGCCTCGTCCTCCTTCGCATGCGCCGAGCGTTCCCTGGCGATCTCGTCCTTGTGATGCTTCTCATACCAGAACGCGTCGCGCGCGTGGACGGTCGGGATGACGGCGAAGTTGTATTCCGGCGGGGGATTGGGGATCGACCATTCGAGGGTGCGCGCGTCCCACGGGTCGCGGCCGGCGTTCTCGCCCTTGAAATAGGTGTAGATCATCGTGATGAAATAAATCGCGATGCCGCTGGCCAGGATGAAGGCGCCGATCGTGGCGATGAGGTTGCCGGTGTTCCAGCCCATGTTGCCGTCGTAGGTGAACGTGCGGCGCGGCATGCCGTTCAGGCCGAGGAAGTGCATCGGGAAGAACGTCACGTTGAACCCGATGAAGATGACCCAGAACGAGAGCTTGCCCCAGAACTCGTTGATCCGTTTGCCGAAGATCAGCGGGAACCAGTAGTGGATGCCGGCGAGCAGGGCGAAGAGCGAGCCGCCGATCAGGACGTAGTGGAAGTGGGCGATGACAAAGTACGAGTCCTGCTGCTGGGCGTCCGCCGGGGCCGCCGAGTGCATGACGCCGGAGAGGCCGCCGATCATGAACATCCAGATGAAGCCCAGCGCGAACATCATCGGCGTACGCATCTGGAGGTGACCGCCCCAGATGGTGCCGATCCAGTTGAAGATCTTGACGCCGGTGGGAACCGCGATGGCCATCGTGGCGAGGGCGAACGCGGCCGTGGCGACGGTGCCCATGCCGGTCGTGAACATGTGGTGCGACCACACGGCGAAACCGAGGAAGCCGATGCACGCGCCGGAGAACACGACGATCGGGTAGCCGAAGAGCGGCTTGCGCGAGAACGTCGGCAGGATTTCCGAGATGATGCCCATCGCGGGCAGGATGAGAATGTAGACCTCCGGGTGGCCGAAGACCCAGAAAAGATGCTGCCAGAGGATCGGCATGCCGCCGTTCGAGACTTCGAAGAAATTCGTGCCGAACTGGCGGTCCATCATCAGCTCGACGAGCGCGATCGTGATGGCGGGGAAGGAGAGGATGATCAGGAACGACGTGACGAGCGTCATCCAGGTGAACACCGGCACGCGCATCATCGTGAGGCCGGGCGCGCGCAGGTTGATGATCGTGACGATGAAGTTCAGCGCGGCGGCGATCGAGGCGACGCCGAGGAGCTGCAGGCCCATCACCCAGAAATCGATCGAGTGCCGGGGAATGAACTGCGTGGTCGTGAGCGGCGCGTAGCCGAACCAGCCGCCGTCCGGCGGACCGAAGTTGTGCGACGGGAGGAACCAGCCGATGTTGACGATGATCGCGCCGGCGACGAAGGTCCAAAGCGAGAAGGCGTTCAGCCGCGGGAAGGCGACGTCGCGGGCGCCGATCTGCAGCGGCATCACGAAATTGAAGAACGCGGCGCCGAGCGGCATGATGGCGAGGAAGATCATCGTCGTCCCGTGCATCGTGAACATCTCGTTGTACTGCTGCGCGGTCAGGATCGTGTTGTTCGGCACGGCGAGCTGGAGGCGGATCAGCAGCGCCTCGACGCCGCCGACGAGGAGGAAAAACAGCGCGAAGGCACCGTAGAGGAAGCCGATGCGCTTGTGATCGACCGTCGTCAGCCAGCTCATCAGGCCGGTCTTCGCCGTGGGGCGCCAGAGGACGAATGATTTCGCCGGCGCGCCCGGCTGGTGGGGAATGAAATGTGACTTAACCGTGGCGTCCATAGGTAGATTTTCGAGAGTGGATCCTTCGCAGGCTCAGGATGACGCGGCGCGTCATTTCAAGCTTTCGAGATAGGCGACGAGCGCGTGGGCCTCGTCGTCACTGACGGTGATGTTGCGGGTGACGGCGCCGGTTTCGCGGTCGACCGTGACGAAGCCCTTCATCGCGCCAATGCCGAGATACATGTGATTGCCGGGCTTCACCTCCTCGGGATGCGTGATCCAGCGGGCGAGGTTGTCGGGGTTGTTCTCGAGCACCCCGGCGGCGATCGTCGTGCGCGAGCCGACGTGCGTCAGGTCGGGCGCGGTGGTGCCGATGCCCTCCTGGCCGCGGACGGTGTGGCAGGTGACGCACGTCTTTTCCTGGAAGAGTTTCCGCCCCTTGGCGATCAGCTCGGCGTTTTCGCCCTTGTCGGGGAACTGGTGGGCGCGCCACGCATCGAGCGGATTCAAGTCGAATTTCTCCGACCAGCCCGGGGCGTTGCGCTCGGCGGGAATCTTGAAGGAGGCGAACTGCGGTTTGAGCTTGTCGAGGTCGCTGTCCTTGGCGATCGGCGCGACGGAGCGGGCGGGCTGCATCTGCTGGTCGAGCCACTCGTTGAATTCGCGCGGGCCGAGGGCGATCACACGGAAGCGCATCACGGCGTGGGAATCGCCGCAGTATTCCGCGCACTGGCCCCAGTAATAGCCGGGCTTGTCGGCCTTCAGCCAGAGGAAGTTCGCGCGGTTCGGGATCATGTCGACCTTGCCGGCGAGCTTCGGCACCCAAAAGCTGTGGATGACGTCCATGCCGCGGAGCTCGATGCGGATGGGCCGATCGGCGGGGATGACGAGCTCGTTGGCGGTGACGAGTTCGCCGACGTCCTTGATCTTCTCGTCGGTATACTCGAAGCGCCACCACCACTGATAGCCATCGGCGCGGATGTGGTAGGCGTTGGCCTTCTCCGCTTCCGGCACATCGTAAGTGAACCAAATGGCTTTGAGGGTCGGCACGGCGATGATGACGAGGGCGAGAACCGACGCGCCGATGAGGCTGAGTTCGACCAGCGGGTTGCCATGGCTCTGCTCCGGCGGCTCCTGCATGCCGTCGCCACCGCGGGCGCGGAACTTGAGCGTCGCGTAGGCCAGCGCGGTGCCGACGAGGATGAAGAGGATGAACGTGACCCAGCACGTGACGTAGAACACGTGCAGCTGGTCGAGCGCGACCGGGCCGTTGACCTCGATCGTGGACTGATGGCCGTCCATCCGCCAGAAATTGAGGTCGCAACCCGTGACGAGGGCGAGGCCGGCGAGTGCCAGGCCGGCGCGGCTCCAACGACCAAGGTTAGCCCGCCACGACGCGTTCAGGGGCGTCTGCGGCCGGGCGGTGGAGGGAGTAATCAAACGCATGTGTGCGGGCAGAAGAAATTTCGCGAAAAAGCCGCGTGAAACAGTTTGTGAAGCCCGGGCCATTTCAAGCCATAATCCGCGTTTCTTGTCCTCCGCTGCGCATTTTTTGCCCCGCGGTCGAAAGGTATTAGCTGGGCGTTAACGCGGCATGCAGGAAAGTTTTCCGCGGCTTCCGATTTGCTTTTCGAGAACCGCTCGCCGAGTTTGCCGGCCCTATGAAAGTTCAAGCTCTGTCAGTCGCGGTCTTGGCCGCGCTTGTCGCCTTCGCCTGCGGCAAGAAGCAGGACAACTCGACGGGCGCCGCCGCGCCGTCCGCGACCGCCGCCTCAGCCGGGCCGCGCACCGTCGAAATCACGGCCAACGACCAGATGAAATTCAGCGTCACCCACATCGACGCCAAGGCGGGCGAACAGCTCACCGTCGTGCTGACCAACACCGGCACCCAACCGGTCGAGGTCATGGGCCACAACTGGACGCTGCTGAAGAAAGGCTCGGATGTCGCGGCGTTCGACCTCGCCGCGTCGAAGGAAAAACAGAGCGATTATTTCCCGGAGTCGCTGGCGGGCGAGGTGATCGCCCACACCAAACTGCTCGGGCCGCGCAAGTCGGACCAGGTGACGTTCACCGTGCCGAGCGAGCCGGGCGACTATCCATTCCTGTGCACGTTCCCGGCGCACTACCAGGTCGGGATGAAGGGCGAACTGACGGTAAAATGATCACCGGCGGGCTTTGAGCCCGCGCTTGAAGGCAAGGGGCGGGTCAAAGGCCCGCCCTCTTTTTTTGTCATTTCACCGGCCACCAGACATAGAGGAAAAAATACACGAACACGCCGGTGATGCTGACGTAGAACCAGATTGGGAAAGTCCAGCGCGCCCACACGCGATGGCGGGCGTAGTTGCCCTGCAGGGCGAAAATAAACGTCCGCGGGACGAGGAACGCGATCAGTGCCGCCAGCGGAATGTGCGTCCAGAGGATGACGAGATAAAGGGTGCGGATTGCGCCCGTGCCGCCGAACGGCGTGTGCAAGCCATGGCGCAGGCCATGGTAGGTGAGGTAGCCGACCAGAAAGAACGCCGAGACGACCGCCGAGGTGAGCATGCAGGCGCGGTGCGAATGGATCAGCGCGGCGCGGCGCGCCGGATCGGTCGCGTGCTGGGCGCGCTTGATGTAGGTGAACCCGACCGCGATCAGCACGGTCGCGATGCCGTTCAGGGCCGCGTTGATCGGCGGGATGTCGAGGGCGGTCATGGCGCGGTGAGCAGCCGGTCCGCGACGAGAAGGCAGAGGACGAGCGGCAGATAAGCGATCGAGGTCAGGAAGAGTTTGCGCGCGGCGACGTCGCGCGTGTCCGCCCGCAGGAACCGGGCGGCGCGCCAGAGAAACCAGCAACCGGCGGCCGTCGCGCCGGCGAAATAAAACCACGTCGCGAGCCCGAGCAGCGATGGCAGCAGCGTGACGACCACGAGCGCGACGGTGTTGATCAGCGACCAGATGGCGACGCGCCCGCCCGCCTCGTCGCGCACCGGCAGCATCGGGAAATCGACGGCCGAATAGTCGCGCCGGTAAATCCAGGCGATCGCGAGGAAGTGCGGAATCTGCCAGAAGAAGAGCACGCCGAAAAGAATCCACCCGAGCGCGCTCACCCGGCCTTCGCCGGCCGCCCAGCCGATCAGCGGCGGCAGCGCGCCGGCGACCGCGCCGATCTCGGTGCTCCAGCGCGACCAGCGCTTCGCCGGCGTATACCAGCCGAGGTAGGCGAAAATCGTCAGCAGCGTGAAGAGCGCGGCGAGCGGGTTGACGGCCGCGAACAGGAGGAAAAGCGATGCGATGCACATCAGCACCCCGAGCACGAAGGCCGAACCGGTGGGCACGCGGCCGGCGGGGATCGGCCGGTCGGCGGTGCGGCGCATCCGCGCGTCCGTATCGAATTCCATGTATTGGTTGAGCGCGGCAACGCCAGCCGCCGCCAGCGAGGTGCCGATCACAAGGAAGGCCAGCAGCCAGAGGTCGCGCGGCGGGCGTGCGGCGAGATAGCCGACGAGCGCGGTGAGAACAGAGAGCAGGCTCAGGCGCGGCTTGGTGAGCTCGACGTAGTCGGCCAGCCGGGCCCGGGGAAAAGGGGTGCCGGTTTCAGTCATGTGCCGGAGGCGAGACCAGCGGGTTCTGACGAGCGGGGCGCGGGTGAGGCGGGCCTGAGCCCCGCTCCGCCTTCGATCACGTCACGATGCGCGAACCAGGTGAGGCAGAACGTGACGGCGAGCAGCAGCGCGCCGCAGGCGACGTGTCCCGTCGTGATGTGCGGCTGGCGCCGGTCCCAGATCACGTGCGCGCCGAGCAGGATCTGCAGCGCGAGCAGGCTGATCATGACGGACGCCGCGCAGCGCATGCCCAGCGTGATGCCGCGGCCGAACCACAGGCCGATCGCAAACGCGGAAAGCGCAATCGTGAGGACGAGCGCCATGACGCGGTGGGCGAAATTGAGCGCGACGCGAAAATCCCAGGCGGCCGGCAGCCAGTCGCCGCCGGGCGTTGACCGGGGAAAGGTCGGGATCGCGAGGCCGGCGTTGTTGTGGCGCATCGTGGCGGCGATGGTGAGTTGGAGGAAAAGGAGCGCGACGCAGGCGACGCCGAGACGGCGGACTGTGGTGCTGACCGGCCGAGGGCGCTCGATCCAGCCGCGCGAACAACTGGCGGCGATCGCGAAGAGCACGCACACGAAGACCTGCGCGAGCACGCCGTGCGGGATGCGCAACATTTGCCCGAGGGTCATTTGAAATCCGGGCACGTGGACCGGATCGAGCAGCACCCGCGTCCCGCCGAGGATGCCCTGCACCACGACGATCGCGAGTGCCCACCAGCCGAGCTGGCGCAGCCAGGGGCGCGCCTCCGTGCGCCAGAGCCAGAACGCGAGCGCGATGGTGATCAATCCCATCGTCGTGCCGGAGAGCCGGTGCGAATGCTCGGCGAACATCGAAAGATTGCTGAGCCAGCCATGCGGGTTGACCGAGCCGTCCGACAGCGGCCAGTCGGGGAACGCCATGCCGGCGCCGATGCTGGTCGTGAAGGCGCCGAGCGTCACGAGCACGAAAACCCAGGCGCTGCCGAATCCGGCGAAGAACGAGAGTCCGGGCTTGTAGGCAGCGGTGCGGGGAAGGGCGGTGCGCGCAGGCATGAAATGAGAAGCCTGCGAGCAGAAGCCGGGTTGAAGAAGTCCGCAAACCCTTTGACAAACTTTTCCGTCGGCGAATGCGTTATGGAATGCAGCCTAATAAAAGCGGCGGACGCCGCGCCGCCTGCGCACGGGGCCGGGCGGCGTTGGTGGCCGCGAGCGTGCTGTTGCTGGCGGGATGCGCGCGGAAAAAACCGTCGACGCGGGCGCCGGACGGGACGCGTTATCCGCTGCAGGGCGAGGTCGTGTCGGTCGACACGAAGCGAAACGTCATGGTCGTGCACCACGAGGCGCTGGAGGGCCTGATGCCGGCGATGACGATGGAGTTCGCCGTTTCGCCGGGCGACGCCGCCAATGCGAAGCCGGGCGAGCACATCCGCGCGCAACTCGTCCCGCAGAAAACCGGCGACTGGCGGCTCGAGGAAATCTGGCCCGATGACCGGGCGACGGACGAGGCGGTCGCCGCGCAGGCGAAGAGGCTGCACGAGGACACGGCGAGCCGCGGACAGGGCGCGTATCGCGAGATCGGGGAGACGATCCCGAAATTCGCGCTCTACGACCAGGACGGGAGGGTGGTGGACAGCGCGCGTTTTCGCGGCCGGCAGCTCATGTTGAATTTCATCTACACGCGCTGCCCGGTCGCGAACATGTGCCCGGCGGCGACGTTGAAGATGATGCAAACGCAGAAGCTCGCACGTCAGGCCGGGGTGAAGGACCTCGAGCTGGTTTCGATCACGCTCGATCCGACCTACGACACGCCGGGCGTGTTGAAGGACTACGCCGCGGTGCGCGGGATCGACACGAGCAATTTTTCGTTCCTCACGGGGCCGCAAAGCGCGATCAAGGACCTGCTCACGCAGTTCGGCGTGATCGCGGAGTTTCAGGGCGGCGGTTTCCTCCAGCACACGCTGGCCACGCTGTTGATCGACGGGCACGGCCGGATCATCCACCGCGCGGACGGCTCGCAATGGGAGCCGAAGGAATTCGTCGCGCACATGCACAAGACGTGAGCGGCCGGCGGATGGCTTTGCGGTTGCGGAAGGAATTCCGCCGCGATGGCCGTGCGCTTTGGCGTGAATCGAAATCGGTGAGGCCGGTTTGTAGCGAAGGATTCTGGCGCGACAAAATTCGGTGCCGGCGTGCTTTCGGTTCGCTGCGGAAATTCTGCTTCACTCTCCAAAGAGAGTTGCTTTCGTTGGCGCGGCGCGAAATTAAATCTCGCGCCCCCTGAAAAACTCGCTGGCTTTGCCGGCACCCCCCAACCCCCACTGCCAGCTGTCGAGCGCAACGTCGTTGCCATGCCCCTGCACGCCTTGAGAGCCGTCACCCCCGTCTCGCGTCTGATCCTGGCCGGCCTGCCATGGCTGATGGCTGGCTCACTCGCTGCCGCGGAGGGCTCGGGATCGGTCGCCTCGGTCGAAAAAACCGTCGGCGAATGGGCCAAGGTTCGCGCGGAAACCGTGCGGCTCGAAACCGATTGGGAAGCCGAACACGAGCTGCTGCAGTCGACGCTGAAGGCGCTGCAGGAGCGGGCGAAGGCGCTCGCGGACGACAAGAAATCATTGAGCGCAAAAACGGCGGGCGAACGCGAATCGCTCGCGACCCTCGCCGCGGAAAACGCCGCCAGCGAGGCCGCCTTGGGCGCGGCGGCGGCGCGGCTGGCGAAGGTGAGCGCCCAGCTGGTTGAGCTTCGCCACTCGCTGCCGCCGCGGCTTTCGCAGGCGCTGGAGCTGCCTTATCGCAGCCTGGCGGATCCGAAGCTGAGCCCGGGCGAGCGGATGCAGTTCGTCACCACGATCCTGAACCGCTGCGCCCAGTTCAACAGCACGATCACCTACGGCGAGGAGCCGCTCACGATTCCCGGAGTGGACGGGACGCGTCTGCTCGAGGTGATTTATTGGGGCGCGAGTCATGCCTACGCGCTGGATCGTGCCGGGGGAAAAGCCTACCTCGGCTCGCCCGAGGCACAGGGCTGGGGCTGGGAGGCCACGCCCGACGCCGCGAAATCGGTGGCGGAATTGATCGACATCTATCGCGACAAATCCGACCCGCGCTTCGTCGAGGTCCCCGCGCACTTTGCCAATGCACTCGCGAACTGAGCTCCCGGCCGGCCGGACATGGCGTTGGGTGGCGATGGCCGGACTCCTCGGTGCTGCGCTCGGGACGTTCGCGGCCGACGAAGCCGATCCGATCGCCAAGGTCGCGGAACAGGCCAACACCGAATTCACGCAGCGCCTGGAAGCGGCGACCAGGGAGCTGACGGCGACGCGCGAGCGGATCGCGACGGAAAAGGCGCCGCTGCTCGCCGCGACGCAGGCGGCCGAGGACCAGATCATCGCGCTCGGTCCGGAAATCGCGGTGCTGCAGTCGGCCCACGCGGACGCGGAGGCGCGCCGCCAGAAGCTGGAGAGCGCCCGGTTCAACGCGCAGAAAAACGTCAACTATCTCAACACCCTCGCGCGCGACAGCCTGCGGAGCGTCGGCGATGCCGCGCTGCCGGGAGAGAGCCGGCAGGTCGCCGAGGGCGTGGCCGAATTGACCCGGAAGCTCGACAGCGTCGGCCAGAAGCCGGACGCGACGCCGGCGCTCGATACGGTCGAGTTCATGCTCCACCGCTTTCGCGAACAACTCGGCGGGCACGCCGTCGCCGGCGAATCGCTGGTGGGCGAGGGGAATCAGATGGTCCCGGGCACCTTCGTCTTTCTCGGCCCGGAGGTCTTTTTCCAGAGCCAGGATGGCAAGGTCGCCGGCACGGTCCGCACCCGCGAAGGATCCGACTATCCGATCACCTATCCGCTGGTCGCGTGGGACGCCGCGAAGGCCACGCCGTTTTTTCACGGCCAGCCGGGCGCGATCCTCGCGGATGCGTCGGGCGGCAAGGCGCTGCGCCTGCGGGAGACCACGGGCACGGTGTTGCAGCACGTCGAGCGCGGCGGGCCGGTGGCGTACATCATCATCGGCGTCGGGTTCGTGGCGCTGGGAATGGCCCTGCAGAAATTTTTCGAGCTGAGTCGCCTGCAGGTCGATTCGCCGGCCACGGTGCAGGCGCTGCTCGAGGTTCTCCTGGAACTCCCGCCGGAGGAACAGCGGAAGGCCGTCGCGCGGCTGAAGCGGACGACCCGCGACTTGTTCGAAACCGGGCTCCGGCATCTGGACAAACCGAAGGAGGCGCTCGAGGAGCACCTGTTCGCCTTCACGCTGCGGACGCGGCTGCACTACGAGCGCCGGCTGCCGCTGCTGGCCGTGATCGCGACGGCGTCGCCGCTGATGGGCCTGCTCGGCACGGTCATGGGCATGATCAAGACGTTCGCGTTGATCACGGTGTTCGGCACCGGCAACGCGGCCAAGCTCTCGAGCGGCATTTCCGAAGTGCTCGTGACCACCGAGCTCGGCCTGACGGTGGCCGTGCCGACTTTGATCGCGCACGGTTACCTGTCCCACCGGGCGCAGAAAAAACTTTCGCTGCTCGAGCGCTACGCGGTGGAGTTCGTGGCGGCAACCGGTGACGCGGGCGGGGCGGAAGCGACCAGCGACACGCGCGGACCGGAGCCGGCGGGCGAGGAGCTTTCGGTATGAATGCGGTGCGCGAACTGGTGGCCAACGGCGGTCCGGTGATCGTGGCCCTCATGGCGCTGTCGGTGCTGCTTTATTCGCGGTGCTTCGGGCTGTTCCTGTTCCTGCGACGCAGCCGGCGCGAGATCGCGGCGTTCGTCCCGGCGGCGGCGGCCGGGATCGCGGCCGTGCGCCGGAAGGAACATGAGCTGCGGGATGCGTTTCGCCAGCAGCGGCTGGCGATCGGGGCGATGATCACGGCGGCGCCGCTGCTCGGGCTGCTGGGCACCGTGATGGGCATGATCGGGGCGTTCGACAGCCTGGCGAAGCACGGATCGCAGCGGTCGATGGAAGGGCTGGCCCATGGCATCTCGGAGGTGTTGATCGCCACCGAGTCGGGGCTCGCGGTGGCAATCCCCGCGGTGCTGCTGCTGTATTTCGCGCACCGGCAGATGGAGAAAGGCGTTCAAAGGCTGACCACGCTCGAGGCGCGGCTGCTGGAGGGAAGCTGAGATGCTGGGACGCAGCTACACCCAACGCCACTACGAGGGCGCGCACATCGACATGACGCCGATGGTCGATTGCGTGCTGGTCCTGCTGATTTTTCTGATGGTCAGCAGCGCGTTCGTCCAGGATCCGGGCATCGAGGTTCAGAAGCCGGACGTCGGCGGCACCGACGTGATCGGTGAGCAGAACGCGCTGCTCATCGCCATCTCGGCGGACGACCGGATTTATTTCGACGGACAGGAGATTCACACCGACCAGGTCGCGGCGCTCGTCAAACAGGCGGCGGTCGGCCGCGATCCGGCGTTGATCATCCGCGCCGACCGATCGGCGACCCATGGAACGTTCGCCGCCGTCTACGCCGAGGCGAAGAAAGCCGGCATCGCGCACGTGACCTTCGCCACTTCGCGCGCCGAAACACCCTGACCCGTCCCGCCGATGCCATCCGCGACCACACGACCGATGCCGGGCAGCGTGCTGCCGGAGTTTTCGCGGCAGTTGCTGAGCCTCGGCATCGGCCTGGCGGTGAGCTGGCTGATATTCTTCGGCCTGAGCCGCGTGCAATATCGCGAAGCGGCTGCACCGCCGCCGCCGGTCGAGGACCTGCGGGCGGTCGAGCTGCCGTTCGAGCCGCCGCCGCCGCCCGTCCGGCCCAAGGAGGCGCCGCCGATCGCGATGAGCAACCTGATCGTGCTGGCGCCGCAACGCAGCGACAGCCCGGTGAAGCTGCCCTCGGTGCCGATCCTGCCCGAAACCGTGCCGCCGGTGATGGGTGTGCCGAAAATCGATTTCAAGCTGAAGGACTTCAAGCCGGCGGAGATCAACTCCGAGTTCGAAACGCGCCACGTCTTCGAGGCGCGCGAGGTGGACCAGATTTGCGTCGCCCTCGTGAAGGTGCGCCCGGAGATCACCCGGCTGATGCTGCACGCGGCGAAGCACCAGCGGGTCATCTTCATCTGCGTCGTGAATCGCGACGGCTCGGTCGAGGGCATCCGCGTCGTGGAATCGTCGGGCAGCCGCGACCTCGACGACGCTTCGTCCGAGGCGCTGCGCAACTGGAAATTCAGCCCGGCGCTGCGCCACGGGCATGCGGTGCGCCAGTGGGTCCAGCAGTCGTTTCTCTACAAGCTCGATGAAGGTTCACCGCTCGAGGTGCATTGAAGCATGAAACCGCGCCCCGTCATTTCCGCCTGGTTGATGTCGACGCTCGCGGCGTTGCCGGCCTTCGGCTGGGGCCACGACGCGCCGAAGCTGGATCCGAACCGGATCATCAACGAGTCCTACAGCTTCAAGCGGAATGCCGAGCCGGAAATGACCGAGGAGGAATATGCGCTCTACGAGAAGATCGTGAACATGATCTCCGTGCAGCCGGAACTCGCGCTCAAGCTGCTCCAGACGATGATCGGGGGCGATCAGAAGCAGAGCCCGGCGTTCGAGTTCGTGCTCGGCAACGTCTATTACAGCAACAACCACGCGGACCTGGCCGAGCAGCACTACCGGAAGGCGATCGCGGCTTATCCGGCTTTCACGCGGGCGTGGTCGAACCTCGGCGCGCTGCTCTACGGCCAGGGTCGCTATGAGGAGGCGGGCAAATGCCTCACCAAGACGATCGAGAGCGGCGACCGCGACGCGCACACGCTCGGCCTGCTCGCCTACTGTCTGGAGAAAACCGGCCAGAAAACCGCCGCGGAAATGGACTACATCCAGGCGCTGGGGCTCGATCCGGGCAACACGGATTACCTCGAGGGGTTGGTCGGGCTTTATTACGATGGCAAGCAGTTCGACCGCGCCGAGGAGCTGTTGAAGCAACTCGTCCGCCTGAAACCCAACGACCGCCAAAACTGGCTGCTCTACGCGAATGTGTTGAAATCCCAGGATCGCCCGCTCGAGGCGATCGGCGTCCTCGAGGCGGCGAATGGCCTGGGCCTGCTCGACACCGATGGGCTGCTCGTCCTCGGCGATCTCTATCAAAAAGCCCGGTTTTACCGCGAGGCCACGGTGACGTTTGCCGAACTCCGAAAAAAGTCCGTCAAGATCAGCGCGGAGTGCCTGCTCGCCTGCGCTGAATCTCTGACCTCGACCGGAAAACTCGCCGCGGCGGAGGACGCGCTGAACGCGATCGACTTCGAGGTGCCGCCGGAGGAGCGCGTCCGGTTGCACCTGGCCCGCGCGGAGCTCCGGTCGGCGCGCCACGACGACGCCGGGGAGAAGCAGCAGCTCGATGACGCGCTGGAGCTCGATCCGCTCAACGGGAAGACGCTGCTCGCGCTGGGCCGCTACTACAAGGCGCACGACGATGTGGCGCGGGCCGACCTCGCCCTGGAAACCGCGGCCCGCCAGCAGGAGGTCGGCTACCGGGCCTGCGTCGAGCTGGCCGATCTCGCCGTGAAGACCCGCCGATACGCGCGCGCGCTCGACTATCTCGAACGCGCCGAAGGCCTGGAGAAATCGATCCCTTTGCAGCAGTACATCGCCAAAGTTAGACTCGTCATAGGCCAAAATGAAAACAACCCCGCAACCCAGTGACAGCTCGCCGCGGCGCGCAGCGCTCGCCGTCGTGCTTTTGAATGGTTTCGTTTTTTCATCCGTGATTTCGCCGGCGGCGACAGCCGCGCTGTCGGAGGCGAAGGATCATGTGCTGTTCGTCGGCACGGATCTGGATGTACGGATGGACGGCAAGTTTTACCACGTCGTCGGCGCGTCCAAGGAGGCGCTCAAGATCGAGAAGGATCACCAGGTGGCGGATGTGCGCATGGGGCACGGGGCGGACGTACGGATCAGCAAGGGCGTCAAGCTGAGCGACCTCTCGGCCACGATTGCCAATATCCAGACGGAGAGCGTCGATCGCGCATCGGCCCGCGCCCAGCTCGAGGCGATGAAGAGTTCATTGATGCTCAGCGAGGAAGCGGACATGCAGGCGGACCGGCTGCAAGGCGCCATGCTGCAGGCGGGCATGGTCGCGGTCAACTCGGCCAGTCCCGTCCGGGGAGCGGCTGAGTCCGCCGCGGCCATCCAAGCCGCCCAGCAGCAGGCGGTGGGAAATTACAGCGGAGGCCTGCCGGGGCTGGATTTATTGAGCGACTCGGCCAATACGTATCTGATGTCACGGGTCGAGCAAAAGGACCAGACGGAGGTCGATCTCAGCTTCGATGTGTCCTCGCCCCAACCGATCGACAATGCCTACCTCGTCGTCGTCGCCAACTACGGCGACAAGAAGGGAAATATCGCGCGCCAGATTTCCGCGCGGGATTTCGGCCATATCGGCAGCCAGTCCCAGCACGTGACGATGAGCCATGCGGCGTCGATCAACGGCCTCCCGTTCACGAAATTCGACGTGGCGCTGTTCGCCGACGGGCAGGAAGTGGCGACGAATCTCTCGGAGAAACGCACCCCGCTGACGAACGACGAGGCCTATCAGTATTTCTTCGTGGACTATCTTTCCGCGCACAAGGGCGCGACACTCCCGCCGGCCGCGATGCTGATGACGCCGCGAATGGAATTCCGCCGGCAAATCGAGGGCACCGACGCGACGCAGTCCGTCTACGCCAGGGTCGACAAGAACGGCAACATCGTTGCGATGTCCGCCGACAAGGCGGGGACGCAGAAACTGCCGCCCGCCACGGAAACCGCGCTGCAAAACGTCCGGTTCATGCCGGCGCTGAAGGGCGGCGCGCCCGTGGAGGGACAGGTCAAGGTCACGCTCGCGCAACTGGCGAACTAGTGCGCCGAACGTTTCGGCCGGACTCGGGCGGCGGCGGTTGATATCGCCGCCGCGGGACGTTGCCGGAATTCCGGAAACGTCTGGATGCAAGTCAACCTGCCGCGGGCTGCGAACCGACCGGCTCGTGCGGTGCCTCGTAGCCGAAAAGCCGGCGGCGCTTGATGGCGGCGGCGACGGAGTCGGGCACCATCTTTTCCCAGCTCACGTCATGTTCCCGGAGACGGCGAAGGACATCGCGCGAGAAGATGTGGAGGATGGTTTCGTCGAAACCGACCAGCATCTCGATGTAGTGATTTTCGAGGAGGTGGTTGTAGAGATTGCGCAGGTGATCGACGACCTGGACGTTCTTGGCGTTGATGAGGACGTGGGACGCGTAGGAGGCCGCGGCCGGGCTGTTCGTGGAAACGGAAGGCTCCGCCTCGCCGCTGATGAAGTGGGCGTAGGCGTCCTGGCGCATCGGGTAGATGTAGAGCTTGACCGAGTGGCGGAAGAGCCGGC
The DNA here is from genome assembly GCA_035549975.1 of Opitutus sp. Taxonomy (GTDB): domain Bacteria; phylum Verrucomicrobiota; class Verrucomicrobiia; order Opitutales; family Opitutaceae; genus Opitutus. Next base: position 27,903 of record DASZPP010000016.1, read on the forward strand.
CGAAGGATTCGAGGATGCCGCCCTCCAGGCTTTCGTAGTATTTCTCGTTGAAGATCTCGAGGAGGTTGTTGATGCCCATCGCGACGCCGATCATCTCCTTCGTGTAGCGCCGGAAGTAGGAGGTGAGGCGGAAATATTCGGAGTAGTTCGAGATCAGGACGGTGAAGCCGATGTCGCTGAGCAAGTCGACGCGCGAGAGGAAGTCCTCGGCGTCGAGCGAGCCGGTGGCGAGGAGGTTGTTCATCGTGATCTCCATGAGCACGACGACGTCCTTGCCCTTGACGAGCGGCTCCTGGACGAACTGTGCGGTGGCGCAGTTGAGCATGTCGACGTTGACCAGCGTGACTGGGCGGAAGCTGCCGCGCTCGACGAGGATCGCTTTCTTGTGCAGGACTTCGGACGGCTGCATGACGTCGCCGTTCGGGCCGTACATGACGGCGTTCGTGAGCCCGAACTGGACGAGGTAGAGCGACATCAGGCGGTTGTCGACGTGCGCAAACGCCGGCCCGCTGAAGCTCAGCATGTCGACCTCGATGCGGTCCGCGCCGAGGAGATCGAGGAGCGACTCGGTGAATTTCTTCGGGTCGTCCCGGTAGTAGAACGCGCCGTAGATGAGGTTCGTGCCGACGATGCCGAGCGCCTCCTGCTGGAGGACGTTCTCCTTGTCCCACATCCGGACGTGGATGATGATTTCGCTCGGCGGACCGCCGGGCTCGGTCTGGAAGCGGATGCCCATCCAGCCGTGGGCTTCGTTGGTGCCCTTGTAATTGCGGGCGGCGACGGTGTCGGCGAAGACGAAGAACGTCGTGCGGTCGCCACGACCCTCGGCGAGACGCTCGAGCAGCAGCTCGTATTCGTGGTCGAGCATGAGGTTGAGGCGCTCGCGCGAGACATAACGCGGCGCCTTGCCATAGATGGCGTCGCTGAATGTCATGTCATAAGCCGAGATCGTCTTGGCGATCGTGCCCGATGCACCGCCGGCCTGGAAAAAAATGCGGGCGACCTCCTGGCCGGCTCCGATTTCCGCAAACGTGCCGTATTTCGGCTCGTCGAGATTGATGGTGAGGGCTTTTCGGTTGGTGGTGAGAAGATCCTTTTGGTCGCTCATGGACGGGAAGTGTCGAGACTATGCCGGGTTGGTGGATTGATGCAATCCGATCATCGGAGAAAGCGCGGCGGCGGCGTGAATTTTGGCGCGGCAGGAGCGGCCGGACGCTGATCGCAGGCGGCGGCCGGAAGAAATTCCAACGGCGCGTGAAGGCCGCCGGAATGGGCGCGCGACCATTCATCTGGTTTCGACTGGAGGAAGCGGGGAAAGCCCATAGCTTGATCGACTCCTATGAAAAACTTTTTCACGTCGATGCTCGGCACGCTGGTCGCGCTGGTCATTTTCACCGTCTGCGGCGTGCTTCTGGTGGCGGGGTTCATCGGTGCGATCGCGGCGATGAGCCATGAGAAGACGGTGAGCGTCGAGCGCGGCTCGTATCTGGTGCTGGACCTGTCGGCGCAGATTACCGATGCGCCGCCGGTGTTCGATTTCCGCTCGCTCGGCGCGGACAATGCGCCGACGCTGCAGTTGCGCACCGTCACGCGGTCGCTGCGGGCGGCGGCGAAGGACGACCGGATCGCCGGCGTGTTCATCAAGGGCGACGAGCTGCCGACGGGCGGCGGCGCGGGGTTTGCGGCGTTGAAGGAAGTGCGCGCGGCGCTGGAACAGTTCAAGGCGTCGGGCAAGCCGGTGCGCGGTTATCTCACCTTTGCGACGACGAAGGATTACTATCTGGCTTCGACGGCCAGCGACCTGGCGATCGACCCGTATGGCATGATCTACATGCCGGGGCTGGCGACCGAGCCGATGTTCTGGACCGGCTTTTTCGAGAAGTATGGCATCGGCGTGCAGGTCACGCGGGTCGGAAAATACAAGTCCTATGTCGAGCCGTTCATCCGAAAGGACATGAGCCCGGAGAATCGCGAACAACTCGAGACGCTGCTGGGCGATATCTGGGGCGGGGTGTTGCACGACGTGGGCGCGTCGCGCCGGCTGCGGCCGGCGGCGATCCAGGCGACGGTCGATGCGAACGGTTTGATCCGCCCGGAAGCGGCGAAGGCGGCGCACCTGGTCGATCGGATTGCGCACCGGGACGAGATCATCGACGAGATGAAGAAGCTGACCGGCCGTGCGGATGGGAGCGATTCCTTCAAGCAGATCTCGCTGTCGGATTATTCGCGCGTGGCGAAGGACGTCGTGGTGCGCGAGGACACGGACGAGAAGGCGGCGGGCGGCGGACCGGGGCGCATTGCGGTGGTCTACGCCGAGGGCGACATCGTCGACGGCGAAGGCGACGAGCCGGGGGAGATCGGGGGGGCGCGTTTCTCGCGCGAGTTGCGCCGGCTGCGGCAGGACGACGACATCAAGGCGATCGTGCTGCGGGTGAACAGCCCGGGCGGAACCATTTCGGCGTCGGAGGCGATTCAGCGCGAAGTGCAACTCGCGCGCGAGGTGAAGCCGGTCATCGTGTCGATGGGCTCGTATGCGGCGTCGGGCGGCTACTGGATTTCGAGCTATGGCAACCGGATCTTCGCGGAGCCGACGACGATCACGGGCTCGATCGGCATCTTCGGCATATTCTGGGATGTGCAGAAGCTGGCGAACGACTTTGGCTTCACGTTCGACCGGGTGAAGACGGGGAAGTTCGCCGACGCGTTCACGATCACGCGGCCGAAGACGCCGGAGGAAATGGCAATGTTCCAGCAACTCGTGGATTGGGGCTATGACCAGTTCATCTCGAAGGTTGTCGACGGCAGAAAACTGGACCGCGCGAAAGTGCAGGAGATTGCGCAGGGGCGGGTGTGGTCGGGCGCGACTGCGAAGAAACTCGGCCTGGTCGACGAACTGGGCGGCCTCGATGCGGCGATCCACTATGCCGCGAAGGCGGCCGGGCTCGGGGGCAACTACCGCCTGGTGGAATATCCGCGGAAGAAGCCGCTCGCCGAAGCGCTGCAGGATGCGGTCGAGCGGATGATGCCCGACAGCGCGCACGCCTCCGCGGGAATCGTGGGCCGGATGACGGCGCGGTTCGAGGAAGAGACGAAATTGTTGCAGCGCTTCAACGATCCGCAGGGACTTTACGCCCGGCTGCCGATCAGCCTGAATATTCATTGATCCACCATGTCGAACCACAAACTCACCCGCGCAGTTCCCGCGACCGAGATTCCCGCCGGCCATGCCGTGACGCTGCCAGCGGGGACAGAGGTGTTCATCACGCAGACCCTCGGCGGAAACGTGACGGTGCGGACGGATCACGGATTGTTTCGCATCGCCCGGCAGAACTCCGAGGCGATCGAGGGCTACACGGGAAAGCCGGATGAGCCGGCGGCAACCGCGGAGAAATTCAGCGAGCAAGCGGTGTGGGACGTGCTCAGGACCTGCTTCGACCCGGAGATTCCGGTCAACATCGTCGATCTCGGACTCGTGTATGACCTCGCCGCGGAAAAGGCGGCCGGCGGCTACCGTGTGGAAGTGAAGATGACGCTCACCGCGCCCGGCTGCGGCATGGGGCCGGTGATCGCAGAAGACGCCCAGGCGAAAATCGCGGCGTTGCCGCAGGTCGAATCCGCGAAGGTGCACATCGTGTGGGATCCCGTCTGGACGCCGCAGATGATTTCGAAGGAAGGCCGGCTGAAGCTCGGGCTGGAGTAGGCTTCAGGCGGACGGCGCCGGGTCGGCGGAATCAGCCAGTTCGCTGAACGTCACGAACACGGCGCGCTGGCGGCGGAGTGCGGCGACGATCGCGGGAAGCTCGTCGAGCGTTTCGTTGCGCCATTCGTGAAAGAGGATCACGGTGCGGTCCACGACGCCGACGGTGGCGTTGCGGCGGATTTCCGCGGCGGAAACTTCGGGGCGATAGTCCTCCGAGACCACGAGGCGCGGCGGTTGATACACCGCGATGCCGGCGCGGGCCGTGATGGCGGCCAGGCGAGCGTCGAGCTCGAGGAACGGCGGCCAATGCCAGCGCGGGGCAACGCCCGTCGCCGCGGTGATGATTTTCTGCGCGTCGACGATCTCGGCGGTCAGCGTGGAGTCGTCGAGGTCCATCGGATGCCGGTGTGAAAAAGAATGGTTCGCGATTTCGTGTCCGGCGGCGACGACCGCGCGGGCGGCGCTCGCGTTGTCGGCGACGTTCCGGCCGATCGCGCCAAAGGTCGCCTGGACGCGCTCGCGACCGAGGATGGCGAGAAGGCGTTCAGTCTGCCCGGGAAGCGGGCCGTCGTCGAAAATCATCGCGATGCGAACGGACTGGGAGTCGGCGGACACGGCTGTGGGTGAACGAAACCGCGGGACCAAACGGGCGGTGCTAAGCGGTGATGGTCTCGAGCGAGCAGCCGTCGGCGGCGGGCGATTCGCAATTGGGCCGCGCGATCACGCCCGCGTAGGGCTCGGACGCGAATTCGCGCGCGGCGGCGCCGTCGGCGAGGAGATGACGGTCGCAGACCGCGAAGAGCTCGGCCTCGGTCTGGACGCGGCGCATGTCGTAGAGAAACGCGCCCGCCGGATCGACGCTCTGGCCGACGAAGTTCAGGTATTTCTTCATCTTGTTCACGTGCGCCCGCTCGGGAAAATCGGCATCCTGCGTGGCGCGATAGAGGCGGTCGATATAGTCGCGGACATCGGCGAGGGTGGGGCGGAAAATGTCGGGCGGCGGGGTCGCGAGACCCCGTCCTGCGCCGGAGAAATATTCGCGGCACTGGCGGAAGATCCAGGGATTGCGAATGGCGTGGCGGCCCATCATGACGCCCGCGGCGTTGGTCCCGGCGAGAACGGCGGCGGCGCGGGCGGCGGAGGCGATGTTGCCGTTGGCGAGAACGGGACAGGAGACGCGGGCGACGGCGCGGGCGATATATTCGTAGTGCACCTCGCTGCGGTAGCCTTCCTTCACCGTGCGACCGTGAATGCTGAGCAGATCGACGCGGTGGGCGTTGACGAGATCGAGGAGCGGTTCGAACGGCGCGGTGTCGTCGAAACCGAGGCGGACCTTCACGGTGAACAAGCCGGGCACCGCGGCGCGGAGCGTGGCAAAGATTTCGCCGATGCGCGCGAGATCGCGGAGGAGGCCGCCGCCGACGTTCTTCTTGTAAACCTTCGGCGCGGGACAGCCGAGGTTCAGGTCGATGCCCGCGACCGGGTGGCGGAGAAGGTCGGCCACGGTGCGCTGCAGGTGTTCGAGGTCCTCGCCGATCAACTGGGCGAAGACGGGGCGTCCGGTGGTGTTCTCGTCGATCGAGCGAAGAATGTGTTTTTCCGGGCGCGACTGAGAATGGACGCGAAAGAATTCCGTGAAGAAGTAATCGGGCGCGCCGTAGTGGGCGATCACGCGCATGAACGCGAGATCGGTGACGTCCTGCATCGGCGCGAGCGCCGTCAGCGGCAGCCCGGGCACCAGCGGCGGCGGAAGGGGCGAAGGCGAAGCCGGCGGCATGCGTCAGGGCTGTTCTTCCTCGCCGGATTCGTCGGATTCCTGCTGCTGGCGGACGCGTTCGAGGATTTCCGTCATGTCCTCGACGGAATCCATCACGGCGCGCGCGACAAAAAGCGGCCGCTTGTGCTGCAGGGCGATGACGATCGAATCGCTCGGCCGGGCGTCGATCTCGACGAATTTCTTGCCCAGCTCGTTTTCCATGCGCAGGAGGATGCGGGCAAAGAAGGTGCCTTCGCGGGCGTCGTTGACGACGATATGATCGAGCTGCGCGCCGAGGCCGAGCAGGATGCTGCCGATGAGATCGTGCGTGAGCGGGCGCTCTTTTTTCACGCCGTTCAACGTCATCTGGATCGCGTTGCCGACGGAGTGGTCGACGTAAATGACGAACGTCTTGCCCTCGTTGCCGAGGAAAATGGCGCAGCCGTTGGCGGTGGGCATCACGCCTTTGACGGTCACGGGCACGACATCGCTCTGCATGGGGAAGAAATGGGCGCAGTGGGCCGAAAGCGCAAGTCGGGGCGAGCGGGCGCGGTGGTGGGCGGATTGCGCGATGAGGGCGTCCATGCGCCAGTTACTCTCGTCGGCGGGGTCCCGCAGATCCCGCCCTGCATCAATCCGTCCAGCCACCGCCGTCTCGTTCGCGCGCGCCCAAGGGGCGTGCGGCCGACTATTCGAAGCCGAAGAGGGAGATGCCCCAGGATTTCGCCTGCGCGATGACGGCGGGCCGGTCGAGGATGATGACGCGGCCGGCTTCCAGCGCGGCGGCGGCGAGGCCGGCCTCGCGCATGGCCTCGAGCGTGCGCTGGCCGAAGCAGGGGACGTCGAAGCGGTAGTCCTGCGCGGCCTTGACGGTTTTGACGAACAGGGCGGAGTCGGCCTTGAACGAACCAGCGCGGCGCAGCATGTCGTCGGTGCCCTCGTAGGCTTCGACCGCGAGCACGGTGCCCTTGCGGACGACGCAGCCCTGGCCGATGTCGAGGCGCGCGCACTCGCGGGCGATGTGGATGCCGTGATCGAGGTAATCGCGGTCGATCGGAAATTTGCCGCCGGTCATGCAGCCGGGGGTGGCGAGCTGGTCATCGAGAAACGCGCGCGCGTCGAGCAACGTGATGCCGAGCGCCTCGATCTCCTTCGCGATCGCGCCGAAGATGGTCTCGGCGTTGCGCCGTTTGAGCGAGGCGAGGAGGCGGACGGCCTTGAGATCGGGATGGAGGCCCTTGAACAGCCGGCGCGGGGAAATCTGGCCGGCCATGAGCGCGTAGCCGGCGCCGTAGTCGCGCAGGGCCTTGAGGGTCTTCCCGATCTGGCCGACGAGAAACGTGCGGCGATCGGCCTCGGGAAAGGAGGCGACGAGGTCGGGGCGGGTTTCCTCGTCGAACGCGATGAGCTTCAGCGGCACGCCGGCGCGGCGGATCGACGCGGCGACGAGCTGCGGATAAACGCCCTGGCCGGCGATGAGCGCGACCGGCCGGCGCGGATCGTAGCCGGGCGGAAGAAACGCGGAAGGCGGAGGCGGCACGGTGTACTGATGGAGAACGGAGAAAGGAGAAGGGAGAAGGAAAAAGCGCGGCCGCGCCCCCGAAAGGGCGCGGCCGGGAAGCGGACCGGGCGGGTGGAAAAGTCAGGTTTGTGAGCCGTAATATTTCTTGTAGCTGCGGTAGTAGCGGTAGTTCGAATAGTACTCGATGCGGCGCGGCGAGAGGCCGTTGAGCACGACGCCGAGGACCTCGTTCTTGCCGTTCCTCAGCGCTTTCATGTAAAGCCGGATGTGCTTGCGGAAGGCGCGATTGAAGCGGCACACGTAGATGACCTCGTCGGTGCGCTCGGCGATCAGCAGGCTGTCGGTGACGGCGCCGAGCGGCGGCGAGTCGATCACGAGCAGGTCGTATTGGTGTTTCAGTTTCTCCAGCAACTGGCCGAACACGGGGTTCTCGAGGAACTCGGTGGGGCTCTTCGAGCGTCCGCCCGAGCAGAGGAGGGAAAGGTTGTCGCTGATCTTGATGATGCCGAGCGCGGCGGGCAGGTCGCCCTCGAGGTTGGCGCCGCTTTCGAACCAGGTGATGAGGCCGCTGGTGTTCTGCTGCTTGAAATGCCGGTGGAGCATCGGGCGGCGGAAGTCGCAGTCGATGAGCAGCGTGTTCTTCCCGTGGCGCGCGAAGCTGCCGGCGAGGTTGCACGAGATGAGCGTCTTGCCCTCGCCGGGGATCGTGCTGGTGATCAGGAGCGACTTGGGAAAATCGAGCTTCGAGTGGATCTTGACCGAGCTGTAGACGCTCAGGAACGCCTCGACGCCGGGCGCCTGGTGTTCGCCGAGCAGCAGCGAGTATTTCTCGTCGTCCTTCATCGAGGAGAGCTCGGGGATGATGCCGAGGAGGTTGGCGCCGATGAAGGACTCGACGTCCCAGGCGCTCTTGATGCGGTCGTCGACGAAGCTCAGGCCGAGGGCGACGCCGAAGAACACCAGCACGCCGATGCCCACGCAACTGCGGATGATGGCCTGGAGGTTGGGGGCGTAGGGCGCCCCGGCCGGCACGGCGGCGTCGAGCGGATGGAGCGGGATTTTTTCGAGATTCTTGGTGGTGGTGGTTTGGTTGAGCCGGTCGAGAATCTGGAGGTAGTTCGATTTGTTGACGTCACGCTGGTTCTGCAGGGTGTTGAATTCGACGGCGACGTCGCCGAGCTCGAGCGAGGCCTTCTCGGCCTTGGCGAATTCGACCTCGAGGCTGCGCTCGGCTTCGCGGGCCTCGTTGAGGCGCGTCCCGAGGTCGGCGATGGCGAGGTTGATGGCCTTGTCGAGCTGTTCGCGGACGACCGCGATGTTGTTGGCGAGGTCGACCATCTTCGGGTGGCGCTCGAGGTAGCGTTCGGAAAGAACCGTCTGGGTCTGCAGGAGACTGGCGAGCTGGCTGTTGAGGTTGGGGACGGTGCCGTGGTTCGCGATGTATTGGATCTGGACGAGATTCTTGCCCTCCTTGCGGTAGTTTTCGACCAGGTTGTACTGGTTCTCGTAGTCGAGGCGCGTGAGCCGGGCGTTGGTGAGGCTGTTGCTGATCGCTTTCAGGCGCTCGCCGACGATGTCCTTGCTCTTGTCGAGCGAGATCAGGTTTTTTTCCTTCATGAACGCCTGGAGCTTCTCGTCGGCGGCGATGGTGTCCTTCTTCAGTTGCTCGGCGCGGGCCTTGAGGAATTCGACGGCGGTTTCGTTGATGCCGCCGACGTGCTCGATCAGGTAGTTCATGAACTGCGTGACGTAGCGGTTGGCGACGAGGGCGGCGGCCTGCGGGTCGGGATGATTGACCGTGATCCGGATCAGGAAACTGTTGCGAGCGGGCTCGACGATGACCTGGCCGAGCGCGGCGCCGGCGGACGGCGGCGGTGTGCCGGGCGGCTGCATCTTGAGAAAGGGCCGCTGGATGATCTTCACTTCCTCCGGCGTGAGCGAGTCGACGACGCGCTGGCGCAGCGTGGCGCTCTGCAGAACCTGGAGGTTGGTGTTGAGCTCGACGTCGCTGCGCACGGCGGCGTCGACGACGGCCTGCGAGGTGACGATGGTCTCGGGCTTTTCGAACTGCATCGTCGCCGTGCTGCTGTACATCGGGGTTTCGCGGGCGCGGAAATAGCCGAGCGGCACGGCCACGAGCAAGGCGATGGGGAGCGCGATCCACAGGCGCTCGCGGAGAATGATGTAATAGTCGCGCAGCGAGCGGCGCTCAACGAGTTGGTCCTCGTCGCGCAAGGCGCCGGAGGGCGAGGGCGGCTTGGAAGTGGGTTCGGCGAGAGGCATGGTTCAGATGATCCGTTCGGGCACGTAGACGATGTCGCCTGCTTCGAGCAGAAGGGAATGCGCCTGGCTGCTCGTGTTTTTTCCGCGAATGATGCTTTCGACGTCGACGGTGTAAGTCTTCTTCGTGCCGTCGGGCAGGACGCGGGTGACGATGACGCTGGAGCCCTTGGCGATGTCGGTGAGGCCGCCGGCCTTCGTGACGAGTTCGACGATGGAGAAGGTGGATTCGATCGGCAGCAGGTAGCGGCCGGGGGCCTTGACCTGGCCCTGGATGGAAACTTCGCGGGGCGCGTATTCCTCGATCGAAACGGTGGCCTGCGGACTGCGCAGGTAGCGGCCGTCGATGTAGGCCTGCTCGATGGCGTGCTGGGCTTCGTTGACGGTGAGGCCGGCGACGTGGAGATCGCCGACGAGCTTGAGGTTGATGTTGCCGCGGGCATCGATGCGCGCGACCTCGGCGAGATCGTCCTCCTGGAAGATGGAGATGCGGACCTGGTCGGTGACCGTGAGCCGGTAGATGAAGGCGGACTTGTCGTCCTTCGGGGCGGCGTCGTCGGCCCGCGCGGCGCTCGCGAACGAGCCCGCGAACAACGTGGCGATCAGAAACAGGCGGAGGGTCGGGCGAAACATGGCGGAAATGGTCAGTAGGTGGCGGCGATGGTGAGCGTCAGAAGCTGGCGGGTGAAGGAGGCGCTCGAATCGTTCGAGGTGTTGAGCATGTAGACGTAGGCCAGGGTGGTGCGAATATGCGTGGTGATCGCGACACCGAGGCTGACGTCGAACTGGAGGAGGTTGTCTTCGCGGTCGGTGGTGGTCCCCGTGATGTAGCCGGCTTTGCCGAGGTAGTAGCTGATCGTGTCGGTCACTCCGGCGCTGCAGATGTAGCGGGTGCTGAGTGAGGCGGTGCCGTGGATGCCGCCGGACAGGCGGTTTACGGTGATGTCGGTGGAGGTGGTTGAAAAATCCTCGTTGAGCTCGCCGTTGAATGAGATGCGGCGGGAGAACAGCCATTTCAGCGAGGTGGCGGAGGTGAAAGAGGTGAACTTTTCGCGGCCGCCAATCTTCGAGTCGCTGGAGCGCTGTTGGATGCCGACGCTGAGCGTGCCGCTCAGCTTGGGCAGGATGCTGCCGGATGCGCCGATCAAGAGGCTCTGGTCAAAGGCGTGGGTGTCTTTCGAGGTGTCGTTCAGGCTGAAAACATAGCCGGCGTTGAGGTCCAGCTTCGAATCGTAGACATAGTTGACCGCGAAGGAATCGTTCAGCGTGGTGAGATTGCTGAACGCCGGCTGGTTGAGATAATCCTTCCAGGAGTAGCCGAGCGCGTTCGTGAAATAGTAACGGTCGTTGACAGGATACCGGAGATCGAGGTCGCTGCTGTAATAGGCGTCGTGGGTGCGTTCGCCGGCATCGGGATCGGGCTGGCTCTCGCGGCGGGTGGTGAGGGAGAGCGTGCCGGTGGTGCGGCCGTAGCGCTTGCGAAAGGCGAGGGAGAAGCTGGGGTCGGCGAAGTCCTGGCCGCGGATGCTCCCGAAGCTGCCCGCCGAGGCCGAGACGTTCGCGTTCACCGTGATGACACCCGCAACGCGCGAGTAGTCGACGGAGATGCTGGCGGACTGGGTGGTGGACTGCTTGCTCACGGCGCGAGTAAAGACGTTGGTATCGAATCCAATGCTGTAGGTTCCGGTCACGAAGACGAGGTCGGTGCCGTCATTGAAGTTGAGAAGCGCATGTGCGGAAGTGGTCGCCAAGGCCCAGAGGAGCAGGAATGTGATGCAGGTACGGCTGCGCAAGGTCATCGCGTCGGTTTAGGGTCGGTGATGCCATCGAGCTCAGCCGTTCGCCGGACTGACGACGAAATCAGGCGGCGGTTTTGACGGCGTGGTTTCGACGGGCACGATGACGTTGCCGCCGTTGCCTGAGGGCTGGGTGTTGAACTGGACGTTGGTCTGGGCGGTCTGTGCCGCCTGGAGGTCACTCAGGGCGTCGCCGACTGAGCTGGGATCGAACTTGGTGATGAAGATGGAGGTGGAACCGGGCTGGCCGGTGCTCCCAGCGGTCCCGCCAGATCCGCCCGTGGAACCCGAACTCCCGCCGGTGCCAGCATCGGTCCCGCCGGCGTTGCCGGAACTTCCTCCAGGGCCGCCGGCAATACTCTCGCCGCCTGTGCTTCCGGTGCCGCCGGCGCCACCTGTGCCGCCCGTGCCCGCGATGCTGCTGTCGCCGCCCGTGCCACCTGTGCCGCCGGCCCCGGCAGTGCTTCCCGCACCACCAGTCCCGCCAGTCCCGCCAGTCCCGCCAGTTCCGCCAGTGCCGTTGCCGCCGCTGTTCGTGTTTGTCGACGTATTTTGCGCAACCAGCGTTCCGATCTGCGCTATCGAGGTCGGTGGCACATTCGGGAAGGTCGAGCTGACCATCTGCATGACGGCTGTCGCCACCTGCTGTTCCTGCGGCGGCACGACCGATGTCACCCCCGATGCCAGCGTAGCGGCGCTTTGCGTGATGACTTCCGGCGTGGCATCGACGATCGATTGGGTTTGGGCGAGGACCTTCATCACCGAGGCGGCGACCGGAACGGCTTGGGACGGGGCGGCGGTCGTGATGGCGGCGGCGACCGAGGCGGCGTTCTGGGCGCTGGCCGCCGCGGTGGCTTGCGGATTGGCTTGCGAGATCGCCTGCATGATGGCGGCGGCCACCGGTGCGGCCTGGTCCGGGGCCGAGCTGGTAATTCCAGCGCCGATGGCCGAGGCCATTTGGAGATTCGCAGGGGTGACGTCGCTGCCGGAGCTGCCTTGCAGGACGCTTTGCGCGACGACGGAAGCGATCTGAACGGCAGCGGTCGGCGCGCCTTT
>DASZPP010000017.1:0-9236 GCA_035549975.1 Opitutus sp.
GCTTTATCGACTTGAGGTCGAAGCGACCGGCGGCGATGGCGCGGCGATCGGAACGTGGTCGCGACGCATCGGGTTGCGCACGATCGCGCTCGACCGCCACCCGGACGAGTGGGGCGAATCGTTTCAGTTCGTCGTCAATGGCCGCGCGATTTTCGCCAAGGGCGCGAACTGGATCCCGGCGCACAGTTTCGTCGCGGGCTTGACGCGCGCGGACTACGCGCGCGACCTGCGGAGCGCCGCGCAGGCAAACATGAACATCATCCGCGTGTGGGGCGGGGGAATTTACGAGAGCGAGGATTTCTACGATTTGTGCGACGAGCTCGGGTTGCTCGTCTGGCAGGATTTCATGTTCGCCTGCACGATTTATCCCGGCGATGCGTCCTTCGTGGCGAGCGTGCGCGAGGAGGCGCGCGGGCAGGTGACGCGGTTGCGGCATCGCGCGTGTCTCGCCCTCTGGTGCGGCAACAACGAGATCGCGCAACTGAACACGGTCGGCCGCGACCGTGGCGACCTGGTGCAGAACGGGCAACTCGCGCGGGACTACCGGGAAATTTTTCACCGCGTTCTGCCGGAGACGGTCGCCGTGCTCGACGGGGCGACGAGCTACTGGCCATCGTCGCAATGGCGGGGCAGTTTCGCCGATTCCGCGGGCACGCCGTCGGCGCTGCCCGAGGGAGAAAAGCGCGGCGACACGCATTACTGGGACGTGTGGCACCAGCGCCAGCCGGTGAGCGCCTACCGGAAGTGGCGGTTCCGGTTCTGCTCGGAGTTCGGGATGCAGAGTTTCAGCTCGCCCGCGACCAACGCGACCTTTTGCCCGCCGCATTCCGACAACGTCTTCGGCCCGGAGATGGAGAATCACCAGAAGAACGCCGCCGGGAACCAGATCATCCTCGATTACGTTTCGCGGCTGTACCGGTTTCCGAAGGGCCAGGACGAGCTCATCTACCTGTCGCAGCTCAACCAGGCGCACTGCACGAAGACGGGGGTCGAACACTGGCGGCGGAACATGCCGCGCTGCATGGGGGCGATTTACTGGCAGCTCAACGACTGCTGGCCGGCCGCGTCGTGGAGCTCGATCGAGTTCACCGGCCGGTGGCGCGCGCTGCACCACGTGGCACGGCGCTCGTTCGCGCCGGCGCTGGTGACGGCCGAGGTGCCGGGCGACGAGACGGCGACGATCGGCAACTACCGCCGGTCGGACGTGCGCGAAGTGCGGATCTTCACCGTCTACGACGCGCCGGCTCCGGCGCGCGGCCTCGTGCGCTGGGACGTGTTTCACATCGACGGCCGCGTGCTGCGGCACGGACGGAAACGCGTGCGGCTGCGCTACGGCGAGAGCGTGCGGCAGCAGACGATCGATCTCGCAACGCTGCTGGCGAAACACGGCCGCGACTCGCTCGTGGTGCGGATCGCGCTCGACCTCGGCGGCCGGTGCGTGAGCGAGGACTCGGTTTTCCTGACGCAGCCGCGGTTCGTGAAACTGCCGGAGAACACGCGGACCGCGGCGCGCGTGACGATGGCGACGTCCCGTCGCGCGCGACTGACCTTCAGATCGGCGGTGTTCCAACATCGGTTTGCGTTCGATGTCCCGGGGCTGACGTGCGCGTGCAGCGACAATTATTTCGAGCTGTTCCCGGGCGAGCCGAAGACGGTGATCGTGGACTTCGACCGGCCGCAGACGAAGCGCGGGCTGCAGCGGCGGCTGCGCTGGCGGTCGCTGGCGGACACTTACTGAGCCTGTTTCCGACTGAACGTGGGCGAGGCTGGCGGGGGGGGCGTGACGCGCGGCCGTCGACTGGCTGGCGCTCGTCGCCACGCGCAACGTGGAGGGCCGCCCGGCAGCGCCCCGTTTGGCGCTCGCTTGCGTTGACCAGCGGAAGTACCCAGCTTCCGCCACGTGAAGCCCCACGTGCTGCTCGTTTTCCAGACGCGCTTCGAGGAGTGCGCCGCGATGCTCAAGGGCGTCGCGCAATACGAGCGTTCGCACCGGCCGTGGGCGGCATTTTTGGACGACGAAGCGCGCTCGGGCAGCGATCCGCAGTGGTTGCGCAGCCAGAAGTGGAGCGGCGTCATCAACCGGCACACCACGCCGGAGTTCGCCCGGCTGTGCCGGGAACTGGGAGTGGCGCTGGTGGATTTGAACGACACGCCGGCGATCGCCGGCGTGCCGAAGCTGCGGCCGGACAATCTCGCGGTCGGGCACCTCGGGGCGGAGCATCTGCTGGAGCGGGGATTCCGGCATTTCGGGTTTTCCGGGTTCACCGATCTGCTTTGGGCGGCGGAGCGCCGCGATGGATTCGTCGAGGCGCTCGCGCTCGCGGGCCACTCGTGCAACGTGTTCGACGTCACCTTCCCGGGCGACCTGACGCCGTTTTGGGAGGCGAAACAGATGACCGCGCTCAGCGCATGGCTGCGCAAGCTGCCGAAGCCGGCGGCGGTCATGGCCTGCAACGACATGCGGGCGCTGCAGATCGTCGGCGCGGCGAAGGCGGCCGGGCTGCTGGTCCCCGAGGAGGTGGCGGTATTGGGGGCGAACAACGACACGATCCGTTGCGAGCTGGCCGACCCGCCGCTTTCGAGCGTCGCGACCAACGCGTTTCAATCCGGCTATCAAGCCGCCGAGCAGCTCGCCGAACTCATGGCGCGGCGCAAACCGGAGACGCTGGAGCGCCGCGTCGAGCCGGTCGGGGTGGTGACGCGCCAGTCGACGGACATTCTCGCGATGGGTGACAAGAATGTCGCCACCGCGGTCAGCTACATCCGCGAGCACGCCTGCCACGGCATCACCGTCGAGCACGTGCTGCGGGAGGCGTTCGCGTCGCGCAGCCAGCTCGAGAAGAAATTCCGCCGCTACATCGGCCGCTCGCCCCAGGCGGAAATCCGCCGCGTGCAGGTCGAAAAGATCCGGCAACTGCTCTTCGAGACCAACTTTCCGCTGAAAAAAATCGCGGAGCTGGCGGGCTTCGAGCACGTGGAATACATGTGCGTGGTGTTCAAGCGGCTCACCGGCGAATCGCCGGGCGGTTACCGGAAAAAGGTTCAACATAAAAGGGGTGGGGCGCGTCACGACGAGCGGGTCGGCTAGCCGGCCAACGAGGGGGGGAACGTGGCGGAAATTTTGATTTAACGACAGGCAATTGGTCTCAACTGCCGTGCAACCGAACTCATTCCCTTCGCGCGGCCCGCTTTCTATACTTGGGGCGTTGCCGGCCTTGCGGGTCAAAACCGCGTGACCGGCGCGTCGGCCGACGAGGCCGACTGTCCCCACCCTAACACCCTAAAGCCTATGAAACGCCCTAACGCGTGGACGCGTGCTGCACTTGCCGCGTCCACGTTTTGCCTAGTCGCGGCGCCTTGCATGCGTGCACAAGCTGCAAGTCAAAACGCCGCTGCGGACAACGAGGACCAGCCGATCGTGCTGTCGCCGTTCACGGTCGAAGCGAGCTCAGACCAAGGTTACCAAGCGAAGGAAACCCTCGCCGGCACCCGCGTCCGCACCGAATTGAAGGACCTCGCATCCTCGATCACCGTCGTCACCGCAAAATTCCTCCAGGACACCGGCGTGAAGAACAACGAGGATTTGCTGGTGTATACGCCGAGCACGGAAGTGGCGGGCATCCGCGGCAACTTCACGGGCGTCGCGGGCAACCCGATCTTTCAGGAAAACACGGTCAGCACGACGACGCGCGTGCGTGGACTGGACGAGGCCGACAACACCCGCGACTATTTCCTCACCGACATTCCGTGGGATGGTTACAACGTCGGGCGCGTCGACCTGCAGCGCGGTCCAAACTCGATCCTCTTCGGCACGGGCAGCCCGGCCGGCATCATCAACACGAGCCTCAACGACGCGGCGTTCAAGACGACTTATCACTTCGAAAACCGGGTGGACACCTACGGCTCGCTCCGCGACCAGATCGATCTCAATCAGGAGATCGTGAAGGGCGTGCTCGCGATCCGCTTGTCCGGGCTCCAGGACGACGAAAAATACGAGCAAAAACCCGCTTATAAAAATGACCGGCGTTGGTATGGCGCCCTCCGGTTCGATCCAAAACTGTTCGGCGAAGCCAATCGCACGTCGATCAAGGTGAAATACGAGGACGGAAAAATCCGTTCGAACAATCCGCGGCAGCTGCCGCCGATGGACACGATCACGCCGTGGTTCCAATCCTCGATGGTCGTCGGAGGAGTGACCGAGCCGGGCTACAATAAACTCACGATCAACCAGTTTGCGGTCCAGGGCGTATATGACAACGCCGGTAATCTGATCGGCACGACTGGCGGCAGCGCGCTGCCGCCGGGGCTCGTGACGGTAGCCGATTACAACGCGAACGGAGCTGATTATCCGAAGGGATCGACTCTCCTGCCTGGCGCGAAGGGCGGCCCGTTGGCCAACGCGACCTACAGTTTGGGTTCGAACCAGGGGCGTTCCTACTGGCCCGACATCATCAATTACTACGAGGCCACGCCGGTAAGCCTGAACGCCCCCAATTCGGCGCAGCCGTCGGGGACCCCGATCAAGACGATCGCAGCCCAGCCCAATACGGGTTTCGCAGGCTACGGCTACAGGGCTCCAGGCACCCTGGCTGGGGTGAACCCGAACTTCCTGCCGATGGCCATCCCGCTGTTCAGCCAGTATGCGTTCAATATTCAAAACAACGGCTTCGTGACCCCCAGCTACGCCGGCTCGGCGGTCCCCGGTGGCGTATACTATGCCGATCGGGCGTTGCTGGATCCGAGCATATTTAACTTTTACAAGAAGCTGCTCGACGGCCCGAACAAGCTGGAATGGCAGGACTGGAAAGCCTTCAACGCCACGCTCGAGCAGGGTTTCTTCAATGATCGTCTCGCGTTCCAGTTCGTCTTCGACCACCAGGACTATACTCAAGGCACGGAGGGTTGGCTGCAGGGCCAGCAATATGCGATCAACATCGACGTGAACCAGACTTATGCCGATGGATCGCCGAATCCGAACGTGGGCCGTCCGTATGTCGCGACCGCGACGTCCGCCCCCGGCCAGACTTCCTCCACTCACACGGTCCGCAATGCGTTCCGATTCACCCCCACCGCCGAGCTGCGCGCATCCGATTTCCTCGGCGACACGACGATGGCGAAGATCATCGGCAACCATGTCTTCACCGGACTCTACGAGCGCGACACCGTGGTTAAAAACTACGTCGGCTGGGCGGAATACGCCACATCGGCGCAATACATGTATGACAACTCGCCAAATGCCAATGCGGCGAACACGCTGAATTCGAACCGGAGCTTCGAATGGGTGGCCTACCTCGGGCCCAGCCTGGCCAGTGCTTCGTCGGCGGCGGGCGCGAACCTGAGCAGCGTCGATTATGTTATCGCACCGCCGCGGAATCAAACGGCGTGGAATTTCAATTCCCATTGGAACAAGCCAACCGACCCGAACGATCCCAACTATGTGAATCCTCTGGCACCCTATAGCTACGTCAATTACCAGACCGGTGGGGTGTCCACGGGCCAACAGGCCGACAATCCGGCCAATTACATTGGCTGGAGCCAGCAGCCGGTCACCTGGTTGAGCGACAAGAATCCCTCTGACTTCGCGGATCTCGTCCAGTCGGCCAATCGCACCCGTTACCGCGACACCTCCAAGGGGATCACCTGGCAGGGCTACCTGTTCGGCAAGGACTTGGTGGCCACCTTCGGCTGGCGCAAGGACGACGTCACGAACTATCAATCGGTCGCCCCGACGGATCAGAACAGCGGTTTCACCAGCCTGAATTATCCGGACAATCTGTCCTCGCGCACGGACGTCTCCGGCACCAGCAAGACTTGGGGGCTGGTGTATCATCTGCCCAAGGTGCTGACCGACAAACTGCCTTGGGATTCCGGCATCAGCCTGTTCTACGACCGCGGGCAAAACTTCAAGGCCGATGCCTCGCGTCTCAGCCTGGCCGGCACGCCCATCCCCAACGCCACGGGCGACACCAAGGAATACGGCATCACGATATCCACGTTGTCGGACAAGCTCAGCCTGAAGATCACGAAGTTCAAAACCAAGGTGGCGAATGCGACCCTGGCTGACACCTCCGGCAATTCGATCGCCGGCCTGGGCGCGAACGGCTACGTGATCGCCGACGAAGCAATCTGGGGCTACGCTTGGGCCACCACCATGCAGGAGTATCTGGCCGGTCGGTTGCCGGGCGGTGCGGGCCTCTCCGACTATGCCTCGGCCGACGGCTTCGTTACCGGCAGTGCCGCAGCCGACAATTACAACCACAAGGGTGGCACGGCGCCCAACGGCCGGAGCTACGCCGGCGGAGACGCGGTCGTTAATGCCTGGCTGAACGCTCCCTACCCGGCGACGTTCTTCTCGAGCTATGCGCTGAGCCCGCCGATCGATCCCACTGTCGGCGATAAGACCGGCCGGCTGCTGGACTCCTATACGGCCGGCGCCGGGGATATCACCAACGGGGTCCCGGCCGGTGGCGGCTCGAGCTTCGGCAATCACCAGACAACGGTCGACAATCTGTCCAGCGGCACCGAGGTGGAACTCTACCTCCGGCCGACCAAGAACTGGGATATCACGGTCAACTACGCCAAGGTCAGTGCCACCCACGAGAACATCGATCCGGTTTCCTCGGCGTTCATCGGGGCGATGACCGCGTGGATGAACGGCCCCGCCGGCCAAGTTCGCGAATGGTTCAACGGCTCGACCACGACCGTCGGTTCCAATTGGAATTCGAGCATCGTCGCGCCTTACACGGTCGAGCTCGATCAACTCGGTCACGAGGCCCCCGAGGTCTCGCCTTGGCGGCTCAACCTCATCACCAACTACTCCTTCGACCACGGCTTCCTCAAAGGGCTGAACGTCGGCGCCGCCTTCCGCGAAGAGGCCGGCCGGATCATCGGTTACGCCTACGATCCGAGCTACAAGAACGTCAATTCGGATGACCCGAACTATGCGGCTGTGTCGTTCGTCACCTTGGGTGGCCTCAATGTGGACAAGCCCTTCCGTGGCGAGGCCGAACACCATGTCGACCTCTGGGCCGGTTACACGCGCAAGATAACCCGAAAGATCAACTGGCGCATTCAACTCAACGTCCGAAGCGTGGGTGAAAGCGATCACTTGGTTGCCGCCCGAATAAATCCTGACGGCAGCGTCGCCCTCGCCCGAATAGTCGAAGGCGCCGGCTACCAGCTCACGAACTCCTTCGACTTCTAAGCCGGACGAATTCGCGATCGTTCGATCGATTTGCAGTGCTCAGCCCGGCGGTTCAACCTCCGGGCTTTTTCGTGCGTTGATTCCGCGCAGCATCCCTGCGCCTGTTCCGATGCTTCGAGCGCTGGCGCCTGAAGGTCGCCCGCGCGCGCGTCGCGACCGCATTCGCCCTTCCACCGCCGACGCGCGCTCCGCCGGTCCCGGCCGTGGCATGCGGCTACCGGCCGCCGAGGGAACCGTCGTCCGACACCGCAATTTCGCTCGCGCCGGCCGGCACCGCGACCGTCGTCGCCCGGCCATCGGGCCAATAAACGTCAACGCTCAGCGGCGGATCGTCCGCGGCGCAACCGAAGAACCGCCCCGCGGAACTCTGGCTGAAGTATCCCGACCCCGCCTCGATTTCGGCGGCCGCGATCGCGCCCCTGCGAGTGTGGAGGAGCAGGCGCGCGCCGATGGCGCTCCGATTTCCCGCCGGTCCGCGCAACGCGATGTGAAGGAAGCGGCCTGCCGTCGCGGCATTTCGAAACGCCAGCCCGCCGCCGGCATTTCGCGTGACGATAAAATCGGGCCGGCCGTCGTGATCGAAATCGACCACCGCGAGCGCCTTCGCATCGCCGTCCACGATCAGCCCGCTTTCCCGCGGCGAAACGGGGACAAAGTTCCCGCGACCGTCGCCCCGCAACAACTGGCTGAGCCCGCCGTCGAAACGCCCGACCGATGGAATCGGCGCGTAGGAATTCTGCAGCGCGTAGATGTCGGCATGCCCATCGCCGTCAAAGTCGCCCGCGACGATTCCCTGCAGCGGCGCGATCTGCGCCAGCCGCGGCAGCGCATGAAACTCATAGGTGCCGTCCGCCCGGCTGAGAAAGACGCCGCTGCCCAGCTCCGTCGCGGTGAACTTCGCGGCGGCGGCGAGCGGGCCATCGCCGAGGACTTCGGCCAGCGTCGCACGCGCATAGGCGTTGTTGCTCGGGAACCGCCGCAGCACGGAGGGAATGACGGCGCCGAGATCGCGCCGGCTGCGCAAGGGGTAAAGGCGCCCGTGCTCGTAGCAGGCCTCCACCAGTTCCGGCCGCGCGTCCTCGCCGGCGAAACTGCCGTAGAACAACACCGCGGGCTCGTCGCGGCTGGCGTGATAGGGGGTGTTCAAGCCGGCGTTGCCGACGGCGTAATCCATGCGGCCATCGTGATTGAAGTCCGCCGCGGCGATCGACGTCCACCAGCCCGTTCCGGCGGCCGAGAATCCCAGGCGCTCGCTCCAGTCGCGGAACGCCTTCCCGTGCTCGTTGTGAAAGCACTTCACGCCGCCCCAATCGAGCGTGAGCAGCAAGTCCGGCCAGCCGTCCCGGTCGACATCGCTCCACAGCGCGCCGGTGACCATGCCGATCGTGCGCAACTCCGGCGCGATCGCGTCGGTCACATCCTCGAACCGGCCGCCGGTGTTGCGAAGCAATGCGCTGGCGGGCGCGAGCGGGTAGTCGCCCGGCTGCAGGCGCGCGCCGATGAAGACATCGAGGCGCCCGTCGCGATCGAAGTCCGCCGCCGCCGCCGCCCCGGCGCAAATCGGCCCCGCCGGCAGCGCATCCGCGGGCGCCGGTTCGAGATGCCCGCGGCCGTCGTTGAAAAAGAGTTTCGGCTGATATTCGGGCGAACCGGCGGGCAGCGCGCGGCCGCCTTTCGTCACCAGCAGTGCGCTGGTCCCGTTGCCTTGCGCGTCGAAAATGAGAACGGGTCCGTCGTCCACCGGCCCCGGCGTCCACGGCGTGGCCTCCGCCGTTTCATCGAAGCCGGAATTTTTCGCGCCAAACCGGATTCGCAGCGGGGTGCGGGTCGTGCCGCCGACCACGACATCATCGATGCCGTCGCCATTCAGGTCGCCGACGGCGAGCGCCGGACCGCGGCGGTTGAGTTGGACGGGCATCAACCGCTGGCCGGCGGTTTCATCGACCGTGTCTTCCGCCGAGGCGGTCGCGAGATGAAGCGCGTCGCTGACGTCGGCAAACAGTGGCGTGGGGTCAGGTGTGAGGTGGGGCCG
>DASZPP010000018.1:0-10370 GCA_035549975.1 Opitutus sp.
TCGCGGGCGCGGATGCGGGGTTGTGCCTGCATGCGTCGAGTTCCGGTCTGGACCTGCCGATGAAACTGGCCGACATGCGGGGCGCAGGACTGCCGGCGCTGGTGTTCGACTACGGCGAAGTGTTGCGCGAAGTTTTTGAAGCGGGAGCGCAGGGCGGGAAATTTCGCACACCCCAGGAACTCGCCGCGCTGCTGGCCGGAGTGGCGGCCGCGGCGCCGCCCCGGAATCGGGGCCACGCGGAGACGTGGGAGGAATCGTGGCAAGCCGTCGTCCGGCAGATTCGCGCGCTCGAAGCCGGAAGGCTGGATTGAGTTGTCCGCGCTCGGTCGCCGGCTTTTTTTTGGAGGATGGCTTCATCGCTTTCACTTTTTCACCGCGATCTGGGCGGGGCTGGAAATCCGCCGCTGGTGATTTTGCACGGACTGCTCGGCTCGTCGCGGAACTGGCAGACGGCGGGAAAGGAGCTCACGGAAAAGTTTCACGTGCTGGCGCTCGATCTGAGAAATCACGGCGCGTCGCCGCAGGCGGACGGGATGAGTTACGACGCGATGGTGACCGACGTCGTGGCGTGGATGGACGCGCAGGGGATCGAGCGGGCGGCGGTGGCGGGGCACAGCATGGGCGGAAAAGTCGCGATGCGGCTGGCCTGCCGGCGGCCGGAGCGGGTGGAGCGGCTGGTGGTGGTGGATGTGGCGCCGAAGGATTATTACTGGGTGGCGCACCGGCACGAGTTTGCGGCGATGCTCGAGCTCGACCTGGACCACTTGAAATCCCGCGCGGAGGCGGAGATGAAATTCGAGTCGCGCGTGCCCGACTGGGGAATGAGAAAATTTCTGACGACCAACCTGGAACGCGACGACGGCGGGCGATGGCGCTGGATCGTGAACTTGCCGGCGATCGCGGCGGCGCTGCCGGAACTGGAGAAGAATCCGTTGCGCGAGAGCGATCGGTTCGAAGGGCCGGTGCTGTTCGTGGCGGGCGGGAAATCGGCGTATGTGAGCGAGAACGATCACGCGACGATCCGGCGGCATTTTCCGGCGGCGCAGATCGAGACGATCGCGCAGGCGGGGCACAATCCGCACATCGAACAACGCGGGGAGTTTCTCCAGCGAGTGCTCGCGTGGACGTCAGTGCCGGCGGCGAGCCTTCGGGCGGCATCGGGAGAGCGCCCTCAGTAGCAGGCTGAACGAGCTGTTACCGAATGCCGTTTTGGAAGCGGCGCGAGGCAGGTAGCGTGCGGAGCCGGTGTTCAACGGATCAACGTTAGACCAAAAGGAGATCACGTGAAACCCCATCGATTCGAAAGGATGCTTTGCGCGCCGGGACTGGCGGTCCTGGCGCTCGGGTTGGGCGCCCAACGGCTGGCGGCCCAACTCAACTTCAGTCAAACCAACCTCGTCTCGGACGTTCCCGGCATGGCGATGCACACGGATGCGAACCTCGTGAACCCGTGGGGCGTCGCCTACAGCGCCTCGAGTCCCATCTGGGTGTCGGACGCGGACGCGGGCAAGGCCACCGTCTACACGGGCGGCGGCTCGGCGGTTCCCCTGGTCGTCGACGTGAAGCTGCCCTCGGGCGGCGCGGCGGCGCCGACCGGGCAGATCTTCAATTCGAACGCGTCGGCGTTCAACGGCGACCGGTTCATTTTCGCGACGGAAGACGGCACCATCGCCGGCTGGCGCGGCCCGCTGGGCACCTCGACGGAAACATTGTTCGACAGCTCCGGCGCGGGGGCGAGCTACAAGGGACTCGCCGTTTCGAACGCCGGCGCGAACACCTACCTCTACGCGGCGAATTTCACGCAGGGGAGAATCGACGTCATGAAAAGCACCGGCGCACCCGATCTGCCCGGCAGCTTCACCGACCCGAACCTGCCGGCGGGCTATGCCCCGTTTAACGTGCAAAACGTGAACGGCACGCTCTACGTCACCTACGCGCACACGAGTGACGAGGTGGGCGAGGAGCAGGCCGGCGCCGGTCTCGGGGTCGTCGACGCGTATGACCTGAACGGCAACCTGCTGCAGCGCGTCGCGGCGGGCGGACCGTTGAATGCGCCGTGGGGTGTGACGGTCGCACCGGCGGGATTTGGGAAATTCGGCGGCGACCTGCTCGTCGGCAATTTCGGCGACGGCACGATCAACGTGTTCGAGCCCGCCAGCGGGGCGCTGCTCGGCACGCTGACGGATGCGCATGGCAACCCGATCGTGATCGACGGGCTCTGGAGCATCGCGTTTGGCAACGGTGCAACCGGCGCGCGGCCGGACTGGCTCTATTTCACCGCGGGCATCGACGACGAAGCGCACGGGCTGGTCGGACGCCTGTCGGCCATCCCGGAACCGGCGATGACGGGCGCCTTTGGTGCGCTCGGGCTCGCGGCGCTGTGCGGGCTGAGCTGGTGGCGACGCCGGATCCGCGCTGGCTGCGACGGCGCGACGTCGGGATGAATCGATCAACGCAAGTAGGGCGGGTCCGAGACCCGCCCTACTTGCGCGTCCAGAGCCGGAGCGAACGGAGCAGGAAATTCTCGAGCGCGGCCGACTCGTTCAGGTTGAGGCGAAGGAGGCCGACATCGTGTTCGAGCTGGGCGACCGCGGCGATCAGGGCGCGGCGCGCGGGCGCGGGATCGGAGGCGTCGAGGTGCGGCAGCGCGAAGCTGCGGGTGGCCTGCTCGATCTCGGCGAAGAGCCGCGCGCGAATGCCGTTGGCGATGCCGGTTTCTATCGCGACCTGTTAGTCGTCGTCGAGCTCGGCGGGCAGGGATTCCTTTTGTTGCTTCCAGACGGATTCGACCGCGCGGTCGAGGACGGCGCCGAACCGGGCGACGAGCCCGTAGATCGTGAAAACGTGATCGGCGACCTCGCGCTTGTCGCTGCCCACGCCGGCGGCGAGGCGCGTGAGCCATGCACGGTAGCCCGCGAGCCATTCGGGCCAGCCCTCCGCTTCGACGCTCGTGGCGTTCGCGGGAATCCGGAAGTGGAGCGTGCGGCTGCGGATCGTCGGCAGCAGGGCGTAGGGCCGGGTCGTGAGGAGCAGGAGCGTCGTGTGCGGCGGCGGTTCCTCGAGGGTCTTGAGAAAGGCGTTCGCGGTTGCCGTGTTCATGCGGTCGGCCTCGTGGACGATGCCGATCTTGTGGCGCGAGACCGAGGGCGACACGGCAAGAGCGCGGATGAACTCGCGCATCGTGCCGGGATCGCGGTCGTGTTCGCCGATCTTGATGAAACGCATTTTGCCGGCCGGCCGGAGCGCGTGGCAGTCCGGGTGATGTTCGGGACCGAAGGCGGAAGCCGCGGCCGGCGAATTGAGCAGCCGGTCGGCAATCGCGTGGGCGACGAGGACGAGCGTGCCGAGGTCGTCGCCATGCAACAGGAGGCTGTGCGACAGGCGCTGGCGCTCGATGGCGCGCTCGAGGACGGCGACGGTGGGCGTGCCGACGAGGGCGGGAGGCCAGGGGGCGGACATGAGCGGAGAAGGGGCCAGACGCCAGCGGTCAGAAATCAGACGTCAGGGATCGGAAGCCAGATGCCGGAGGGCGGAAATGGAAATCCGGGACGGGGAGGTCGGGCGGATGAAAGGCGGACACGCCACTTTGGCCTTTCTGACATCTGGTCTCTGACATGTGCCTCTAGCCGAGTCGTTCCTGGACCGCGGTCCAGATTTTTTTCGCGATGACTTCCTGGGACTGGGTTCCGTCGACGACGATGAAGCGATCGGCCATGCTCTTCGCGAGGACGAGGTAGCCGGCGCGGATTTTTTCGTAGAAATCGATGTTCTCGCGTTCCATCCGGTTGGGCAGGTCGGAGGCGCGCTGGCGGATGCGGGCGAGGCCGACCTCGGTCGGCACGTCGATGACGATCGTGACGTCGGGCATGACGTTGCCGACGGCGAAGCGGTTGATCTGGGCGATGGGATCGGGCGCGAGCTTGCGGCCGATGCCCTGGTAAACCGTCGAGGAGTCGAGAAAACGATCGCTCAGGACGACGACGCCGCGGGCAAGCGCGGGCGCGATGATTTCGCGGACGAGTTGCGCGCGCGCCGCGGCGAAGAGGAGCAGCTCGGTCTCGGCGCACATCTCATCGCCGCGCGAATTGTGGACGATGATGTTGCGGATCTGTTCGCCGATCTCGGTGCCGCCGGGCTCGCGGGTGGAGATGACGTCGCGGCCGTCCTTTTGAAAATGAGCGGCGAGCAGCGCGATTTGCGTGGACTTGCCGCTGCCCTCGGAGCCTTCGAAGGAGATCAGCCGGCCGGCAGGGTGAGATTTCGATGCCATGAAAACGAGTTTGGTTGGGTTATTTCCAGTTCGCGAGGAATGTTTCGAGGTCGGCGAGCGCGGGGCTTTGCGCGGTGCGCACGTAGTGGCCGCTGGTGCTGACGCCGAGCCCGAGGCAGGCCTCGGGTGCGCAGCCCATGAGCTGGCCTGCGACGAAGCCGGCGTTGAAGTGGTCGCCGGCGCCGGTGGTGATCAGCGGTTTCGCGGCGTAGGGGCCGGGAATCCACCAGTCGCCGTCGCGCGTGGCGCAGGCGGCGGATTCCTTCGGGTGGACGACGACGGTCGAGAGGTCGAGGTGCTGGCGGATCTTCGCGGCCATCGCGCGGAGGCCGCTCTCGGCCTCCGTCTCGGTGCCGAAACCGAGGGCGGCGAAGACCTGCTGGGCCTCCTTCAGGTTGAGACCGAGCGTGACGCGGCCGAATTGCTCGAACTTGGCGATGGTCGTCAGCGCGTAGACGAGGTCGCTGCTCGAGCGTTTCTCCGGGTCGGCGAGATCGAAGAAGAAGATGCGGCCGGGCTTCACGCTCGCCTGCGGGAGAACGCGTGCGACGAGATCCGTGAAGACCGCGGTCATGTTCGGAATCATCGTCCAGTTGACGAGGGCGACGAGGTCGGCCGCGGCGACGGCATCGCGCCACGCGGCGGCGCCCATGACGGCGTCGATCGTCTGCGGCGTGATGTCATCGAGGCATTTCATCTGGCCGAACATGATCTTGCCGTCGGTGAACTCAGCGGCGGTGGTCGCGGCGGCGTCGGTCAGCGAGATGACGCGGGCGCGTCTGGCGAGGTCCTGGAAAACGGGATGGATCGAAGCGCGGCCGAGCGCGCCGACGTAGGTGACCTGCGGGCCCTGGGCGAGGAGCGCGTTGGCCATGATCGGGCCGTTGCCGCCGAGCTTCTCAAGGCGCGGGTAGAACTCGAGGTTGGTGCTCTTGCCGGCGGCGCCGAGCAGCCGCTGGGCGAATTCCGTGATCGTGTCGATCGGCGTGAAGTTCTCGCCCTGGCCGGCGCGGAGGCCGACGGGCGTGACGATCGTGTCGACGAACCCATCGAGGCCAAGAACGGCCTGTTTGCCGGCGAGCGAGGCGCGGCCTTTGCGCAGGTCCTGCAGGGTGCGGGTCTTGAAGTCCATGAGAAATGCGGAGGTTGAGCGAAATTCGACGGGCGGTGAGCGGCAAACAGATTCTGGCGGCGCCGGCCGAATCGG
Source organism: Opitutus sp. (assembly GCA_035549975.1). Taxonomy (GTDB): domain Bacteria; phylum Verrucomicrobiota; class Verrucomicrobiia; order Opitutales; family Opitutaceae; genus Opitutus. The sequence goes on from DASZPP010000018.1 coordinate 5,478, forward strand.
TGAAAACCCGAGCGAACCGGCTTCGTCGGCGAAACCGCGCGCGACCGGCAAAATCGAGCGCAAGTTTGGCGGCAATTTCGTTGAATGCGCCCGGCAATCGCTCCAATTCTTCGCGCATGGCCGCTGTCTCGTTTCTTCCCGCGCCGCTCCTCGCGACGACCAACATCATCGATGTGTTCGAGCGCTGCGACGCGGTGGACAAGGTGATCGTCGCCGGGCTCAGCGTTTTCAGCCTGATCGCGTGGACGATCATGTTCGGAAAGCATTACGAACTGAAGCGGTTGCGGCTGCTGAACCTGAGCTTCGATTCGCACCTGCGCGACCAGCGGACGCTGCTCGACCTGCCGGAGTCGTTTCGCGACCGGCGCGTGATTCCGTATGCGGATGTTTTCGCGGATGCGGTCGAGGCCTACTGGCGCGCGGCGGCGATCGCGCGGGAGAAGGGCAACATCAACAGCCGCGCGCGGCTCGAACATGCGGAGAACGCGATCCAGCGCGCGCTGGCGCGGCAGACGCTGCGCTACGAATCGAGCATGATTTTTCTGGCGTCGATCGTGTCGGGCGCGCCGTTTCTCGGGCTGCTCGGGACGGTGTGGGGCGTGATGGAGGCATTCAGCGCCGTGGCGACGCAGCAGGCCGCCGGCATCCAGCAGCTCGCGCCGGGCGTCTCGGGGGCGATGCTGGCGACGATCGCCGGCCTGATCGTGGCGATCCCGTCGGTGTTCGGCTACAACCTCCTGCTCGGCCACACGCGATGGATGATCACCGAGCTGGAAAATTACGCGAGCTCGCTCGCCGACCGCATCGAGCTCGAAACCGAGCCGGAGAAGGAGAAATTGGTTGTTGGTAATTGATTATCGCTCATCGGACTATTTCGGATCGAGAACGCGCGATGACTCCGGACGAACTTGAAGATCGGTTGATCGCGTTTGCCGTTCGAATTTTGAAAATGGCAAACCAGCTCGGCTCATCGATTGCCGCGCGGCACATCGCAGGACAGATTGTGAGATCGGGAACATCGCCGGCGCCGAACTATTCAGAGGCACGGTCGGCGGAGAGCCGCGCCGATTTCATCCACAAGCTGCGGGTGGTGGTGAAGGAGCTCAATGAATCCTGTGTGTGGCTGAAGATCATCGCCGCGGGAGGGCTGCTGAAAGAAGCGCTGCTCGCGGATCTCCTGAGAGAGGGTGAAGCACTGAAACGCATCGTCGGCGCATCGCTCCGGACCGCCCGCCTGCGCTCGGCCAAATGACCCGATAAGCGACAAGCAATCGGCAACAACCAATTTTCCCCGTGGCCAGAAATTTTCGCAGACCCCGTGCTTCGCATCCGATCGCGGAGCTGAACGTCACGAACCTGATCGATCTCGGGTTCATGCTCCTGATCATTTTCATGATCGCGACGCCGCTCATCCAGCAGGAGCAGACGATCCCGGTCAAACTGCCCGCGGAGTCGAAAAGCGCGCAGCAAAAGCCCGACCGGAACACGCGGTTTCATGCGGTCTCGATCGACGCGAGCGGGCGCTTCTATCTCGACGATCGCACGACGCCACTGTCGCTGCCGGAGCTGCGGTCCAAATTGCGCGCGCTGGCGAGCGAGGAGGAGAAGCCGGTCATCCGCATCCGCGGCGACGACCAGGTGCCCTACGGCAAGATCATCCAGGTGATGGATGAGCTGAAGAAACTCGACCTGATGAGCGTGACGTTCGACACGCAGGTGGGGGATTGAGCCGGCACGGAGCCCGGGTTAACCACAGTCGCCATGACGGCCCGATCGCCCAGCGCGTTTTTCTTTTCAGCGGGCATGCACGCGCTCGTGGTGATCGTGCTGTTCCTTTTCAGCATCGCGTTCAACTCGCCGCAGGAAAAGGCGCCGAAGGTGTTCGAACTGGTGGCGGGCGAGGGCGACAATTACGCGGCGACCGAGGCGCCGGCGCTCGGCGCACCCGGTGGCGTGAAGGTGACGATGCCGGAACCGCCCGCGCCGAAGGCCGAGCCGGCGCCCGTGCAACGCGCGCCCGAGCCGGTGGCCCAGCGCGCCGAGCCCAAGCCGGAGCCGGTGATCCCCGACCTGAGCAAAAGCGTGACTCGGATCGCGAGAAAACGGGAAACGCGGATCGTCAACCAGCATCGAAGGGAAGTCGAAGCCGAGCGGAAGGCGGCGGAGCGCAAGGCGAAGGAGGAGGAATTGAAGAGCAAGCGGATCACCGAGGCGGAGTTCAGGCGCATGAACCAGGGCGCGACGGCCTCGAAATCGAGTTCCACCCACGCGCCGAAGATCGCGCACATCGATCCCGAAGGCATCAGGAAAGGCGTGATCGGCGGCTCGACCGCGAACAAAGTTGGCGGCGCGGGCGGCACGGCGCTGACGCGCGAGGAGGGCGATGCGATCGATGCCTACACGGCCTTGCTGGCGCAGAAGATCAAAGCCGAACTGGACGAACGGCCGGGCGTCGGCGCGGGGTTGATCGTCGAAGTGGAGTTGCGGATCCTGGCAGACGGAAGCCTGCGCAACGTCACGATCTCGAAATCCTCGGGCAGCAGCGAATTCGATCAGGCGGTGCTGGATGCGCTCGGCAAGATCCAGTTGCCGCCGCGCCCGGCGGGGTTGTCGGAATTGCAGCGGTTTCCGATCCGCGGCGTGGCGGACAATTGAGCGCGAAATAGTCCTTGCGTTCAGGGCGGGAAATTTGATTTTTCCTCGCCTCTCGCACGTGGGAATGGGCTCGTAGCTCAGTTGGAAGAGCGCCTCAATGGCATTGAGGAGGTCGTCAGTTCGATTCTGATCGGGTCCACCACGGCGAAACACATCGCGCCGTCGAAGTGGGCTTGGGGCGCGACGGGCGGTTCGCAATTGACACGGACTTTGGCGCCGAAATTCTAGGGGTAAATCCCCAGCTTTGATGCTCGTTGAACCGTTTCCGATAAATTCCGTCAACTCGCTGACGCCGAATCGAATAATTCCCGTCTGGCCACGGAGGACGATTCGATGAAGAAGCTCGTCACCGCCGCCCTGAGCCTTGTCGCGATTGCGACCGTCGGTGTGTTGTCCTGGATCGGTCTGCGCCCGGCAACTCCGGACATCGCCGTCAGAGCACGGACAAGTTCGAAAGCCAAACCGGGCCCGGCAAACACCACCGCCGCGCCTCGAGTGGCGGAGTCTGCGACAGGGAAAACGGGAACGATCGTCGCCCCGGCGGATTTTTCGGCGAGGCTGGCAGCGCTGATGGCGAACATTCCGCTCGGGCCGTTTCGCGAGAGCCTCGCGCGGCTGACGCCGATCGCACGGCACCGCGCGTTGACGAAACTCGCGAAGGTGAGTCCGCCGCGGGAAGACTTTGCGAGCCTGCGGGCGGCGCCGGATGGAGCGCTTTACTACATTTGCGTCGTTCCGCTGCCCGGGCCGAGCGCGGCGCACCGGACGGATGCGACGAGTCCGGCGGCGCCGCGGACCGGCGCGGCGACGGCCGGCGGCGTGCCGATCGCGAATCCACCGGTGCGGCACTCGCGGCCGGGTTCGAAGAACGTCCTGTATCTGGATTTCAACGGCTACACGATCGCGGGCTCGCGCTGGAACAGCACGTTTGGCGTCAGCAGTTATGCGGCGGTGGCCTACGACACCGACGGCGACCCGGCGACGTTCAGCGCCGACGAGCAGGCGGCGATCGTGCAGGTCTGGGAACGCGTGGCGGAGGACTATGCGCCGTTCGACATCGACGTGACCACGGAGGAGCCGGCGACCTTGACCCCGACGACGGGCCGCGCACTGATCACGGCGGCGACCGATGCGAACGGCGTGGCGATGCCCAATGCCGAGGCGGCGGCGGGCGTGTCGTTCGTGGATGTGTTCGGCGACTACGACTACGCGACCAGCGGTTCGCCGGCGCTGGTTTATTACACGAGCTTCGGAACGGACACGGCGGCCCTGGCGGAGGCGGTGGCGCACGAGCTCGGCCACAACCTCGGCCTTTCGCACGACGGCCAGACCGGGTCGGAATATTACGTGGGGCATGGCACCGGCGACACCTCGTGGGGGCCGATCATGGGCGCGCCTTACGGGCGCAACGTGACGCAATGGTCGCGCGGCGAATATTATCACGCCAACAACCACGAGGACGATGTGGCGATTATCGCCGCGCACACCGCCTACCGGCCGGCCAGCGCGGGCGCGACGCTTACCACGGCGGCCGCCGCGGCGGTTTCGGACACGGGGATTTCGACGGCCGGCGTCCTGACCAGTTCATCCGACGTGAACGTCTATTCGTTTCGCACGAGCGCGAGCACCATCAGCCTCGCGGTCGCGACCTATCGGGCAGCGAGCGGCACCAACGGTGGCGACGCGGATGTGAAACTGGAGTTGTTGAATTCCGACGGGTCGGTCGTCGCGTCGTCGGATCCGGCCAGCAGCACCGACGCCTCGCTGTCCTACAAGGCGAAGGCGGGCACCTATTACGCGCGGATCACCCCGGCGGGAACCGGCAGCCCGCTCAACGCGCGGCCAACCGGCTACACGAATTACGGCAGCATCGGGCAATACACGTTGACCGGGACGATCGGCGCGTCGGCGCCCGCGATCACGAGCGCGACCAGCGCGACGACCGGCGGCGCGCAGTTGTATTCTTATCAAATCGTCGCGACCGGTTCGCCGGCGAGCTACGGCGCGACGGGCCTGCCGGCGGGACTGAGCCTCGACGCGGCGGCCGGAATCATCAGCGGGCGACCGCTGAAAACGGGCGTCTTCAACATCGGCTTGAGCGCGACCAACTCGCTCGGCACCGGAAAGGCCACGCTCGCGCTCACGGTGACGAATGCGCCGCCGGCGATCGTCTCGCAGGATTCCGGGCTGCGGGTCGCGGCGCCCGGGGATTCGATCGCACTCAACGTGGCGACGTTG
>DASZPP010000019.1:0-13973 GCA_035549975.1 Opitutus sp.
CCCGCCCTCGACCCCACCCGCCGCCAGTTCCTGAAATCCACCGTCCTCGCCGGCGCCGCCGTTTCGATCGGCGATTTCGCGCTTCGCCCGCTCTTCGCCGCCGCTGATGCACCACCTTCACTTTCACTTCCCCGGGCGCCCTCGTGGGTCGACAAGCCCATGCGCTGGGCGCAGCTCGCGTTCGTCGATGACGACCCGGTCAAGATCGATGCGAGTTTCTGGTTCGACTACTTCAAACGCATTCATGCCGATGGCGTTTGCCTGAGCGCCGGCGGCTGCACCGCTTTCTACCCGACCGACGTCCCGTTTCACCACCGCAGTCCTTTTTTGGGACAACGCGATCTCTTCGGCGAATTCGTCGCCGGCTGCCGCCAGCTCGGCATGGTCGTCGTCGCCCGCACCGATCCGCACGCCACCTACGACGACGTGCAGGCTGCGCATCCCGACTGGATCGCCGTCACCGCCGACGGCCAGCCGCGCCGCCACTGGGCCTCCCCCGACATGTGGGTCACCTGCGGTCTCGGGCCCTACAACTTCGATTTCATGACCGAGGTGAAACGCGAGATCATGTCGCGCTACCACGTCGACGCCATCTTCATCAACCGCTGGGAAGGCAGCGGCATGTGCTACTGCGAACACTGCCGCGCCAACTTCAAGGCCGCCACCGGCCACGATCTCCCGCGCGGTCACGCGTCGCTCGAGGAGCCCGTTCACCGCGCTTATTTTTTCTGGCGCCAGCAGCGACTCTTCGAGCTGTGGCGCCGCTGGGACGCCGCCGTGCGCGCGATCAATCCCGATTCCTGCGTCGTGCCCAACGCCGCCGGCGGACCGACCGGCTCGCTCGACATGGCGCACATCGGCGAGCTTGCCCCCACGATCGCCGCCGACCGCCAGGCGCGCCACGGCTCGACGCCGCTCTGGTTCGCCGGCCGCAGCGCAAAGGAATACCGCGCCGCCATGGGCCACAAACCCGTGATCGGCCTTTCCGGCGTCGGCCTCGAGGAGCCGTATCGCTGGAAGGACTCCGTGCAGGCGCCCGCCGAGTTACGCCTGTGGATGATCGATTCGCTCGCCAACGGCGCCCGCCCGTGGTTCGTCAAGTTCGCCGGCCACCTCGAAGATCCGCGCTGGCTCGAGCCGATCGCCGGCTTCTACGGCTGGTGTCATGGCGCCGAGCGCCACCTGCGCAACACCCGTTCGCTCGCCCGCGTCGGCATCGTCTATTCGCAGCAGTCGCTCTGGTTCGCCAACAGCCACGACCGCGTCGAGGACGCGGGGCTCGGCTGGTATCAGGCGCTCGTCGAGGCGCGCATCCCGTTCGAACTCGTCCACGACCGCCTCCTCGACGCGAAAAATCTGGCGGCATTCAAGACCCTCATCCTCCCCAACCTCGTCGCGCTCTCCGATGCGCAATGCGACCAGCTCCGCGCCTTCGTCGCCCGCGGCGGCAGCCTCATCGCCACCTCGGCCACGTCGCTCGCCGACGGCTCCGGCGCGCCGCGCAGGAACTTCGGCCTCGCCGATCTCCTCGGCGTGCGGTTCACCCGCACGCTCGCCGGCCCGATTCAAAACGCCTACATCCGCCTCGAACACGACCGCGCTCCGAACCACCCGCTCCTCCGCGGTCTCGAGAACGCGCCGCGGACGATCGCCGGCACCTGGCGCGTCGAGGTCGAATCGGTCGAACACTTCGCGCCGCCGCCGCTCACGTTGATCCCCTCCTATCCGGATCTGCCGATGGAAAAAGTCTACGCACGGCAGCCCAAGACCGACATCGCGCAGGTTTTTCTTCGCGAGCTTCCGGGCGGCGGCCGGGTCGCCTACCTTCCGTGGGATATCGACCGCACCTTCTGGGAGGCGCTCGATCCCGACCACGGCCGGTTGCTGCGCAACACCGTCGACTGGGCCACGAACGAACCGCCGCCGATCTCCGTCGCCGGCCCCGGCATGCTCGACGTGACATTCTGGCAGCAGAAAAATTCCGTCACGGTCCACCTCGTGAACCTCACGAATCCGATGCTGATGCACGGCCCGATCCGCGACTACTTCCCCGTCGGCGAACAGAAACTTCAAATCCGCCTCCCCGCCGGTCTGCACGCGAAATCCGCCCGGCTCCTCGTCACGAACATTTCGCCGGCATTCCATCAATCCGGCGACCTCGTCGAGCTCACCGTCCCTTCCATCACCGCCCACGAGGTCGTGGCCATCGATACGTGATGTAGGGCGGGATCTCTCGACCCCGCCGTTTTCATTTCGCCGAGCGGCGGGGTCGGGAGACCCCGCCCTGCAACGCGATTCGGTTTGGCCTTTGGGCCCCGTCGTCTTCGCTTCCTCCATGCGCGCCGTCCTCCAACGCGTCTCCTCCGCCGCCGTCTCCGTCGCTGGCGAAATCGTCGGCGCGATCGACGCCGGCTTGTTGATCCTGCTCGGCGTGCAGACCGGCGACACCGAGGCCGACACCGCGTGGCTCGCCCAAAAAACCGCCGCGCTGCGCATCTTCGAGGATGCCGCTGGGAAAATGAATCTTTCCCTGCTCGACGTAGCGGCAGGCGTCTCTGCCTGCCGTTCGTCCGAGTCCAACCCTCGACCGGCCGGGACGCCCGCCGCTACGCCACCGCTCGCCCTCGTCGTCAGCCAGTTCACGCTCATCGCCAGCACCCGCAAAGGCACGCGTCCGTCCTTCAACGACGCCGCGAAACCCAATCTCGCGATCCCGCTCTACGAATCGTTCATCCGCCAGCTCGAGTCCGCGCTCGGCCGCCCCGTCGCCACCGGCCGCTTCGGCGCGATGATGAAAGTCTCCCTCGTCAACGACGGCCCCGTCACGATCGTCCTCGACTCCCGCCTGCGCGAGTGAGTCGCCGAATTTTAGCCACAGATTGCACGGATGGGCACGGATGGTTCAAAACCTGCGGGTTCGAATTCGTGCTAACCCGTGTGATCTGTGGCCGAAAAAACGAGGTCCGGCCTCTCACCTTTCGCCGCTGGGCTCCGCCTTCACTTCGCCGCAATCGCCGCGTCGATCGCCGACGTCACTTCCGGCGTATCCGGCTTCGTGCCCGCCTTGAAGCGATGCAGGATCGTCCCGTCGCGGCCGATCAGAAACTTCGCGAAATTCCACTCGATGTCGCCGGCAAACGGTGAGTCCTTCCCCGCCAGCGCGACGTAGAGCGGATGCCGGTTCGCGCCGTTCACGTCGATCTTGTCGAACATCGGGAACGTCACGTGGTATTTCGACGAGCAGAATTCCTTGATCTCCGCGTTCGAGCCCGGCTCCTGGTGACCGAACTGGTTGCACGGAAACCCAAGCACGACGAAGCCCTCGTTCTTGTGCTGCGCGTAGAGCGCCTCGAGCGCCTGGTATTGCGGCGTGTTGCCGCAGAGCGAGGCGACGTTGACGATCAGCATCACTTTTCCGCGATAGGGCGCGAGCGTGGTGGCGGAGCCGTCGATGTCCTTGACGGGAATATCGTAGAGGCTGGCGGCGAAGGCGGTCATGGTGGCGAGGGAACAAACGACGGCGAACGCCGTGCGCAGGGTGTGTTTCATGGTTGGGTGTGATTCGGGTTCAAATTCGGTTTTCAGCCGTCTGGTCGCCCGCGCGTGAGCACCGGGACCATGCACGTTCAAATCTGCGAAAACGCCGCGGGGACGAGAAACCGGCTCTCCACACGGTTCACGGTATCGGCGTAGCGCGGGTCGTTCTTCAGCTTCAGCCAGACCGGATCATCGAAGAACGCCTTCCACGCCTTCGCATGCGTGTCCTTGTCCGAGTTGCAGAGCATGTAGGTCAGGTGCGGCAGGTCGCTCCCCGCGAGCCCCTCGCCGTAAAACACCGGCGACATCCCGAGCTGCTGCATCAGCCCGATCTCGCCGCCGTGAAACATCTCCACTTTCAGCCGCGCCTTCTCCTCGTTGAAACTATGGTAGGTGCGCAGCTCGAAAATCCGGTCCTTCCCGTCCCTCTTCAGCGCCGGCACCGCCGCCTGCGGAAACCCCGTGAACGCCCGCAGCAGCCAGGTGTCGACCCGCTCGAATGCCGGGCGCTCCTTCGTCGACGCCGCGAAATACGCCTTCGTCGCCGCGTCCCGATCCCCGCCGACGACCACACCCGCGAACCCGTCAAGCGTCTTCCGCGGAATCAACACCCACACCGCGTCCCCATCCTTCGCCTCCGGTTCCGTGAACACGCCGACCGCCGGCACGCCGCTTGAATTCAGCTCCGGGATCAGCCCTTTTTCCAGATACGCATCGAGCACGGCATGCCCGGCCCCCGCCTTCAGCCGGTAAGCCCGCAGCTCGTAATACTCGCGGCCGGTTGCCGGCGCGTCCGCCGCCAGGCTCTTCGTTCCGCCCAACGCCGCCACGGACGAGGCCGCCAGTGCCGTTTTAATGAAATCCCGTCGATGCAATGGTGTCACCCGCCGCCAGACGCACCAACCTCGCAAAGGAGACACGTTTTTTGCCTCTCCTTCCGCCGTGGGAATGGCTTTGCGCCGCGACAGGATCGGCGGAACGGCCTCTCCGCCGCCGGGCCCCGTGACGCCCGGCAACCCGACCCCCTCAAAAACTAAAATTCATCGGGTCCGCCCCGTGACGCTGATTCCGGTCGAGCGCGGCGATCGCGGCCATTTCGTCGGCGCTCAGCTCGAAATCGAACACGCCCGCGTTCTCGGCGATGCGGCCGGCGTGGACGGATTTCGGGATCGTGACCACCCCGCCCTGCACGTCCCAGCGAAGGATCACCTGCGCGACGGTCTTGCCATGCTTCCTCGCGATCGCGGCCAGCGTCGGATCGTGCAGCAGCGCCCCCGCCTGCATCAGCGGGCTCCACGCCTCGAGCTGGATGCCTTTGTCCCGGCAATACGCCGCGAGCCGCTTGCTCTGCAGATACGGGTGAAACTCGATCTGGTTCACCGCCGGCACGACTTCCGCCGCGGGCAGCAGTTCCTCGAGGTGCGGAATCAGGTAGTTGCTCACGCCGATCGCCTTGATCCGGCCGCCGCGATGCAACTGCTCGAGCACCTTCCACGACGACACGATCCGGTCCCTGATCGGCCAGTGCAGGAGGTAGAGATCGACGTAATCCAGCCCGAGTCGCCGCAGGCTTTCGTCGAAGGCCGCCTCCACGCGACTCCGGCGCATGTCGTCGTTCCACACCTTCGTCGTGACAAACAACGCCTCGCGCGGCACGCCGCACGCCCGCACCGCCTGGCCGACACCGCGCTCGTTGCCGTAGAGCGATGCGGTGTCGATGCTGCGGTAGCCGGTTTCGATCGCCGTCCGCACCACGCGCTCCGTCTCCGCGTCGCTGCGGATCTGGAACACGCCGAGTCCCAGCCACGGCATGCGCACGCTGTTATTCAATGCGACCGATGCCTTTAACGCCTCCGCCGCCGAGGCAAACGTTCCTTCGAGTTTCGCGCCCATGTTCCCGCGAATGAAACGACTCCGCCGCAAAAAACAATCGTCCGCGACGTCAGCCGTGGCGGCAGGCCTCCGGGCCGGCCGGAAGCCCGCCGCGTGAGCGGCGCGATAGCCCTGCGCTCACGCGCAGGGCTGTGAAGCGGCAGGTCTTTCGTCCTTAGTCGCCACCTCCGAGCTCCCGCCTCCCGGCGCCGGCCTCAATTGTCGTCCCAGTGCCGCAGCGCCCGGGGCAGGCGGCTGTCCGCCATTTCCTCCGGCGCCGACTTGAGGTTGATGAGCAACTCCACGAGATCCCGGATTTCCGCCTTCGTGAGGATCGTTCCGTAGATCTCGGGCATCGCCGAGGGCGCGCTTTCGCGCTTCGTGATGTCCGCCTTTTTCACCGCCACGATCTTTCCGTCGGCGTTGCGCAGGTTCAAGATGTCCGCGGCCTCGCTCTCCACCGTTCCGCCGATCACTGCGCCGGACTTCAACGTCACCAGCACCGAGTCGAATCCCGCGGCGATCTTCGCGTTCGGTCGCACGATCGACTCGAGCAGATACTCGCGGGTGTGCCGCGCGCCGACGGTCGACAGGTTCGGCCCCGCTTCGCCGCCGCCGTAGCCGGCGTTGTGGCAGCGCACGCACGCCATGACCGGCTGCGACATGAAGGTCTTGATCGCGCGCCGCGCGTTCCCGCCCTCGAGCGCCACGCGAAACGGCGCCAGCGGGTCGCCGCTCGCCGCCATGGCCGCGTCGCGGTCCGCCAGCAGTTTCCTGACCGTCGGGTCCGAACGCTTCTGCGCCGCCTCGACCAACTCGAGTTGCGCGCCCGGCGGCACCGTCCCGGCGGCCAGTTGCTTCAATTGTTCCGCGAGGACCCGGTCCGCCAGCGGCGCCTTTGACCCGGCCAGCGCCTTGTAGGCGGCCCGCCGCTCGTCGACCGTGCCGCTGGTTGCCAGCCGCTCCAGCAGCGGCGCCGCCGCCTCCGGCGAAATCCGCGCCGCAATCGGCAGCGCCGCCAGGCGCAGGACCGGCGCGTCGGATGTGCCGGCGAAGGCCACCGCATCCGCCAGCCGCGCAGCACCCAGCTTTTCCATCGTCTCGAGCGCCGCCGCGCGGGTCGCGGAGGGTTGCGCCGAATCGCGCACGCTCGCCATCAGGCTGCCGCCCGCGTCGCGAACCTCAAGGGCGGCAACTGCCTCCGCCGTCGCAACGCCAACCGATTCCGGCGTCGCCGCGGTGAGCAGCGCCGGCACGACGCGGGCCAGCGCCACACGTGGCGGCGCGGCGTCGCGGGTCTTTTCCGACAGTGGACGGAACACGCCCACGACCCGGTCGCGCGCCGGCGGCTTCGGCCACAGCGAGAGCTGCGTGAGGGCCTCGGCGCGCAGCGCCTCGGGCGCGTCGCCGCGGGCGGCGTAGTTCGCCAGCGCGGTTGCGTTATCCGCTCCGCCGAGGCGGAAATTCGCGTTGATCGCGCGAAGCATGACCGGCTCGTCGTCGACCGGATGGTTGACGAAATCCGCGAGCGCGGGAAAAGCAGCGGCGATCGGCACGCCGTTGATCGCAAGCGCCGCCTCGCGCACGAGCAGCGGATCCGCGTCGTGGAGAAACTTCGCGACCTCCGCCCGACCGAGCCGGCGGTAAGCGAGGATCACGCCCAGCCGGACCGCGCGCGACGGATCGTTCTCCGCCTTCGCCAGCGCATCGAGATTCTTTCCGCCGACCAGTCCCATCACGCAGGCGTGGCGGAGATAATTGTCCTTGTCGTCGTTGGCGCGCAGCGCGGCGAGCAATGCCGGCGCGGCCTTCGCCACGCGCAGTTTCCCGAGCGATTGCGCGGCGAAGAATTTCACCCGGTTGTTCCCGTCCTCGAGCGCCGCGATCAGCTCGTCCGTCGCACCGGCCGCGCCGTCGTCGCCGAGCACCTTGGCGGCCTGCGCGCGGACTTCGCTGTCGGCGTCGTGCAACAGCGCCGGGAGCGCGGCGAGCGCCGCGGGATCGTGGGCGCCGATCTGGCCCAGTCCCCAGATGGCGTGGCGGCGTGCGAAAGGCGGTGCTTCCGTCGCCGAGGCGACCTTCGCCAGCGTTGCGATCGAGGGGGCGCCGCGCTCCGCCAGCGTGTATTGCGCCTCGAGCCGAACGCGCCAGTCGGCGTGACCGAGCAGGTGGGCGAGTTCATCGGCGGATTTCTTCGTGAAGTCGGACGCGATCACCGCCTGCGTTTCCTTCACGAGCGGGTCGTTCACGTGCTTCGGGTCGTAGATCGCGTAGATCCGGCCTTTTTTCGATTTCGGCCAGCCTTCCGCCCAGTCCGAATAATAGAGCCGGCCATCGGGGCCGAATTTCACGTCGGTCGGCAGCGCAAACGTCAGGAACGGCTTCGCGTCGGCGATCGCGTAGTTCGCCCCGTCGGGTTTCACGTTGTAGGCGTAGATGCCGCTGCTGGTGATGCTGCCCTTGAAATGCGTGATGAAGATCGTGCCGCGGTAGCTCTCGTTCAACCCCGTGCCCGGATAGTAGGCGATGCCCGACGGCCCGTCCTCGATGTTGCAGATCGGCGGGATGATGTAGGCCGCCTGCGACGTGAAGCGCGGGTGCCACATCTTCTCGCTGTTCCACGGCCCGGCGTGGCCCAGCGGCGCGAACTGGTAGCCGATCCGCCAGCCGCTGTCGCCGTCCTCGACGACGTGCACCAGCCGCTCCTCGTCGCCTTGGTCGGAATCGTTGTCACCGGTGAACAGGTCGCCGTTTTCCGTGAAGAGCAGGCTCTGCGGATTGCGCAGCCCATACGCGAAGATCTCGAGCTGCGTCCCGTCCGGATTGCAGCGAAACACCGAGCCCGTGTCCTGCATGACCGCGCGGCTGCCGTCCTTGGCGGTCGCGTTCGCGGCGCGATCGCCGACCGAGAAATAAATTTTCCCGTCCGGGCCGAAGGTGAGTCCGTGCAGGTCGTGGCCGGTGTAGTTGAAGCGGATGCCGTAGCCTCGGCTCAGCTCCTCGCGTGTCGCCGCGTGCTCGCGGCCGGTGAATTTCCACAGGCTGGGAATGTCGGTGAACCAGACCTGCCCGCGGCGCGCGAGCACCCCGGAACCGATGCCGTCGAGCGGCGAGTTGAAACCCTCGGCGTAGATCGTCGAGAAATCCGCCACGCCGTCGTGGTCGCGATCCTCGAGCAGGCGCACGCGTTCGCTCTCGATCGAAAGCTCCTTCACGCCGGCCGGGCCGAACCGGCCGCGGATTTCCGCCATGCGATCGTCGATCGAACGGCTGGCGAGATCGTCCTCGAGCATCCACATGTAGTCGCGGATATCGAGCACGCTGGTCCGGTAGCGATAGGTCTCGGCCACGAACATCCGGCCCTGCTCGTCGAAGTTGAACGCCACCGGATTCGCGAGCATCGGCTCGGCCGCCCACAGCGAGGCTTTCAGGCCGGCCGGCAGCTTCATCCGCTGCAGCGCCTCGCGACCCTCGTCCGACGCCGGCGCGATCTCGGGCGCCGCGACGCGCGTGCCGATGTCCTTCAGCTCGTGGGGCGCGGAACTGTCCTCCTCCTCGGGTTCGATTTCCACGGCGCGCACGCTCGCGGACCAGATCATCATTGCGCTCGCGGCCAGCGCGAGCAATCGGGGCGGGAAGGGAAACTGCATGTGCGCGCAGGATGACGCACGAGCGGCGGAAACGTGGCGACAGAAATTTCACGGCCACCCGTTTATCGGAAGACGGGCGGCACGCCCCCCTACTCGTCGAATCCGTTCACCGTCAGCGACTGCCCGTTGTCCTTCGGCCCGAGCTTCAGCAAAAACGGCGCCGCCACCTTCGCCCACGCATCGGCCTTCTGGTAGGAGCCTGCCGAGTCGCCCCAGCACGAGCGGAGCAGGTCGGTGTCGATCACGCCCGGATTCAGCGCCACCGCCGCCATGCCTGCCGGGAGTTCCTGCGCCAGCGCCTGCGTGAGGCCCTCGATCGCAAACTTCGACGCGCAATACGGCGCCACTTCCGGCGACGTGCTCCGGCCCCAGCCGGAGCTGAAGTTCACGATCACGCCCTGCTTCCGCGCCACCATCGCCGGCACGAAATGCCGGATGACGTTCGCCACGCCGCGCAGGTTCACGTCCACGAGCTTCGTGAACTCGCGGTCCTCGATTTCCCAGAGCGGGGCGAGCCGGTTCATGAGGCCGGCATTGTTGATCAGCAGGTCGGGCGGCGTGTCGTTCTCGAGGAGGCCCATCGCCCAGATCGCGACCTTGTTGTCGAGCGCGACGTCGACCACCGAGAAATCGTGCGGCGCCTGGTGGGCCATCCGCAGGTCGAAGATCGCCTCGCCGCCGCGCCCGCAGCCGAGGACGGTGTGCCCGCCGCGAATGAACTCCTCCGCCAGCGCGCGGCCGAGCCCGCGCGTCGCCCCGGTGATGACAATTTTCATGGGCCCAAAAGTAGCGGGTAGCGAGCAGCGGGTAGCGAGTAGAAAAACGCCAGCGCTCACGGCGCGTGGCGCGCCACGGCCCTCGCTCGTCGCTTCGCCGACCTACCCGCTACTCGCTGCTCACTACTCGCTACTATCTCGACTGCAGGCTGAACTTGTTCATCCCCGTCTTCCGGCAGGCGTCCATCACGAACGCCAGCTTCTTGAGCTGCGTCGTCTCGTCGGCCTTGATCAGCACGGGGATGTCCTTGTCCACGTTGTGCACGCGCTCCAGCAGCGGCACGAGGTCGGCGTCGGCGATGTCCTTGCCGTTGAAGGAAAGCGTTCCCTTGTTGTCGATCGCGATGGTGACGGTGCCCTTGAACTCGTTTTTGCCCGCCGTATCGATCTTCGGCAGCGTGATGTTCAGCGTCGCCGCCGACTTGAACTGCATCGTGACGAACGCGAAAAAAATCAGCATGACGAGCACATCGATCAACGGCACGAGATTCATCTCGGGCCGCCGGCGCCGCTTCCGGTAAATGCTGCCGCCCGCGCCGCTCATGGGTGGCCGCGCTGGAGGATGCGCTCGAGCAGCACGTCGAGCTGCGCGGCGTAGTTCTCGATCTTGCGCTGCAGGTAGCCGCTGCCGACCAGCGACGGGATCGCGATGCACAGGCCGATCACCGTCGCCGACAGCGCGAGCGCCACGCCCTTCGTGAAGTTGACCGGATCAGGCAGCCCGGTGTCGGGCGCGATCTGGGAGAACACCTGCAGCAGGCCCGTGACCGTGCCGGTCAGGCCGATCAGCGGCGCGGCCGCGTAGATGACGTCGAGATACGGAACGCCGCGCTCCATCCGGTTGATCTCGAGCCGCGCGAACGCCTTCACCGCACCCTCGTCGTTCTGGTGCTGCTCGGCGAACTCCACGATCCGCGCCAGCACCGTGTGCTTGCCGCCCATCAACGGTCGCCCGCTCACCACCGCGTCGACGAGGTCCTGCGGCATGACCGCGGCCTTGCGGAGCGCGAAAGCGCGCTCGCAAATGATAAAAACCGCTCCGGCTGAACACAGCGCGAGCGGGTAAATCAAGAGGCCGGCCCCCTTGAAGATGGCGATCATGGCAATGCACATGGAGGGAAAGTGGCTGATGTGACGCTGGCGGATGCCAAAAGTTCACACGAAAACGCGCCAAGTGCATGCCGCGGCGCGAACTAATTGCAAGCGCGCTCCGGCCCGGCTCGTCCTGTCGCGCCGGCGTCCCGCCTGCATCTGTCTTACAACGCGGGCGGGGATGCCTGCGCGACTTTGCGAGCCGCCGCCAGTTCATGGAGCCGCGGCGCCCGCGCCGCGTTGTATTCCGGGCGCGGCGAGGACACCGCAGCTCCAGCCCGCAGCTCATTCGGCATCGCGGAAACGATAGGCCTCAGAAGAACATCGCCTCGCTCAGCGCCATCTCGGGCGCCAGCAGGCTCGCCGGCGCCGGCAATGACGTCCGCCCGGTCCCAAAATCCGCCTCCAGCAGCGCATGCTTCGTCCCGAAATCTCCGCGCCAGCGGAAAAACTTCGCTTCGTCCGCATACTCGAACCGGATCGCGAGGCTGCCGGCGGTCGCCGGGTCGGTGGCAAAGCGCACCGTCTTCTCGTTCGCGCCACACGCCGCCAGCCGACGCCGCAGCCAGCCGACCGTCACGCGCGCCTCCGCCGCGAACTCGGGCGCGTGCTCGACCACGATTCCGCGCAGGCCCCTGGCCAGCACTTCCGGCGCGTAGCGGGCGAGGAACTGCCCGACGGTCTGCCGCACCGGCAGCAGCCGTGAGTAAACGAGGTCCCGCAGCGCGTGCGGGTTCGGCCACGGATAGTTGAACGTGTCCGGCGGCGCCACCGAGCTGTCGATCAACACGCGTTTCGCCCGCGTGAGCAGATAGGTGTAATCGGCCAGCTTGCGGTTGTCCGAGAACCGGTGCGCCCAGTAATACAGCGGCAGGTCCGTCGAGAGGCAGACCGAGACTTCGTCCTCGAGATACTCCCGCGCCACGAGCGGATAGCTGAGCATCACGAACTCCACGCACCGCGTGTCGTCCTTCGATTTGCCGAGAAAGCATTCCCCGTAAATCTTCGCCCGCAGCTCGGTCACGCCGCGGTCGTCCTTCAACGGACAGAGCACGACGACGCGGCTCGGGTAGCGCTGCGAGAACCGCAGCACGGTCTTGAATTGCGCGGTCGCGTCGTCAGCCGTCGCACCGAAACCGAGGTGCAGGACGAGATTCAACTGCATCGCCTTCGCGTCGTCCGATGCCGGCGCCGGGTTCCCCTTGGCCTCGGTCTCCGCCCACATCTGCGCGACCCCCTTCGGGATCGCGTCGACGCTCACCTCGAGCCCGGGCAGGACGTTGAAAATCTCAGGCATGGAAGGACGCCCAATGCAGGACGCCGAACGTCGAATTCAGATCAGCGTCGTCGCCGTCCCCATTCGGCAATCGGCATTCGGCATTCTTCATTTCCAAGCTCACGGCTGCCTCCATTCCTGTCCATCCTTCGCCACGAGCGCATCGGCGCTCTTCGGTCCCCATGAACCCGCGGGATAGCTGTCCAGCCCCGCGCGGCCGGCGGCGGCCCACGCTTCAAGCACGGGCGTGCACAGCCTCCACGACGCCTCCGTCTCGTCGCCGCGGATGAACAGCGTGCCGTCGCCGATCATCGCGTCGAGCACGAGCCGTTCGTAGGCCTCGGGGGTGTTCGAGCCGAAGGTCGTCGAGTAACGGAAGCTCATCTTCACGGGCTGCGTCCGCGTCTCGAGGCCGGGCACCTTCGCGTTCAGGATCAGGCTCAGGCCCTCATCCGGCTGGATCTGGAATGACAGCGTGTTGGCCGCGAGGTTGAATTTCTCCCCTTCCGCGAACAGCGTGCCCGGCGGCCGCCGAAACCGGATCGCGATCTCCGATACGCGCCGTGCCATCCGCTTCCCGGAGCGCAGGAAAAACGGCACGCCCTGCCAGCGCCAGTTGTTGATCGAGAGACGCAGCGCCGCGTAGGTCTCCGTCGTCGACTGCGGCGAGATGCCCTGCTCCTCGAGGTAGCCGGGGACGTTCTTTCCGCCGACCATGCCGGCGACGTATTGCGCGCGCGCCACGTCGCCGCCCGGTCCGGGATCGAGCGGCTGGATCGCCTTCAGCAGTTTCACCTTCTCGTCGCGGATCGCCTCCGCGTCGAGCGACACCGGCGGTTCCATCGCGGTCAACGCGAGCAACTGCATCGTGTGATTCTGGATCATGTCCCGCAGGCAGCCGCTCTGTTCGTAATAGCCGCCGCGCGTGCCGACGCCGACCTCCTCCGCCACGGTGATCTGCACGCTCTTGACAAAATTCCGGTTCCACAGCGGCTCGAAGATCGCGTTGGCGAACCGCTGCACGAGGAGGTCCTGCACCGTTTCCTTCCCGAGATAGTGATCGATGCGGTAAACCTGATGCTCGAGGAAAACCGCGCGCAGCTCCGCGTTGAGCGCCTGCGCTGACGCGAGGTCCTTCCCGAACGGTTTTTCGATGATCACCTTCGCGTGATGCGACTGCTCCAGGTATTTTCCGGCGAGCCCGCTCGTGCCGAGATTGCGCAGGATTGGCGCGAACACCGACGGCGGCGTCGAGATGTAGAACAGCGTCTGCATCTCCCGGCCGAGGTCTTTTTCCAGCTTTGCGATGTGCGCCGCGAGCCGGTCGAACGCCGCCTTGTCGTCGTAGCCGCCCGCGACATAGCTCGTGTGCGCGGCGATCCGCCCCCACGCATCCTCCGCCAGCTCTCGCCGCGAGAATTCCTTGATCGCCTTCGCCGCCATCGCGCGGAATTCCTCGTCCGGGATTTCCGTCCGCCCATAGCCGACGAGAAAAAAATCCGCCGGCAGCAGGCCGTCGACGCCGAGGTTGTAGACCGCCGGGATCAGCTTCCTCGCCGTCAAATCGCCGGACGCGCCGAAGATCACCACGACCGTCGGCGGCGCGCCCCGATGCTTGCTCAAGCCATGCAGGAAGGGATGACGCTCTGGATCGGGCATGTGTGCGCCGAAAGTCGACGCGGTTGTTCGCTTATGCAAGCCGGCAGTGGGCCGCGCCGTGTCAGCGCCCGGCCTGCGAAATCCACTGCCTTGATGGAGGCGCGACGCCCT
>DASZPP010000020.1:0-10402 GCA_035549975.1 Opitutus sp.
CCGGGGGCGTCCAGATCGACGTGCTCGCGCATGCCACGGGTTTCGCGTGCGGACTCGCGCTGGGTTTTCTTTTCGGGCGGAAGCGTTCCCTCGACGCCTGAATTCGGAGCCGGGGCCGGCGCGAGGATCGGCTTTTGCACTCGCGGGAAGCCCCGGAACGCGCTCCGGACCGGCCGGTTCCTGACACCGTCGTGTCAGCAGTCACGCGAACGTCGCGTGCACGGGATGGAATTTCGACGGCCGCCGCCTACGGTGGACGCACGGTTCGATCAGGACCGCAACTCGTCATCCCTGCTCCCATGTCCACCACCGCCATCCTCTCCATCGCAGAAATCGCCCATCATCTCGTCGCCTTGTGTCGCGACGGCCGCTGGGACGAAGCCGTCGAAAGACATTACTCGGAAAACATCATCAGCGTCGAACCCGCCGGCGAGGACCGCGAGAGCCGCGGGCTCGCCGCCGTGAAGGCGAAGGGCGAGTGGTGGCTCGAGAACCACGAAGTCCATGGCTGCGAAATCGAGGGACCGTTTGTCGGCGCCGACAAATTCGTCGTGCGTTTCACGCTCGACGTGACCTTCAAGCCCACCGCCCAGCGGAAGTCGCTCGATGAACTCGGCCTCTACACCGTCGCCGACGGGAAGATCGTGCACGAGCAGTTCTACTACGACGCGCAATAGCCGGCGAGCCGCTTGCTGCTCGCGCGCTCCGTTTTCAAATCCGATAAAACCGCTTCGCGTTGTCGAAGAAGATCGCGCGCTGCTCCGCCGCAGTCAGGTGCGCGGTGAAGGCGCGCGCGACTTCGAGCCAGCGACGATAACCGCACGCGAGCTTCGCCACCGGCCAGTCGCCGCCGAACATCAGCCGCGACGGCCCGAACGTCCCGAGCAGGTGCGCAACGTAGGGCTGAAGCTGGTCGACGGTCCACTCCTGGTGATCGGCCTCGGTGACGAGGCCGGAGAACTTGCCCACGATGTTGGGCAGCGCGGTGAGCCGGCGGAGGTTTTCGCGCCACGGATCGAGCAGCCCGGCGCGGATGCCCGGCTTGCCGGCGTGGTCGAGGATGAACTGCGTTTCCGGGCAGGCGCGGACGAGTTCGATCACGGCGGGAAGCTGCGGGTGCTTGCAGCAGATGTCGCAGCTGAGCCCGGCGGCGGCGAGCGCGCGTGCGCCGGCGATGTATGCCGGCCGCGCGCAGTAGTCGACGGCGTCGTGCTCGAAGTTGTGGCGCACGCCCCGCACCAGCGGATGCCGGCGCAGCGCGGCGATCGCGGCGGTGGTTTCCGGTCCGGCGTCGAGGGTGATTTTTGCGACGATGGCGGAAATGCGCGGTTCCGCCGCCGCCAGTTGCTCGATCCATTCGACCTCGGCGATCGGCGGTGCGCCGGCTTCGACGAAGACGATTTTTTCGGGCAGGTCGTCGCCGGCTTCGGCGCGAATGGTTTCGGTCGCGTGGCGGTCCCAGATGGAAGGCACCTCGTGAAGCCACGTGTAGGGCATCCGCGTGCGATCCCAGAAATGCATGTGGGAATCGATGAAGGGCATGGGGTGCAGCGCCCGACGCTACGAAAACGAGGAAGATGCGAAACGAGAAAATTCCCATGGGAGTGGCGTCAGTTGCAGGGCGGGGTCTCCCGACCCCGCGGTTCCGGGGAACCGGCGCGCGAAAGGTTTCGATGCGAATGGTGGGTCGGAAGTAAGGCGGGGTCGGGAGATCCCGCCCTACAATCGTTCGCGGCGTGATTGCCACGAGCGGGGCGGCGCGAATGATCGCGCGTCCCGCCATGTCGCAGCCCACGCTCCGCACCGAACGCCTGCTCCCGCTCGTGGGGCCGATTTTCCTGCAGCAGGCGACGCAGAGCGTCGTGATGCTCGCGGATTTTTGGTTTTTCAGCCGGCTGTCGGATGCCGTGGCCGCGACGGTCGGGCAGTTGCTGCCGATCGTGTGGATCGGGACGTTCGTGATTCCGGTGTTTGCCGGCACGGGCGTGTCCGTCGCGTCGCAGTTCATGGGCGCGGGCCGGCTGGAGAAGGTGGTGCCGACTTACCTGATGAATCTCGCGCTGACGACGGCGATGGGAGCGGCGCTCGCGGCGGTGGTGTTCTTTTTTGCGCCCGCCATCTGCGGCTGGATGGGCCTGCATGCCTCGCTGCATGCGATCGGGGCGGCGTATCTCGGGACCATCAGCGTGTATTTCGTTTTTCTCGGCGTGCTCGTCGCCTACAACGCGGTCCTCTCGTCGCGCGGCATGACGCACTGGCTGATGTATCAGGCGTTCCTGATCGCGACGCTCAATGTGGTCCTCGCGGCGTGGTTTCTTTTCGGTTTCGGCTGGGGACTGCGCGGGGTCGTGGCGGCATCCGTGGTCAGTGTCGCGGTCGGCACGGTCGTCGCCGTCTGGCTGGTCCACGCGCGGCTCGGGGTGCGATTCCACCGGCGCGGCGCGTGGCGCGACATGCGCGGCGTGCTGCGGCCGATGCTGCGGATCGGGCTGGCCAACGCGCTCGAGCCGTTCAGCTACAGCGTGCAGCAGATCATCCTCTCGACGATGATCATCGCGCTCGGCGTGGACGCGATGGCGGCGAACACCTACGCGGCACGCCCGCAGATGATGCAGATCACGTTCTCGGTTTCCCTCGCGCTCGGCGCGCAAATCCTGATGGCCCACTGGATGGGCGCGCAACGGATCGCCGACGTGAACCGGCTGTTCTGGCGCGCGCTGCGGCGCGGGATGCTCGTGGCGTTCGGTTACGCGCTCACACTCTGGCTCGCATCGGACTTCGTGCTCGGGCTGTTCACGCACGATCCGGCGGTGCACGCGCTGGGCCGGAAACTGCTGCTGATCGCCGTGTGCTACGAGCCGGCGCGCGCGGTGAACATCATCGGCGGGTTCGCGCTGAAGACGGTCGGTGACGCGCGTTTCCCGATGGTGCTCGGCGTGGTTTTCATCTGGGGCATCCTCCCGGTGGTGTTCGCGATCGACCGCGTGTGGCACCTGACGGTCGCGGGATTCTGGATGTGTTTTGCGGCCGACGAGATCATCCGCGCCGGCATCAATCTCTGGCGCTGGCGAACCGGACGGTGGCAGCACATGGGGATCGTGGCCGAAGCCCCCGCCGCCCCGGGCGAAGCCTGAAAGCCAGAGCGGACTTCACTCAACCGGTGCGGGGATAGATTGCGGGCGTCGCGAGAAAAACCACCAACTCACCGAGATCGGCAGGCCAATGAGCAGGGTGGTCATCAGGAGCCCCGTCCGGAGCCCCTGGACGGTGAAGGGACCGACGGGAAACGGGACCGCGGAAAGCGGCAACACGATGACGTTCATCACGAGAAACACGGCGACACCGCAAATCACGCCGCCGACAATAAAATGGTCCTTCAAGCCTCCCAGCCACCTGGCCGTGTAGCAGTAGATGGCGGCCGCGCCGATCGCGATCGTGAAGTGGAACACGACGCCGAGGATCCAGATCGCGGGACCGCCGCCGCCAGCCTGGGGAAACGCGTGCGAGCCAAGGGCACCGCTGGCGATGCCGTAGAACATGCGCCAGCCGAAGGTGTGGATAGCGGAAGCGGCATCGAGGATGCCGGCGATCAGGCCGCCGGTCAGCAGTGCGGGCAGCACGGGAAGGGCTGACGGCGTGGTGGAATTGTGGGAAGTGGTCATCGCCGCGCACCGTGTCTCGCCGGCGGCCAAACGAAACAACCGTGCGACCAAACCCGAATAGGCTTCGTCGGAGGCTGAAATGGCACGACGAGCGCGGGCCGGGTTTTGGCTGGCGATGGTCAACCGCCGCGCTCTTCGGCCCGCGGTGGCAGCGACTCGAGCGCGGGCTGAGGCACCGCACAGCCACGGCGATCGAACTGCGCGAAAAATCCCAGCAAGCCGGTGCGGTAGAGTCGGCGGCTCGACGCGTCGGCTTCGGCGGGATCACCCGGCCGGCTTGCGCCGTCGTGTGACACGGCGGGTGCGGAATCCGCTGCCGCCGGTGGTTGCTCTTCAATCGTCTCGGAATGGTGCATTCGCGCAACCTGACGCCGGCGGCACGGCCCGGAATCGTTCTGCGACGAAACCCGAATTCGTTTTGCCGAAACCTGAAATGCCGCGACGAGCCTACGTGGGCGGACCCGGGCGATCCGCGGCATCCTGCACCTGCCTGAGGCAGGCATAGCTCGCGTCGAGCCGGGCGCCGCTCTTCATCACGACGACCGACGCGCCGCGCGACAGAGCGCGGAACTCGGCGACGTGCGCGAGATTGACGAGGCGCGAGCGGTGGATGCGAACGAATCCCTCCCGCGCGAGCCGGCGCTCGATCTCAGTCAGTTTCATCCGCGTGAAATGAGTCGCGTTCGCCGCGTGAATCCGCACGTAGTCGCCATCGGATTCGATCCAGTCGATCTCGCCCGGCTGCAGCACCAGCACGCGATCGTCGCGTTTGATGAACAGACAGCTCGGACCGGCCTGGCGGCCGGCCGCGCCGAGAAAACCGGCGATGCGTTCCCATTGTTCGCCGCCCGCAGCCTCGCCGCGGACACAGGTGCGCGCGCGGGCCAAGGCCTGCTCGACCCGCGCCTCGCCGAACGGCTTGAGCACGTAGTCAAGCGCCTGCGCGTCGAAGGCACGCAGCGCATATTCGTCGAAGGCGGTGACGAAAATCACGAACGGCCTCCGGTCACCCTTGAGTGCCTGCAGCACCTCGAAGCCGTTCATGCCGGGCATCTGCACATCGAGAAACAGGACATCCGGCTTGTGCTCGCGCACGGCCTGCACGGCGGCCGGCCCGTCCTTGCAGGCGGCGACGATCTCCACGTCGTCGGCGCGGGCGAGCAGGCGCGAGAGCCGCCGCAGCGCCACCGGCTCGTCATCGACCGTGACTGTGCGGAGTTTGATCATGACGGGCGGGGACCGCTCGGGCGCTCATTCGCGCCACGGCAGGGACATCGAAGCGACCACGCCATGATCGCTGGTCAACTGGAAACTGGCGTGAGAGCCGTAGAGTCGTTCGAGCCGCGCACGCGTATGACCGAGCCCGATGCCGTCGCCGGCTCGATCGGCATCCGGTTTCAGGCCCGGCCCGTTGTCACGCACTTCGAGCCGGAGCTGATCGTCCGTGCGTGACGCAGCGACTTCGAGCCGGCCGCCGCGCGGCGAGGCGGCGATGCCGTGGCGGATGGCGTTTTCGACGAGCGGTTGGAGGATCAGGCTGGGGACGCGCGCGTCCAGCACCGCCGGCTCGATTTTCCACACCAGCTCCAGCCGGTCGCCGAGGCGCGTCTGCTCGATCGCGAGATAGCTGCGGATGAAATCGATTTCGTCGCGCAGCGGCACCTCGAGCGATTGCGTCTCGAGCGACTTGCGCAGCAGCTCGCCGAGCTGGAGCACCATCTGCTCGGCGTGGCGCGGGTTCTCGTGGATCAGTTCCGCGATCGAGTGGAGCGTGTTGAACAGGAAATGCGGGTTGAGCTGGCTGCGCAGCGCCTGCAGTTGCGCCTGCTGGAGCATCGCGCCGAGCTCGGCGGATTCGAGCCGGCTCTCCTTCGCCTCGCGATAGTTCGTGATCGCATACCAGGCGACGACCGTGCAGGCGAAGACCACGACGGAAACCGTGATCAGATGCAGGTAGATGCCGTGATATTCCTGCCACATGTCCGGCGGCGGCGCCTTAACCAGCGACAGCTTCCACGCGATCGACCACGGCCCGACGCGAAGGATTTCGTAGAGGAAGGGGAGAACAAAGATGGTGACGCCGGCGCCGGCGGACATCCCGAGCACGTAGCGGAGCCAGTGCTGGGTTCCTTCGCGCAGCCAGCGGCACAGCCGGAAAATCGCCGGCATGAGGATAATCCATCCGGTCCAATAAACGGTTTCGCGGCCGAGGGCCGCGCCCAAGCTCGGAGTGCCGCCGTTCAGCAACGACTCGACGCCTCCGACCACCGAGAAGAGCGTGGGGAGCGCGATGTAAGCCAAGGCCAGCGAGACGCGCGGCCAGCGCGCGAAGGGATTCACGCGCCGAAGTGTAAGGGGCGTGTCAAGGCTGGCGCGGGCCTCCTGCGCGGCGGCGGCGCAGCGAAATCGGAGTTGGGCGGCCCCGATTTCGGTTTCGGTGCGCGGAAAGCGGATTTCGTCGCATTGGCATCGAGGCGAATCGCGCCGGCGGATTCGCTCGCGGCGTGAAACTTCGATTCTTTGCTTCGTTGTCCGTGGTGGCGATGGTGACGGCGCTGACCGCGGAAGAGACCGGGGCGCTTGCGCCGGAGGTGCCCTTTCCCGACGGCTATCGCGCGTGGCGACATGTCTCCAGCGGCGTCCTGCAGCCGATGGACGGCGCCGCGAACAAGCAGCCGAAACAGGAGAAAATCGCCGCGCCGCACGGTTTGCTCGCCAACATCTACGCGAACGACAAGGCGGTCGAAGGCTATCGCACGGGGCATTTTCCCGAAGGCGCGATGCTGGCAGTCGACTGGTTCGTGCTCGAGCCGCGCGGGCCCGAGTTGCTGCAGGGCCAGCGGAAATCGGTCAACGTGATGGTGCGCGACGCGCGCTATGCGGCGACAGGCGGCTGGGGCTTCGAGGATTTCGACCGGGACAGCCGCACGAAGCGGAACGTCGGCGCGAACGCCGTGAAGATGTGCTTCGAGTGCCACGGCCGCTACGCGAAGGATCGCGGGTTTGTGTTCAGCACGCTGAAGCCATAGGCGCTGAACGCGAGGTTACGCTAGCGAGGGAGTTGACGCGACCGGGTTCCGGCAAGTTTCGCCGCATGAAGGGCGAGTTCACCGCGATCATTGAAGAAGCGCCGGAAGGCGGCTTTTGGGCGATTTGCCCCGAGGTTCCTGGCGCGAACGGACAGGGCGCGACGGTCGAGGACGCGAAGAACAGCCTGAAGGAAGCGATTCAGTTGATCTTTGAAGACCGGATCGCGGATGCAAAGCGTGGTTTGCCGGACGACGCGATTCAGTCGGTGGTGGCGGTTGGATGAAGCGGCGCGATTTGGAACGGCGGTTGCGTGTCGCCGGTTGCTATCTGAAGCGCGAAGGCGGATCGCATTCGTTGTGGGTCAATCCGAAAACCGGCGTGGGCGAGGCTTGGCCGCGGCACGTGGAAGTGAAAGAGCCACTCGCGCGGAAGATCCTGAAATCGCTCGGAGCTGCCTGAATCGACCCAGCCGACCGCATCACTCCGCGCGCAACGCTTCGGTCGGGTTGACCTTTGCGGCGCGGCGCGCAGGGAGGAGACAGGCGAAGAGCGCGGCGGCGAGGAGCAGCAGACCGCTGAGCGAGTAAGTCGGCAGATCGTTGCCGGAGATGCCGAAGAGCTGGGATTGCAGGGCGCGACTGCCGGCCCACGCGGCGGCGAGGCCGATGATCACGCCGGGGACGGCGACCCGGAGGCCGCGGCCGACGACGTTGCGCAGGACATCGGAGCGTTGCGCCCCGAGCGCCATGCGGATGCCGATCTCACGCGTGCGCTGCCCGACCAGGCAGGCGAGCACGCCGTAGATGCCGACGGTCGCGAGCAGCAGCGCGGTCGCGGCGAAGAAGGCGAACAGGCCCATGTTGAACCGGCGGTCCGACGAGAAGCCGGCGATGCGGTCGGACATCAGCTCGACGTCGAAGATCGGCGAGTCCGGCACGGCCGCGTGGATCGCCGATCGCAGCGAGGCGACGACGCTGCGCGGATCCTGGCCGGTGCGCGCGACGAGGTGAAGGTCCATCGCCGCCGGCCATTGCGAGAGGAGCGTGTAATACTCGACCTGCTCGCCGTTCTCGGCGCCGGTCTGCGTCGTGTTGCCGACGACGCCGATGATCCGCATCCGCGGGAGTTTCATCGCGGGCAGCCCGGTCTGAAAAGTCTTCCCGATCGGATCCTCGCCCGGCCAGAACTCGTCCGCCATCTTGCGGCTGATCACGACGTCGACGACGAAATCGGCGTAGATCTTCGCCACGGATTCGATCGTGATCGCGACGGCCGGCAAGGGCGCGCGCGGCTCGTGACCGTCGAAAAGCGCGCCGCGCAACAGCGGAATCCCCATCGTCCGGAAATAGTCGGGCGTGACGACGTGGAGATTGGTGTCGGGAAACTTCCCCGGCTGCGGCAGCGGACGATCGGGACGGAAAAACGAATTGCTCGAAGTATTCCACGTGTAGGGCAGCGACGAGACGAAGGCCGCCGAGCCGATCCCGGGAACGGCCTGCACTTTTTCGAGCAGCCTTTCGTGATGGCGGACGAACTCGGCGGCGTTGGTGGTGATGCTGGCATTCGGCGGGTTCGAGATGCGAAGCGTCAGCACGTGATCCGGCTGCAAGCCCGTGGGCACCTCGGACAGCCGTTGCAGGCTGCGGATCAGCAGGCCGGCGCCGACCAGCAGCATCACGGCCAGCGCCACCTGCACGAACACGAGCGCGTCCGCGAGGTGAAACCGGCCGAGAAACGTGCGCACGGTCGGGCGCGTGTTCTTCAGCGCGTCGTTCGGATTCGCATGTGAAAGCTGCCAGGCGGGAGCGAGCCCGAACGCGACGCCGGCGACGATCGTCAAGCCGGCGACGAAGCAGCACATGCCGTAACTGAAGCCGCCGGCGCCGTTCAGCAGCTCGCGCATTTCCCAGGGCGCGAGCCGCGCGACGAATTCGTAGCCCCAGCGGCCGGCGAGCAGGCCGAGGAGGCCGCCGCCCATGGCGAGGAGCAGGCTCTCGGTGAGCAACTGGCGGAACAGGTCGCGCCGCGTCGCGCCGAGCGCGGTGCGAATCGCCATCTCGCGGGCGCGGGCAAACGAGCGCGCGAGGAGCATGTTAGCGACGTTCACGCACGCGATCAGCAGGAGCATCGCGACGGCGCCGAGCAGAAGATAAAGACGCATCGTCGAATCGCCCTCGAGCCGGTCGCGCAGCGGCAGCACGTTGACGCTGACGCCGGCGTTGGATTGCGGGAATTGTTTCTCGAGCCGCTGCGCGATCGCGAGCAACTGCGCGCGGGCGGTTGCGACGGTGGCGCCGGGCTTGAGCCGGCCGACGACGTTGGTGCCGGAGTGGTTCGCCCGCTCGCGCATGAACTGGCGGTCGACGATCGGCTCGATCGGCACGAACGCGTCCGCGGCCCGATAAAAGCGAAAGCCTGCCGGCAGGATGCCGGCGACGGTGGTCGCGACGTCGTCCAGCATCACGGTGCGGCCGGCGAGGTCGGGCTCGCCGTGGAAGTAGCGCTGCCAGCTTGCGTGCGTCAGCCACACCGCGGGCGCGGCGCCGACGCGGTCGTCCTCGGCGCGCAGGTCGCGGCCGACCGACGCGTGCACGCCGAGCACGGCGAAGAAATCCTGGGACACCTCCGCGACGGTGATCTGCTCGGCACTGTGCGGGGTTTTCAGCTTGGCGCCGTCGGTCCGGTAGATCGCGAGCCCGCTGAGCGTGTCGGCGCCCGCGCGCCAATCGAGGAAGTCGGGATACGACACGCTCATGTCGGAATACTGGCTGGAGTGCTCCGAGACGTGTACGAGCCGGCCGGCGTCGGGGTAGGGCAGGGCGCGCAGACAGGTGTTGCTGACGAGGCTGAAGATGGCGGTGTTGGCGCCGATGCCGAGCGCGAGCGTGAGGACGACGAGCGCGGTGAACCCGGGTGACTTCGCGAGCAGCCGCAGGGCGAGGCGGAGGTGGTGCATGCGTTGTGAAGAACCCGGCGGGCGGGGCAAAGTTGCAGCGGGCCACGATTCGAGACGGACCCGGACGGGGAATGGGCCACGGATGGCACGGATGAACCCGGATGCTTTCTTCACAGGAGGCCGAGGAGAGCGCAAAGAGATCGAAATGAGGGCGCTAGGGTCCCGCGCGGTTCGGCAAAAACTTGCGGTGGGTAACTGATCAGCAGCGGCCGAGTTAGCTTGTCGCCTTTGTGAGGGGGGCAATGATCGGAATCGCCCCAATACCCAACCATGAAATCGTTTCGTCCCTGCGTTGTTGCCCTCGCTCCATTCATTGCTGCTGTCGCTTTCGCGGCGGAGCCGGTTTTGCTCTGGGAGGCGCATGGGCTGCATTCGCCGGAGTCGGTGGTGTTCGATGCAGGGAGGAATCAGTTCTACGTTTCGAACATGGCGACGTTCGGGCAAGGGGAGACGCCGCATGATGGGTTCATCGCGCGGGTGAGTGCGGACGGAAAGCTGCTCGAACAAAAATGGGTGACGGGGCTCGACAATCCGAAGGGGCTCGCGCTGGCGAACGGGCGGCTTTACGCGGGCGACGACGTTTATCTCTGGGAGATCGACATCGCGGCGGGGAAAATCGTCGGTCGCTACAAACCGGAGGACGGGCCGGGCGACTTCAATGACTGCACGGCCGATCCGGAAGGGAATGTCTATGTGTGCAGTGGGCGGCTCGGGACGGTGTTCCGGTTGCACGAGGGGACATTCGAGGCGTGGT
>DASZPP010000021.1:0-31912 GCA_035549975.1 Opitutus sp.
GTTCGATTCCATCGGCGGGTAGGGCTGGCCAAGGATGTCGAAATCGCGCAACTGCTCGGGGTGCTTCGACTGCTGCGAGCTCGGGGTCGCAAGCAGCGTGATGTCCAGGTGAAGGTCCGCGACGGCGAAGCGATGCGTCCGTCCGGTTCGGCGGGCGAGACCGCGGAGGAACGGCGTGGGGGCGTCGCCCGGGACGACGACCTCGAAGGGCGCGGCGACGTCGAGCCGGGCGGCCTGCAGATGCGCGCGCAAGGCTTCGGCGACGGCGGCGTGAATCTCGCCGCAGAAATTCGCCGCGTCCGGCGGCTGGGCCGGAAGCACGCCGCGGGACCGCTCGAAGAGCGTTGCGGAACGGCCGGCGTCGGTTTCGAGCAGCACGTCGAGCCAGAGGTTTTCCCGGATGAGCAGCAGGCCGAACCAGGCGAGCACGCGGCCGGGCGCGGGATCGGAGCCCGCCGGAGCGGGCGCGGCGACGAGTTGCGGCGAGATTTCGGTTTGCAGCGTCCGCAGGAGCAACTTCCCGGTCGCTTCGGGTGCGAGCGCGGCGAACCCGGCCAGGGGATCCGCGCTTTCCGCCGCCGGCGCGCCCGCCGTGTCCGGCTCGAACAGCTCGACGTGCCGGTCGAGCGCGGCGCGCGCCTCCTCGATCCGCCGATGGAGGGCGAGTTGCTGCGCCACCGCACGCTCGGCGACGCGCAGCCGCGCCTGGGTTTCGACGATGTTGAACGGCTTCGTCAGAAAATCGTTCGCGCCCGCATCGAGCGCTTCGGCGATGTCGGCCTTGGCCTGGCGGCCGCTGAGGATCATGAGGTAGGGCTGGACGGGGAACGGATGCTCCCGGAGTTTGCGGCAGAGATCGAGGCCGCTGATGTCGGGCATCATCCAGTCGAGGACCGCGACGCGCGGCGCGTCGTCCGAGACCATCGCCTGCAGCGCGCTGGTTCCGTCCTCGACGACCACGACTTCGTGTTTCGATTGGCGGAGAAATGTGTCCAGGACCTTGCGGGCGACCCGGTCGTCATCTGCAAGCAGTATTCTCATTGCGGGGGCAATGGTTCGAATACGGTCCGGACCGGCCCCGGCTTTAACCAAAATCGTATCGCTGGACGATGGATCGCGTTTTTCGCCCGAGGCGGCCCGCTCCGCCGGCGCGCGGCGCGACCTTGTTTTTGCCGGTTGCCAAGCGCGGCACCGGCCGCACGCTCACGGGTTCATTTCCGCCATGGCCGCTCCCGCCGACCTCAATCTCGACCATGTGGCGAAGCTCGCGCGGCTCGCCCTCACGCCCGACGAAAAGGCGCGCTTTGCCCAGCAACTTGGCGATGTCCTGCATCACATCGAGCAGCTCTCGAAGGTGGACGTCGCGGGGATCGAGCCGACGGCGCACGCCTTTGCCGTCCACAACGTCTGGGCCGATGACGTGCCGCAGCCCGGCCTTTCGCCCGAGCTCGCGCTCAAGAATGCGCCCACGCAGCGCGACCACATGATCGTCGTGCCGAAAGTCGTCGAGTAGGACGGGCCCGAGACCCGCCCCGCCCGCGCCCCGAGCCCGCGCCATGCCGTCAGAAATGTTTTTCCAACCGATCACCGACCTCGCCGCCGCGCTCGATGCCCGCAAGCTCTCGTCGGTCGAGCTCACGCACGCGGTGATCGCGCGCACGAAGTCGGTCGAGAGCCGGGTGCGCGCATTCAACTCGTTCGACGAAGCCGACGCTCTCGCGCAAGCGGCCGCGTCCGACGCACGCCGCGCGGCCGGCCAGTCGCGCGGACCGCTGGACGGCATTCCCATCGGCTTGAAGGACGTGATCGCGGTGGCCGGCCAGCCGCTCACGGCCTCGAGCCGGATGCTGGCGAACTTCGTTTCGCCCTACGACGCGACCGTCACGACGAAGCTGAAGAACGCCGGCGCGGTGTTGTGGGGCCGCTTGAACTGCGATGAGTTCGCGATGGGCTCCTCGACGGAAAACTCGGCGTTTCATCCGACCGGCAACCCGTGGGATCCGACGCGCGTCCCCGGCGGCTCGTCCGGCGGCAGCGCGGCCGCGCTCGCGGCGGGCGAGGCGATCGCCACGCTCGGCTCCGATACGGGCGGATCGATCCGCCAGCCGGCGGCGCTGTGCGGCGTCGTGGGGCTGAAGCCGACCTATGGGCTCGTTTCCCGTTATGGACTGATCGCGTTTGCCTCCTCGCTCGACCAGATCGGTCCGTTCGCGCGAACGGTCGGCGACGCGGCCGTCCTCCTCGGTGTGATCGCCGGGCACGACGAGCGCGACTCGACCTCGATCAAGACGGAGATCCCCGACTATCGCGCCGTGCTCGCGGAGCGTCGCGGTCCGTGGAAGCTCGGGATTCCGAAGGAATATTTTGGCGAGGGCCTCGATCCCGAGGTCGGCGCGGCCGTGGAACGCGCGATCGCATTTTATCGCGGCCAGGGTTGCGCAATCAAAGAAGTTTCGCTGCCGCACACGCAATACTGCCTCGACACCTATTACATCATCGCGACGGCGGAGGCGTCGTCGAACCTGGCGCGTTACGACGGCGTCCGCTACGGCCACCGGTCGCCGAACGCGCGGGATGCGGTTGATCTCTACTTCCAATCGCGCGCCGAGGGATTCGGGCCCGAGGTGAAGCGCCGGATCATCCTCGGCACCTACGTGCTTTCGAGCGGTTACTACGATGCCTACTACCTGCGCGCGCAAAAGGTCCGCACGCTGATCCGCCAGGATTTCCTGAACGCCTACCGCGAGGTCGATGCGCTGATCACGCCGACGTCGCCGGTGCCGGCGTTCAAGATCGGCGAAAAAAGCGATCCGCTCGCGATGTATCTCTGCGACGTTTATACGATCGGCGTGAACCTCGCGGGCCTGCCGGGCATCAGCGTGCCCTGCGGTTTCACCGCGAACGGCCTGCCGATCGGCGTGCAGCTCATCGGCCAGCCCTTCAAGGAAGCCGACCTCCTCGCTCTCGCCCACGCCTACGACCGCGCGCACGAGTGGAGTCGTAAAACTCCGAGCTTGTGAGCCCGCGAATCACGCCAATGCACACGAATTCGACCCCGATCATTCGCGTTTATTCGCGCCATTCGCGGGCGGTCCTGTTTTCCGTATGAACTACGAAGCGGTCATCGGTCTCGAGGTCCACGTCCAGATCAAGACGCGGTCGAAGATGTTCACCCGCGCCGCGGCCGGCTACGGGTTCGATCCGAACACGCTGACCGATCCCGTCGTGCTCGCGCTGCCAGGCACGCTGCCGGTGATGAACAAGGCGGCGCTCGACGCGGTCATCAAGGCCGGCCTGCTGCTCGGCTGCGAGATCGCGCCGGTCTGCAAGTGGGACCGGAAAAACTATTTCTATCCCGACTCGCCGAAGAACTACCAGATCTCGCAATACGACCAGCCGATCTGCCGCAACGGCTCCGTCGAGATCGAGCTGCCCGGCCCGGCCCGCAATGTCATGGGCGAGCACAAATCGATTCCGCTCACGCGCATCCACCTCGAGGAGGACGTCGGCAAGCTCAACCACGGCGCGAGCGATTCGCTGATCGACTTCAACCGCGCCGGCACGCCGCTCATGGAGATCGTCTCGGAGCCGGCGCTCCATTCCGCGGAGGAGGCCTACGCGTATCTCACCTCGCTGCGCGCGACGATGATCTGCGGCGGCATTTCCGATTGCGACATGGAGAAGGGCCAGCTCCGCTGCGACGCGAACATCTCCGTGCGCCCCGCCGGCGAGACGAAGCTCGGCACGAAGGTGGAGTTGAAAAATCTCAACTCGATCTCGTTCGTTCGCGACGGCATCGCCCACGAGATCAAGCGCCAGCTCGGCGTGCTCGAGCGCGGCGGCACGATCGTGCAGGAGACGCGCGACTACGACGGCCAGACCGGCACGTCGCAATCGCTGCGCACGAAGGAGGAGGCGCACGATTACCGCTATTTTCCCGATCCCGACCTGATGCCGGTCGCCGTCGACGACGCGTGGAAGGCGACGATCCGGGCGACGTGCCCCGAGCGGCCATTCGACAAGCAGCGCCGGTTCTTCGAGCAATACCAGCTTCCCTACACGCTCACGTCGGTGCTCGTGTGGGATGGAGAGCTGGCGGACTATTTCGAGGAAGCGGCGAGACTCAGCGGCAAGCCGCAGGCGGCGGGCAACTGGATCGCGAACGACCTGCTGCGCGAGCTGGGCAAAGCTGGCGCCGCGGCTCCAGCTGACAATGAGCCGCTTGCTGCGTGCAAGGTCCGCCCCGTGCACATCGCCGATCTCGTAAAACTGGTCGAGGCCGGGACGGTGGCGACGAACGCCGCGAAGGAGATTTTCATTGAGATGTTCGCGACGGGCGACGCGCCGGGTGCGATCGCGGACCGGCGCGGCCTGAAGACGGTGCCGACCGATGCGGGCGAGCTGGAGCAATGGTGCCGCGATGCGATCGCCGGCAACCCGAAGGCGCTCGCCGAATTCAAGGCCGGCAAGGACAGCGCGATCAATGCGTTCAAGGGGCCCGTGATGAAAGCCGCGAAGGGGAGGGCCAACCCGAAGCTCGTCGACGAGACGTTGCGGCGATTGCTCGCGGCCTTGTAGGGCGTCGGGTTTACGCGGACCCTTTTTCCTCGCCGGCGAATCGGCGATGGCGTCGGCGAGACCGACGCCTACATGTCGGCGATGCGGGGAGCGGGTTTGCCTTTCCAGGCGGCGCCGAGCACGGCCGAGTAACGCAGCTCGTCGCCGGTGCGGGCGGCGCGAAGCAGCAGGGCGCCGCGGCTCATGTCGCCGCGGCCGACGAAGTCCGCCGGGAAAACGAGCCGCGGCCCGAAGCATTCGAGCAACACGTCGCGGTATTTCCCGGTCGCGATGCTGCCGAGCAGGATCGCGTTGCCGCGATCGGACAGGCGCGGCGCGAGCGCGGCCGAGTCACGCCGCAGCGGCGCATGGTAGCGCGCGTTCTCCGGATGGATGTCGTCGGCGCCAAACGCACGCAGCTCGTCGGGCGTGACGACCGCCGCGGGATCGACGAGTCCGCGATTGGTCGTGATCACGCGCACGAGGTCGCCGCGGGCGGCGCTGGCGAACCGCTGCGCGTAGGCGAGCTTGCCGCGAAAGTAGAGCCCGCTGGCGAAGGCGAAGATTTCGCCGAGCGGCCGGCCTTCGCGCTGAAACCGCCGCGCGAGGGCGAAGGGCGCGTGCGGATTCAGGAGCAGCCGGGCGCGTGCGCCGCTGACTTTGGCGGGCGACAGGAGGAACAGGCGCTGCATGCGCGTGCTGACCGTAGCACGTGCCAACGGTTCAACGCCGCGCGGCGCTTCCACCCGCCGTGCGTCAGACCGTGCAGATGCGGATGCCTTCCGCGAGGGAGGCGAGCGGGTCGCGCGTGGGGATGAATTCCTGCGCGACAAACCCGTTGTAGCCGGTGGCTTTGATCCCGCGCATGACCGCGGGGTAGAAGAGCTCCTGCGCATCGTCGATCTCGTGACGGCCGGGGACGCCGCCCGTGTGATAGTGCGCGATGAACTCATGGTTGTCCGTGATCGTGTGGATCACGTCGCCCTCCATGATCTGCATGTGGTAGATGTCGTAGAGGAGCTTGAAATTCGGCGAGCCGACGCGCTTCACGAGCTCCACGCCCCACGCGGTGTGGTCGCACATGTAGTCGTGGTGGTTCACCTTCGAGTTGAGGAGCTCCATGCAGAGCATGACACCGCGCTTTTCGGCGGCGGGAACGATTCGCTGGAGGCCTTTCAGGCAGTTCTCGAGGCCTTGCTCATCGGGCATGCCCTCGCGGTTGCCGGAAAAACAGATCAGGTTCCTGAAGCCCGCGTCCGCGGTCTCGCCGATGCGGCGCTCGTAGATCTCGACGAGCGTGTCGTGATGCTCGAGGCGGTTGAAGGCCTTGGGGATGCCGCCGACCTCCACGCCCTGCGGTGTTTTGCCGACGGGATTCGTGACCATCGCGCATACGAGGCCGTGTTTTTTCAAAATGGGGAAGTCGGGCGGAGCGAGGAGCTCGATCGACTCGAGGCCGAGCGACGGCGCGGCCTGCGCGAGTTCCTCGACCGAGATTTTGGGGTAGCACCATTTGCAGACAGAATGATGGATCGCACCCTGGGCCGGAGTCGGGGCGGGGGCTGAAGCAGTGGGGGCGGCGCCCCGGAGCCGGGGAAGCGTGGCGAGGGCGGCGATGCCGGCGAGGGAGGCGAGCGCCTCGCGGCGCGAAAGGTCGGTCTTCATGGGGTGGAAAAACCGTCGGGCATCGGATGCGGCTTGGCAAGACTGCGCGCGGCCGTCCCGATGAGGGCTTCCGGTTGGGGCGGCGATCGGGACGTCAGCGCTTACCCGGGTGTGGGCACAAAAAAGCGGGCCGGATTCCGGCCCGCCATGGGTTGATCGCGCACTGCGCGCCTCGCGTGTAGTCAGGCTAGATGACTGTGGAGCTGCGGCCCTGCGGGGCGTGACCGAAGAATTCCACGACATGGGTCACGTTGCTGTAGCCGCGGGAGCGAAGGAGTTCCTCGATCTGCAGCACGTTGCGGCGGAGTTCGGCCGTGGTCTGCGGATCGATTTCCTGCACGTGATTCGTGTCGCGGGTGATCACGTGATACGGATGCGCTTCGCCGAGGCTCATCGCGTAGAGGCTGGTGCCGTTGTGAAAGAACGAGCGGCGGACGAGGCCGATGTCCTCGAATGCGCTCAGGCAACGATAGACGGTGACCAGGTCGCACGATCCTTTCTCGAGATCGTCGTGGATCTGTTCGATCGTCGTCGGCTGGCCGCGCTTGATGAGCGCGGTCAGGATGGCGATGCGTGGCTGGGTGATGCGGAGGCCGGCGGCGCGGAGGCGCGCGCAGGCAATGTTTAGTGGCGATTGGGCCTTCACGGTGTTCGACTTTGCTTCTACGAGGGGATGTTGGGTTTGGGTCGATGCGATCATGGAAGGGAAATGTGACGTACTGGTGAAACCCTTCGAGGTTATAATCATGAGTTTGCATCAGGTCTTTCCCTGAATGCCGGAAGCTTGCACCGGGGCACCGGCTTGCGAGTTGCGCGGCTGTCCGCGCTGTGCTACTTCGCCCCGACAACATGCAAGACCCGGATTTTTCCGAAATCGTCGAACTCATCTGCAAGGAAGACCCGCGTTACGATCGCAAAGCCTACGAATTCATCCGCCTCGGCCTCGATCACACGGTGAAGGAGCTCAAGAAGAAGGAAGGCGTCCGCTCGGCCCGCTCCCGCCACGTCTCCGGCCCCGAGCTCCTCGAGGGGTTGCGCATCTACACCCTCGATCAATTCGGCCCGCTCGCCAAGACCGTGCTCAATTCCTGGGGCGTGGAACGCTGTTCGGATTTCGGCGAAATCGTCTTCAATCTCATCGAGTATAATGTCTTCAGCAAAACCGATAACGACCGGCGCGAGGACTTCGCCGACATCTATACGTTCGACGAGGCGTTCGTGAAGCCCTTTCAACCGCAACGGCCCATGCGCGGCCCGTCGAGCGCGGAAGCCGTCGGTTCCGCCTGATCCTCCCGACCTTCGCGGCCGCGAGCGTAAGCGAGCGGAACGAAGCGCCACTCGCTCACGCTCACAACCGCACTTTTTTCCATGCCCAAGCTGACCTCCGGTGCCGCCGACTTTCGCCTGCTTGACGCCTTCTGGCGCGAACCGGTCGAGCGCATCGTGCTGTCGAACGGCCTCACGTTGATCATCAAACCCGACCGTTCGGCTGCGCTCGCCTCCGTGCAGGTCTGGGTGAAAACCGGCAGCATCCACGAAGGCGCGCATCTCGGCGCGGGTCTTTCGCACTACCTCGAGCACATGCTCTTCAAGGGCACCGCGCGCCGCGCCGGCCGCGAGATCTCGGCGACCGTGCAGGCGCACGGCGGCTACATCAACGCCTACACGACGTTCGACCGCACCGTCTACTACATCGACCTGCCGAGCGAGCACACCGCCG
The DNA here is from genome assembly GCA_035549975.1 of Opitutus sp. Lineage (GTDB taxonomy): Bacteria > Verrucomicrobiota > Verrucomicrobiia > Opitutales > Opitutaceae > Opitutus. The sequence continues at coordinate 7,943 of DASZPP010000021.1, forward strand.
TCGCCATCGACATCCTCGCCGACGCCGTGCTGCACTCGACGCTGCCCGCCGACGAATGCGCCAAGGAAAAGGACGTCATCCTGCGCGAGATCGCGATGACGAAGGACGACCCCGACAACCGGCTTTGGGACAATTTGTTTTCGACGGCGTTTCGCGAGCATCCGTTTCGCCAGCCGATCATCGGGCATCGCGAGGTTTTTTCCGCGGTCGCGCGCGCTGACCTCGAGGGCTACTACCGCTCGCGCTACGTGCCGAACAATCTCGTGGTCGTCATCGTCGGCGACATCGACGTGGCCGCGACGCGCGCCGCCGTCGAGCAGCATTTCGGCGCCGCGGCGCGCACCTCGCTCGCGCCAGTCCTCGTGCCCGCGGAACCGATGCAGCTCGGGCCGCGCTCCGGTCACCGCTTCGAGGAGGTGGAAATCACCCGCGCGGCGCTCGCCTGGCCGATCCCGGGCCTCACGCACGACGACGCGCCCGTGCTCGATGTGCTCGCCAACATCCTCGGCGACGGCGACAGCTCGGTGCTGTGGCAGGAGATCCGCGAGAAAGCCGGGCTCGTGCACAGCATCGACGCCTCCAGTTGGAATCCGGGCTCGAGCGGACTCTTCTGCATTTCCTTCACGGCCGACGGTGAAAAACGCGAGCGCGCCAGCGCGGCGATCGCGCAGGCGCTGGCGCGTCAGGCGGCCCGCGGCTTCACGCCGGCACAACTTCGCAAGGCGGCCCGTCAGCTCGTCGTCGGCGAAATCAACACGCGCAAGACGATGAGCGGCCAGGCCTCGCGGCTTGGCGCGGCCGAGGTGGTCGTTGGCGATCTCGACCACAGCCGCGCGTATTTCGAGCGCATCGGCCGCGTGACGCCGGCGGAGCTGCGACGCGTGCTCCGGACCTACCTCGTGCCAGCGCGGCTGACCTCCGTGTCGCTCAACCCGGCGGCCGCCGCGGCGCCGGTGGCGGCGCGCGGCGCGAGCGAGGCCGCATTGCCGGAGTTCACCGAAACAAAGCTGCCGAACGGCGCCCGCCTGCTGCTGCAACCGGACCGCCGGCTGCCGAACCTGCACCTGCGTTTCCTGATGCAGGGCGGCCCGCTCTTCGAAGATCCGGCGAAGCGCGGCGCGACCTCGCTGCTCGCGACGATGCTGACGAAGGACACGCGCACCCGCACCGCCGCGCAGGTGGCGGAGACGATCGAGTCGGCGGGCGGGTTCTTCGAGCCGGTGTCCGGCAACAACAGCATCGGCCTCGCCGTCGAAGTGCTGCCGCCGGATTTCGAGCGGGCGCTTTCGGTGCTGCAGGACGCGATGACCGCCCCGGCGTTCAAGCGGGCCACCTTCGCGCTCGAGCGCGATGCCCAGCTCGCGGCGTTGCAGCAGGACGACGACGATGTCGTGACGCTCGCCAGGAAACTCGCTCGTCGGAAATTCTTCGGCCCGCACCCGCTCGCCTTGGACGCGCAGGGCGACCAAGCCGGTGTGAAAGCGCTCACGCCCGCCGACCTGGCGGCACTGCTCCGGCGTCTCGCGGTCGGACCGAACGCGGTGCTCGCGGTGGCCGGCGATTTCGATCCGAAAAAAGTCGTGCCGAAGCTGAAGGCGTTTCTCGGGAAACTGCCGCGCGGCGACGCCCCAGTAGGGCGGCTCTCAGACCCGCCCCACCGGTTGCCGGCGAACGCGGGCGATTTCGTCGAGCAACAGAGGCGCGAGCAGGCGGTCGTGCTGCAGGCGTTTCCGGGGCCGCGCGTGAACGCGGAGGATTATTACGCCGGCGAAGTGCTGGACGAGATTTTCAGCGGCATGGCGTCGCGGCTGTTCGAACGCGTGCGCGAGGAGAAGGGGCTGGCGTATTTCGTGCGCTCGGGGCGCGTGACGGGGCTCGATGCGGGGATGTTCTACTTTTTCGCCGGGACGAAGCCGGGCGGCGAGGCGGAGGTGCTTGCGGAGATCGAGGCGGAGATCGAGCGCGTGCAGGCGGGCGGCGTGGAACCGGCCGAGCTCGCCCGCTGCCACGCCCGGCTGAAGGCGGCGCACCGGCAGGGACTGCAGACCAACGGCTCGCGGGCGATGCACGCGGCGCTGAACGTGCTGCAGGGGCTGCCGGCGAACGACTGGAAAAATTACGACGCGCGCGTCGACGCCATCACGATTGCCGCGCTGGCGGAATTTGCGCAGCGCTACCTGCGGAAGGAGCTTCGCACGCAGCTCGTCGTGCGGCCTTGAGTCGGCGACGAGTCGCGCGCAGAAGTCCCGCATGGCTTCGCTCGCCGAATTGTTTCCCGAAGGCGATTACCGGTTTCACCTCACGTTGCGGCGTGGCGAACCGCGGGCGTTTTTTGCGCCGCGGGACGAAACCGGTCGCATCCTCGCCGAGCGGCGGCGGTGGCTGGCGGCGGAGCCGGCGCGCTACGCGGCGCTGCTCCCGGAAGGTGAGCCGTTGCTCGCGGAGTTTGAAGAGCTCTGCGCGAAGTGGGGATCGATGGAGGCGGGGCGCCCTCATCCCGCGAGCGGGGCAATGACGGACGGGGGCGTCCGCCCTCCCTGGGACCGGCTCCTCGCGCTCGGCGGCGCGTGGGAACCGGATTTCCTGCTGTTGTCGTGCGATGAAGCGGGGCGGTTCAGGTTGCGCGGGGGAGCACTGTGCTTCCCGACCGGCTGGGCGCTCGAGGAGAAGCTGGGTCATCCGCTCGAGTTCATTCATGGCGTCGTGCCGGGGCTGAACGATGCGCTCGGCGCGCCGATTCACCAGTTCCTTTCGCGGCTCAAGCCGGAAACGGCGTTTCACCGCGACAACTGGGGCCTCGCGACCACCGCCGAGCTGAACTTGCATCCGGCCCGCGCGATGCCGGCGCCGGCGCAGCCGGTGGCGCTGGAGCGGCTTTGGCTGCGGATCGAGCATCAGGCGCTTGTGGCGTTGCCTCGATCGGGCGGAGTGCTGTTCGGGATCAGGATCGCGCTGTATCGGCTCGACGAGGTTGCGCGTGATCGTGTGGCGGCCGCGGGTCTGCGGCGCGCGCTGGCTACGATGCCGGCGGAGCTCGCGGCGTATAAACGCATCGACGCGATCCGGGACGAGCTCGCCGGGATGCTCACCTGAAGTTGTGGTTTAACAAAAACTGTCTCCATGCCATTGCAAAGGAGGCTCGCCAGCGCGGCGGCGCTCGCTCAAATTTCCGGCGCCATGAAAAGCAAACGCTTGGTCTTCATAATCCTGCTCGCGCTCACGGGCGCGTTGGCAGTTCCGGCGGTGAGGGCGGACGACAGTGCGCAGAAGGAAAAGCCAGTCAGCAAACGCATCCTCAAGAAATACGACAAGGACGGCGATGGAAAGCTGAGTGCCGAGGAGAAAGCGGCGTGGGAGGCGGATCGCGAAAAGGCGAAGGCCGACCGCGCCGCGAAGCAGAAGGCGAAAAAGGAATCAGCCGGGACAGACGCCGCGGGGAAGTGAGCGCCCGGCGTTGGTGTGTTTCGCCCCGGCCCGCGGCCGGGGCTTTTTTTGTCAGGACTTGGCGTGCTCGCCGAGGCTGCCGCTCCACTGGAGCTTCGTGCGCATGATCGAGAAATGCGAGTAGTCCGGCTGCTGCGCGAGCGGGAGCTTGAGTTTCGAAATCGTGATCTCGATCGGCGAGCCGATGCCGACCTTCAAGTCGCGCTGGCCGTCCATCGCGACGAGCAGGCGCGAGTTGGACGAGCGCGTGATGACGCGCAGGCAGACGTTCTCGCGAAAAATGATCGTGCGGTTGCTCAGCGTGTGCGGGCAGATCGGCGTCATCGCGATCACGGCGGCGTGCGGATGGATCAGCGGGCCGCCGGCCGAGAGGTTGTAGGCGGTCGAGCCGGTCGGCGTGGAAAAGATCAGGCCGTCGCAGATATAGGTCGTGACCAGCTCGCCATCGGCGTGCACCTCGAGCTCGACGAGGCGGGAGTTGACCTCGTCCTTGATCAGCACGTCGTTGAGCGCGAGATCGCGCGACGCGGGGCCGGTGGAACACTCGAGCAGCGCGCGCCGCGCCACCTGGCAGCGGCCGCCGAGCAGCGCGGAAAAATGGGTGCGCGCCTCGTCGGCGGAAAACGTCGTGAGGAAGCCGAGGCTGCCGCGGTTCACGCCGATGATCGGGACCTGCCAGTGTGCGGACTCGCGGGCGACGCCGAGCAGGGTGCCGTCGCCGCCGATGACGCAGCACGCGTCGTAGCCGTGCAGGTAACCCCGGGGCAGCGGGAAGCGCGCCGTGTGCTTGAGTTTCACGCCGGCGTCACGCGCGATCATCATCAATTCCCGCGCGAGCTCGTGCGCGCCGGATTTGTCCTCGTTGACGACGAATGCGAGCTTGCGGATGGATTTCATGCGGCCGGAGGTAATTGAAACCATGAATGGACACGAATCGACACGAATATTGCCTACGCGGGCGGTAGCGGCAGGCGTTCCGGCCGAGGTTCGATTCCCGAAAATCGGCAGGCCTGCCGCTACACTTCGCGAGGCTGCTTTCGAAGGCAGAGCAGAAACTCGCGGTTGCCGTCGCCGCCGGCGATCGGCGAATCCATCGTGCCGGCGAGCTGCGCGCCGGGCAGTTCGGCGAGCGCAAAATCGCGCACGCCGGCGAGCGTCGCCGCCTGCACGACGGGATCGCGGATCACGCCGCGGCCCTTGTCGGCCTCGCTGCGACCGGCCTCGAACTGCGGCTTGACCAGCGCGATCAGCGGGTCGCCAGTGCGGAGAAACGGCCAGACGGCGGGCAGCACGGTTTTCAGCGAGATGAAGGAGAGGTCCATCACGATCGCGTCGAACTCGGCGCGCGGCAGGTCGCCGGGCGAAAGATGGCGGGCGTTGAGTTTTTCGATGTTCGTCACGCGCGGGTCGGCGCGAAGTTTCGCGTGCAGTTGCGCGCGGCCGACGTCGACGCAGACGACATCCGCGGCGCCGGCCTGCAACGCGCAGTCGGTGAAGCCGCCGGTCGAGGCGCCGACGTCGAGGACGTGCGCGCCGCGCAGGTCGAGGGCAAAATGCTCGAGCGCCGCCGCGAGTTTTTCGCCGCCGCGCGAGACGAAGCGCGGGGGCTGCTCGATCGTGAGCGCGACGTCGCCGGGGAATTCGCGGCCGGGCTTGTCGAGCCGCTCGGTGCCGCGCAACACGCGGCCGGACATGATCAGGGCCTGGGCCTGCGCGCGGGACGGGGCGAGGCCGCGGGCGACGAGGAGCTCGTCGAGGCGGAGTTTTTTGGCGGCGGACATCGGGTGGCGGCGGTCGTCCCCGACCGCCAGATCGAAGGTGGCGGTCGGGACGATCGCCGCTATCTTTTTCTTAATTTCTGCCGGCCGGGCGACCAGCAGGTGGTGCGGCCGCCGATTTCCTCGCGGACGAGTGGCACGTCGGTGCGCGGACAGCGGCCGCCATCTTCCCAGCGATGCCAGAAAAGCCAGGTGCGCGGGATGTTGACGTTGAGATCGCGCGGCGGGTTTGGACCGCGGCCGGCGATCCTGTCGAGTGCGAGCCGGCAGACGCGGCGGCACTCGCGCCAGAGGGTTTTTATCTCGGCGGCGGAAAGCGAACCGGCGGCGCGTCGGGGATGGATCGCGGCGCGCCAGAGGATTTCGTCGGCCATCCAGTTGCCGACGCCGGGAAACCGCTCCTGCATCAATAGGACGGCTTTGACCGGCGCGCGGGAACGGCGCTCGAGGAAGGCGGCGACGGCCGCGATGGTGAAGTCGTGCGAGAGGATGGCCGGTGCGATCGAGGTCCACCAGCGTGGCGGTTCGCCGCCGTGGTGAAATTGCACGCGGCCGAACATGCGCGGGTCCTCGAAGACAAGGGCGGCGCGCGAGGTTTCGAGGACGAGGTGTTCGTGCCTGGCCGGCGCGTGAGGAGGCGGCGCGACGCGGAGGTCGCCACTCATGCCGAGGTGAAGGCCGAGCCACGCTTCGCCGGAAAAGCGGAAGAGCATTTGTTTCGCGGCCGCGGAGGAGGAGAGCAGCTTCGCGCCCGTCAGCGTGCGGCGAAGCGCCGAGGTGTTCGTGCCGCGGAAAACCCTGGCGTGGGGATGAAGCTGGACGCGGACAATCCGCCGGCCGGCGGCGGCGCGGTGCCAGCGCTTGCGGAAGAATTCGACCTCGGCGAGCTCGGGCATCAGGAGTGAAAGTGAGAGGGGGAAAGTGAAAGTGATTGCGAGCCGGGCGTGCAGTGGGGCGCGTCTCTGCCCGCCGCGATATCGAGCGTGCGAATTTCGGCAGGCACGGCGGCCGGCCGCTAGAGCTCCCAGTCGTAGGAGTGCTTCGACAGCAGCCGCGGCGCGCGGTCGGTGACCTGCACGACGTCCTCGATCCGGCAGCCGCCGAGGCCGGGATAATAAAGGCCGGGCTCGACGGTCACGACGGTGCCCGGTTTCAGTTTCGTCGAGCCGGTCGCGGCGATCCGCGGCGCTTCGTGGATGGCGAGGCCGAGGCCGTGGCCGGTGCCGTGAAAGAAACCGACCGAGCCTTTGGCGGTTTGTTTGGTTTCGTAGCCGGCCGCGGTGAATACTTCGACGACGCGTTGGTGGACGGCGGAACCGTCGATGCCGGCGCGGATGATTTCAACCGCGGCGAGCTGCGCGGCGCGGACGGTGGCGACGAGCTTGCGCTGGGCTTCGGTGGCGCGGCCGCGGAGATAGGTGCGGGTCATGTCGCCGAAGTAGCCGGTCTTCGCGACGCGCGGAAAAATATCGACGATGATGAGCTCGTCGGGCCGGAGCGGGCCGTGGCCGCGCTCGTGGGGATCGCACGCCTGATCGCCACCGGCGACGATGGTGGTGCCGTTGGGCTGGCCGCCCTCGGCCATGATGGCGGCTTCGATTTCGAAACGCAGGCGCTCGGACGTCAGCGGCCGGCCGTCGTGCCGGAGAACGCGACCGCGCGGCCGGGAGCGGCGAAGAATTTTTTCGGCGACGGAAAAACCGACGGAGCAGAGGCGGTTGGCCTCGCGGATCGCGGCGACCTCGGCGGCGGTCTTGGTCTCACGGTCGGAAAAGAGCGGGCCGCTGGCGAGCTCGAGCTTGAGGCCGAGCGAGCGGAGTTTCAGGAAGAGCGACGCGGGAAAGTCGTCGGCGACGCGGAAGGCGCGGAGGCGATGCGCGCGGGCGAGTTCGGCGATGATTTCGGCGGGACCGACCGGCCGGCCGGCGTGGCGCTGTGCGGCGCGGGCGCGCCAGGTTTCGAGCGGAAGGACGGCGTCGAACGTGCCCGCTTTTTTGACACGGCCGAATTCGAGCGCACTCAGCACGCCGATGCGGCGGCGGCCAGCGGCGAAGGCGATGAACGGGTCCGGCACCTCAACCCGGCTGAAGTAACGCTGGTCGGCATTGGAGGTGTCGGCGTAGAGGAGAGGAGGAAGCGACGGCACGATGAGGTTGTGTTGGGCGAAGCGAACCATTACCCACGCCAGCGGTGAAAAATGCAAACAGGGTTTCGTCGAAGCCGCGCGGCGGCAGGTTGCCGGGCCGGCCGGGAGTCAGTGTCCGGAGGACGGCAGGCAGGGACGCGTGCCGCTACGCCGGCGTGCTGCTGGCGGCGATCCTGGCGCTGACCGGTTGTCGCGGGGCGAAGCCGGCGGCACCCGCGGCGCCGCCGAAGACGGTCGCGGATTTCTTCGACATCCGGGTCGGGCCGAAGGCAGTTCGCATGCAGCTCGCGGTGACCCAGCCCGAGATGGAGCACGGGCTGATGGAACGGCGGAATCTGGGGCCGAACGACGGCATGCTGTTCATATTCGACAAGCCGCAGCGCATGAGCTTCTGGATGCACGACACGCCGACGCCGCTCGATATCGGGTTTTTCGACGACGGCGGAATGCTGGAGGAAATTTATCCGCTGCAGCCGTTCGACGAGACGACGGTGTCGTCGCGCAGCACGCTGCTGACGCTCGCGCTCGAGATGAACCAGGGCTGGTTCGCGAAGAACGGCGTGAAGCCGGGGGCCCAGATCGATCTGAAAGCGCTGGCGGCGGCGCTGAAGGCGCGGGGGTTCGATCCGTCGAAGTATGGGATCAGGTAGGGCGGGCAGCTTTATCCGGAGTGCAGTGCCCGCTTCGCCGTTGCGCCCGGCGGTGGTCAGTCCTTCGGGATTTCGTTGTCCGTCTTGAGGACGAGGACGGGCGTCTTCGTTTTCACCCAGACGTCGGCTTCCTTGAAGTGCTTGGCGGGGATGTTTTCGAGCGCTTCGCCGACGGTTTTCGCGGGATAAAGGCGGCCTTTTTTCGTGGCGTTGTAGTCGTAGGCGCTGCGGAAGATGCGGTCCGGCGTCGTGGCGGGGCTCTCGGTTTCGGGAATCTGCAGCACCCAGCCGGCGAAGTCGGCTTTCGGAAACCGGTCCTCGGGATCGGAGACGAGGATGACGAACTGCTTTTTGACGGCCGGCGGCTTGTCCTCCTCGCCGGGCTCGGGCTGGACGACGAGGTTCATTTCCTCGATCACGCGGCGGAGGACGGCGGGGTCGATCTGGTTTTTCTTCAGGATTTCGGCGACCTTGCTGACGTCGATTTTCGGCATGGGAAAAGGGATAAGGGACCACGGATTACACGGATGGCGGCGGATGAGAAGGAGAAAGCCCGCCGGCTGGTCGTTGTCCTTCCTCCCGAGCGGGTCCGGACCGTTTTCCCCTGATAACAGCGGCGAGGTGGAACACGCATCGACACGGGCGGACGGTATGGTAAAGGCACGTCATGGCCGACGAATTTTTCGACGTGGTCAATGAGCACGACGAGCCCGTGAGCCGGGCCCGGCGGAGCGAAGTGCATGCGCGGGGGTTGCGCCACCGGGCGGTGCACATCCTGGTGTTCGACGAGCACGGGCGGGTGTTTCTCCAGAAGCGGTCGATGAACAAGGACACGTCGCCGGGGTTGTGGAATTCATCGTGCTCGGGCCATGTGGATGCCGGCGAGGAGTATGACCGCGCGGCGGTGCGGGAACTGAAGGAGGAACTCGGGCTGAGCGTGGCCCGCCCGACGAGCCCGGGGCAGGCGGAGACGCCGGTCCGGTGGTTCAAGATCGACGCCTGCGAGGAGACGGGGCGGGAATTTTGCTGGATCTACCGGATGCGGGCAAACGGGCCGTTTGTGCTGCATCCCGACGAGATCGAAGGCGGAGAATGGCTGGCGCCGGTGGAGGTCACGGAGCGGATCGCCGAGCGGCCGCGGGATTTCAGCGGGCCATTTCGATATTTGTGGGCGATTGTCGCGGAGAAATTGAAGGACGGCGTGGTGTTCCTCGATGGCGCGCCGGAAAAGGCGCCGGCGGCGCGCTAGTTAAAACGTTTTCAGAAAGAGCGGATGGCGGGTCGACTCGCTGGCGCTCGCCGCTACCATAGAATTTTCGGCCGCGGTTTTGGTAAATCCGCTAAGCGGGGCGCAGGCGTTTGATCGCGTCGAACTGCTTGGGTGAAATCAGGCGACGGGGCACGCGGCGTTCGGCCTCGGCGACGAGCCGGTCCCAATCGGCGTCGGTCGGCGCGTGGGATTCCCACGCGGTGTGATGACCCTGCTTGCGGCGCCAGTCGATGTTTCCGCCATGGACGGAGGCGCAGACCTGGTATTTGCCCTGTTCGGGGTCCTTGTTCCACCAGCCGAACTCGATGCTCATCGCGCGGGAGTCTCTTCGCGGTTCAAGGGCCGGCGAGCGCAAATTCCGCGATTGGGGGACCGGGGTGAAATTCGCCGCGACGCGCGAAAATCCGGCGCAGGGTGAGCCGGTCGGCCGTGAGGTCGACGAAGCCGGCGCGGCCGGGCGGCGCGAAGCTGCCGGTATTCACGACGACGAAGCCGCCGGACGCGCGACTGAAGCCGAGGCGATGGGTGTGGCCCATCACGAAGAAACGCGCCGGCAGACCGTGGCGGCGGACGAAACTGGCGGCGCGGGCGGGCGTCTCGCGCCAGGCGCGCAACACGAGGAGCATGCGCCACGGCGGCCAGACGGTGTCGGCGACGAAGCCGAGCAGGTGTTTCAGCCCGTGGCGCTCGGATTGGTGGCGCTGGGGAATCATGGCGGCGGCACGATGGGCGGCGGCGAGCCGCGCATCGAGATGATCCCGGGAGTCGGGTGGCAGCGCGGCAAGCTCGGCGGCGATGCGGGCGCGGGCGATCGCGGCATCACGGCCCCACGGCACGAGGCTTTCGAAAAGCGCATCGCCATGCGTCACGAACACGAGCCCGTCCGCGAATTCGAGGCGGTGCTGCGAGGAGATGTCGGGGTCGTGGTTTCCCGGGATGAATGTCACGGGCGCGGCGAGCCGGCCGAAAAAATCGGCGACCTCGGCTCGAAGTACAGCGGTGGCGGCGGGATCGCGGCTGGGGCGGGTGTCGAGCGTGTCGCCGTTGAGGATGATGCGGTCGGCGCCGTCGATGAGCGGAGCGAGCGCGGCGAGGCGGGTGAGTTTGCTGGCCCGGTCGCCGTAGTGCAGGTCGGAGAAGATGCGGGTGATCGGGCGGGTCACAGCGAGGCTGTGATGAGACGGCTCGGCGGCCGCCGAGGCAATCGCGGTGTTGGGCGGCGGGGAGCTGGCGGTTTGTCGCCGCCGATGCTGCGGAGTCGGCGGTCATAGACCGCCGCTGCAATGGCGGCGGGGTTCAGTTGCTATCGCGGGGCATCCCGCCCATGCCCTGCATCATCGCGCCCATGTCGAATTTCCGGAAATCGGCGGGCGGCGTGAACAGGGAATCGGGCTGGGGTTCGCGTTTCACCTCGGTGGCTTCGAGACGGAATTTCTCGTCGCCATCGGTGCCGTGCGTGACGACGCGGAGGGGGAACGCGTCCTTGCCGGCGAGCGCTTTTTCCCACGCGGCCCGCGGCGGGCCGGCGCGCCGGCCCATGCCCATCGGGCCGGGACCGCTGCCGAGGCCGACGAAGTTGCCCAGCTCGTCGGTGAGCCAGATGTCGGTGGTCGCGTTTTGCCGGGGCTCCTTCACGACGTATTTCGTGCAGGTGTAGCCGAGGATTTTTTCGGTTTCGCCGGTCTTTTCGAGCGTGGCGTCGTCGGGCGGCGAGCTCTTTTGGTCGTCCGCGGCGGTGGCGTTGGGCAAGGCGTGAACCATGTACATGTGCTGCTGTGGCATCAGAATGGTCATCTCCTGTTTCTTCGGGTCCATGATCATCGACATCGTGTGGGTGCCCATTTCCACATCGGAGCGGACGAGGCCGTTCTTGATGTGCTGGGCGAGCTCGTGCGATCCGCGCGGGCCGGTGATTTTCATGCGGACGGTGCCTTCGAAATTCGCGGCCGAAAGCACCGCGGGAGCCGCCAGGGCGGCGAGGGCAACCAAGGCGAGGGGAAGCGGTTTCATCGTGGCGAAGAAAGCGAAGACCGGCGCGGGCGCAACGCGGTTTCGGCCTTCGCCGGCGGGCGCGCCGAGGGCGCGACGGAGGTGGGCAAGTCGGCGCTTGCCTCGCCGGCGGGGCCGCGATGCCATGGGGCATGGCCCTGTTCGGTTCCATCGCGACAGTGCGGGCGCAGATGCCCGGAGCCGAGAAACTGTCGGCGGTGTTCGATTACCTGGCCGAGGTGGCGCGGCCCGAGACGGCGGCGGGCAAGCGGTTGCGGGCGGCGACGGAAGGGGATACGCAGCGGGTGGAACTGGCGGGCGGCGCGTTTGCGCTCGAGCAGGTTTATCGCACGAAGGTGCGGGCGGATGGATTTTTCGAGTCGCACCGGCGGCTGATCGACGTGCAGGTGGTGATCGACGGCGAGGAGTGGATGGAGATCGTCGACATCGCGCGCGGGACCGTGCGCCGGCCTTATCACGAGGAGCGCGATTTCATCGTCTATGAGAACGGCGAGCCCGGCGCGGTGCTGCATGTGAAGGGCGGACAGGCGGCGGTGTTTTACCCGGCGGACGTGCACATGCCCGGATTGTGCGGGACGGCGGGGCCGACGCTGGTGCGCAAGACGGTGGTCAAAGTGCCGGTGGGGAAGTGACGGCGAGGGTGAGAGTGAAAGTGGGAGCGCGAGCGAGAGAGAAGGTAAAAGGGGAAGGGTGAAGCGGCGGCGGGTTTTGGGCTTTTCCCTTTCCCTTTCTCTTTCACTTTCACTCCGTGAACTATCGCCACCAGTTTCACGCGGGGAATTTTGCCGACGTGATGAAGCATGCGCTGCTCGTGCAGGTCGTGCGGGCCATGCAGAAGAAGGAAAAGGGATTCCTGTTTCTTGACACGCATGCGGGCCGCGGGAGTTACGACCTGTCGGCGGAGGCGCGCGGCGATTCGCTGGCACGGCGGCCGGAGTGGCCGGACGGGATCGGACGGCTCTGGGATGAAGAAGCGGCGGCGATCGGCGCGGAGCTGGCGGAGTATGCGGAGCTCGTGAGGCGGTTCGATGCAGGAAAGCGCGACTCTGCCGTCGCCAAGGTTGCGGCGGGCAGGGAGGGCGCGGTGAGGCCGTCGCGCGGAGGGGAAAAGCGGGGTGGGGACGCCCCGCCTCCAGGCGGAGACGGCGCGCCGCGGTTTTATCCCGGTTCGCCGTGGATCATGCGGATGATCGCGCGGACCCGGGACCGGCTGGCTCTGTGTGAAAAGCAGCCGGAGGAATATGCGGCGCTCGCGCGCGAGTTTCGGCGCGCCGCCGGTACGTCGGTGCACGAGATGGATGGTTATCTCGCGTTGCGCGCGATGCTGCCGCCGCCGGAGCGGCGGGCGCTGGTGTTGATCGATGCGCCGTTCGAGGCGGAGGACGAGTTTGCGCGGATCGCGACCGCGGCCGGCGAGGGACTCGGACGGCTGCCGGACGGCGTGTTGGCGCTCTGGTATCCGCTGACGGAGCGGGCGCGGGTGGACGCGTTTTTCGCGGAGCTGGTGGGCCTGAAACTGCCGCCGACACTCGTGCTCGAACTGGCGATCGCAGGCGAGACGTCCGGGATCAGGATGCGCGGTTGCGGGCTCGTGCTGGTCAATCCGCCGTGGCGCTTCGAAGCGACGGCGGAACCGTTGCTGCGAGAGCTGTCGCGGTTGCTTGCCCAGGGCGAAGGGGCGGGGGCGCGGCTCGACTGGCTGGTGCCGGAGCGATAGCGGGCCGCCGGCGACGCGCCACGGAGGAGCTCGCGGCGGCGCCGAAAGGGCCGCCCGTGAAGCCAGCGCGGAGGATCGCACTGCGGGAGTCGCGGTCGGTGGATCGGCCGGAGCGCCGGCCTTGCGCGAAGGTCGCCGGGCGATCAGCCGAGGATCGCTTCAGGCCTGCGCACAGCGCGTTGTAATTCCGACAGATCGGCAGCCGGTGGCACGATCTCGAGGGGCGGAGCTTTGAAGATGGGTCGGTTCCAAAGCGGGTCCTCGCGTGTCACCGTGCGGACAATCGCAGTCGGCGCTGTAGCGGGCGCGGAATGGACTGGAACGGGGATGGGCATTTTGGTGTTGGTCGGGCTTCGATGACAAAAACATCGGAACGATGTGCCGGAAAAATTAGGGAAATCTCTCCGGTTGCATTCGTCCGCAAGAGGCGGAGACGGAGCGCGGGGTTTTGCCGACGCGCTCCGTCCGCGTTCACGCGACGCGGCGGGCGGAGAGATGATCCTCCGCGGGCTGGCGCTTGGGCAGGACGACGGTGAGGACGCCGTTGCTGATTTCGGCGTGCAGCGCCGGGTAGTCGATGCCGTGGCCCAGCCGCAGGCGCAATTGGTAGTCGCGCTGGGCGGTCTCCAGGTGCAGCGCCTGCCAGTTGACGCGCACGAAATGGGATTTGCGCGCGGTGACGAGCAGGTCGGGTCCGCGCGACTCGATCTCCACGCCGGCGGCTTCGACGCCGGGGACGTAGACCGTGAGCGTCACGGCGTCCGGCTGCTCGCGGCAGTCGTAGCCCGGCTGGCGGAGTGTCGGCATGGATGACGAGACCGCGGGACGGATGCGACGGGCGGGACGGCTGGGATGGATGATCGTATGCATGGAAAAAATGAAAAAGGGAGGAGGGGCCTCGGGGTCTAGGACCGCCGGGCTTCAGGAGTTTCTAAACGTTGTCCGTTAAACGGAGGGTTTAGGCCTGAGAGCCCGAGCCGGTCGTCTGCTGTTTGCTCCAATTGTGGGCGACCGGACGCATCTGACCGCGACAAATGGAGACGACGGCCTTCGTAAACGAAGTGCCGGCGCAGCCGCGGAGATGGTTTTGCTGAACGGTCATTGGAACGTGAATCAACCTGCACAATGCAGCCGGCGTGCCAAGTGGATTCTGGTATGTGACGGTGAAGATTGCGTGACGCTGTGTCGCCGCGCAGGCTGGGTGCGATATGAACGACCAGACGACGACGACCGGGGAACTGAAGGCGCGGGTGCTCGCGTTCGTGCGCGAGCGGGACTGGGAGCAGTTTCACTCGCCGAAGAATCTCAGCATGGCCCTCGCGGCCGAGGCGGCGGAGCTGATGGAGCACTTTCTCTGGGCGACGCCGGAGGCGTCGCACGCGGTCGCGCGCGATCCGGCGAAGCGCGCGAAGATCGCGGAGGAACTGGCGGACGTGGCGATCTATGCGCTGGAGTTCGCGAATGCGACGGGCCTCGACCTGGCGGGGGCGATCGAGGCGAAGATGGCGGCGAACGCGAAAAAGTATCCGGTCGAGAAGGCGCGGGGACGCGCGGACAAATACACGGAGCTGTAGGAATTCCGATTCCGCCCGATGGGGCGAAAAAAACGGCGCCCGAGGGCGCCGTGAAATCGAAGGGCGAAAATCAAGCCGCCTTCACGGCTTGCCGCCGAAGGTCACGAAGTCGTCGAGCTCGACCCAGTCGAGCCACGTGGCGATGTCGTCGCGATGCGGAGCGTTCTTGGCGTGGACGTCGTTGAAGAACGTGCGGATTTCCGGGGTGCTCGGCGTGAACTGCTCGAACCAGCGCGACCACGCGGCGATCTCGGCGGGATGCCGTTTCGGGTTCGAGTTCGCCATGATGTAGGCGAGGAGCTGGCTGTCGGTTTTGCCCTGTTTCACCTCGGCGAGGAACTTCTCGTGGTCGATGCCCGTGAAAGCGAAGAGCCGCTGGTCGAACGGGCAGTTGTAATGGTAGTCGCCGTTCGTGCCGGCGACGAAGGCGCGGGCCTTGTCGATCAGGCGCGGCAGGTGCACGAAGCCGCCGAGCCGGGTGTAGGGGCTGCGGGGCGGATGCTTCCGGAGATCGGGGGCCGCGTAGTTGACGGCGGCCGCGGGAGCGGCTTGGGGATTTTTGTAGGCGGATTCGAGGGTGGAGGCCATGGGAAGAAAATGGGTGTCAACGGCAGCAGGCGCAGCCGGGGCCGCAGGCGCCGGCGGCGGGCGATGAGGCGGCCGCGGATTTCTGCGCCACGAAACCGAAGCCGCCGCTGATCACGCGGCGGACGGGCTCGCCCGTGGCCGGGTCCGCGGCGAGCGGCGGATCCTTCATCGACTGACGAACCTCGAAACGGCGCGCCGCGATGCCGGGGATCCGCGGGATCGTTTCGTAAACGTAGGTCGTCATCGGAAAAGTGAAAGTGAGAGGGAGCGTGAGAATGTGAATGAAAGAGTAAGAAGCCGGTGCGCAACCGGGATTTCAAGCGCGGCGGGACTGACGAGTGCATTTTCACGCTCACCCTCACTTTCACTTCAGAACACGTCACCCTTCCAGCCCCACATGCTGTGCTGGGCGTCGATGAACTTCACATAGACTCGGTCCTTGGGGATGCCGAGGTGATCCTCGATCAAGGCGCAGAGGACGCGGCTGAGCGCCTTCGTCTTCCGGCCGGGCAGGCCGATGCTCTTGAGCTCGAGGAACGCGACCGGCTCGTCCGATCCGGCGAAGAGCATCGGCGTGTCGGGCTGCAGCGCGATCATGACGAACGACTCGGGCTTCTCGAGCTCCGTGGCGACGAGCGACGAGGCGCTCTGCATGATGTTGCGCCGGGCCGCGGGATTGAGGGGAAGATTGGTTTCGATTTTGAGATAAGGCATGGCGGAGAGGTGGTTGGCCGGTGGCCGGCCAAACGGTAGCCGGTTTTCCGGTGGTGCAAGCGGGTGCGGCTGCGACGCGAAATCGAGCCCGAAGTTACATCGGACCGAGGCATTGCCGCGTAACGACGAGCACCCCCGCACCGCCGGTGCGACTCGCTGGCGCTCGTTGCCACGGATGCGGGTTGGCGTGCGGCGCTACTTGGGGCGGAAGGCTTTTATCGCGGCCTCGTTGGTTTCGAGGCGCGGGCCGCCGATGAGGTCGATGCAATAGGGGATCGCCGGGAAGACGGCTTCGAGGTTTTCGCGGATTGCCTTCGGGCGGCCGGGGAGATTCACGATCAGGGTGTGGCCGCGGATGCCGGCGGTCTGGCGCGAGAGGATCGCGGTCGGAACGTGGCGGAGCGAGGTGGCGCGCATCAATTCGCCGAAGCCGGGCAGCTCTTTTTCGATCACGGCGCGCGTGGCTTCGATGGTGACGTCACGCGGTGCGGGGCCGGTGCCGCCGGTCGTGACGACGAGGCAGCAGCCGGCGGCGTCGGCCATGCGGCGGAGCTCGGCTTCGATCGTGGCGCGGTCGTCCGGGATGATCCTGTAGTCGGGCTCGAACGGCGTGGCGAGCCACTCGCGCAGGAGCGCGAGGCAGGCCTGGCCGGGTTCGTCGGCGTAGATGCCGGCGGCGGCGCGGTCGGAGATGTTGAGGATGCCGATGCGGATCACGAAATGCCTTTCCGCGGATTACGCAGATGCGCGCGGATTAAACGAGCCTTTCATCCGCGTCCATCCGCGAAATCCGCGGAAGTGAATTGAGCGATGATTTCCGACTGCGTGACGCCGTTTTCGCGGAGGGTGCGGAGGCTCAGGGCGTCGTGGCGCTTGGCGAGGCGGACGCCGTGGGCGTCGTTCATCAGTGGACAATGGAAATAGGCCGGGATCGCATGGCCGAGCGCGCGCAGGAGGAGGATTTGGCGAAACGTCGATTTCACGAGGTCGGCACCGCGCACGACCTCGGTGATCTGCATCGCGGCGTCATCCACGGCGCAGGCGAGCTGGTAGCTCGGGACGTCGTCTTTGCGCCAGACGAGGAAGTCGCCGAAATCCCGGCCGGAGATTGCGCGTTGTTCGCCGCGGCTGCCGTCGACGAACGCCAGCGGCTCGTCATCGGGGACGCGGAAGCGCCAGTTGACCGCGATCGGATCGGTGAGCGGCGGCAGTGGCGCATCGGCGAGCGGGCGGAAGCTGCGCGGGTAGACGGGCTCGTCGTCGGCGTGCGGCGCACCGGCCGCCTCGATCACGTCGCGGCGGGAATGGGTGCAGGGGAAAATCAGCCGCGCGGCGTGGAGTTTTTCGAGCGCGGCGCGATAGAACGGGCGGCGCTCGCTTTGGTTGTAGGGCGCGTGCGGACCGCCGATGGCGGGGCCTTCGTCCCACGCGAGCCCGAGCCAGCGCATATCCGCGAGCATCGCGGCGACGAAATCCATGCGATAGCGGGTCGAATCGAGGTCGTCGTTGCGCAGGACGAGCGCGCCGCCGGCGGCGCGGGCGCGCTGCTGCGCGATCCAGAACGTGCGCGCGTGGCCGAGGTGGAGGTGGCCGGTGGGCGAGGGGGCGAGCCGGCCGCGGTACGGCGCGGCCGAGCCAGGAGCTGAGAGTTGGAAGTCCAGAGCCAGAATGGAGGCGGGTTGAGAGTTGAGGGTTGAGAGTCGGGAAGAGCGCGGAGTCGAAGATGACAGTCGGTGCGAGTTGAGAGTTGTGAGGCCAAGCGGCGGATGCAATTGCCTTGGTCTCTCAGCTCTCAACTCTCAGCTATCGACTGTTTCTCAACCCTCAGCTCTCAACTTTTCCCCCATGCCCAAGCTGCTGTGCGTTTACTGTTCCTCGAGCGACCGGATCGATGCGAAGTATTTCGCGCTCGCGGAGGCGCTCGGCGCGGAGATGACGGCGCGCGGATGGGGACTGGTTTACGGCGGCGGGAAGACGGGGCTGATGGGCGTGACGGCGCGGGCGGTGAAGTCGCGCGGCGGGCGCGTGATCGGCGTGATCCCGGAATTCATGAAGGCGCGCGAGCTGGCCTACGATGAGGCGGACGAACTGGTGACGGTCGTCACGATGCGCGAGCGGAAGCTGCTGATGGAAACGCGGGCGGACGCGTTCCTGGCGCTGCCGGGCGGCTTCGGCACGCTCGAGGAGATGATGGAGATCCTGACGCTGCGGCAGCTCAACCTCGTGAAGAAGCCGTGCGTGTTCCTGAACGTCGACGGATTCTACGACGATCTGCTGCGGCTGTTTCGGCGGATGCTGGACGAACGGTTTTTCAAGCCGGGCAACCTGGAGCTGTTTCACGTGGCGGCGACGCTGCCGGAAGTTTTCGCGCACATCGAGGCGCCGCCGGGGGAGGCGGAATCGAAGTGGTTCGAGACGCGATGACGTTTCGAGCCACGGATCACACAAATGGGCACGAAGGAAAACGAGCGGGCGGGAGCGCTGACACTGTTGTGCGCGCATGCGCCGCGGGCGTTCGATGCGCACGAGGCGGCGATGGTGGCGGACACGATTGCATTCGTGGAGGCGCACGCGGACTGCCTGCTGCGGTCATGCTTGCCCGGGCATCTCACGGGATCGGCGTGGGTCGTCGATCCGGCTCGGACGCGGACGCTGCTGACGCATCATCGCAAGCTGGACAAGTGGCTGCAGCTCGGCGGGCACGCGGACGGCGATCCGGACCTGCTGAGCGTGGCGCTGCGCGAGGCGCGCGAGGAGAGCGGGGTGACGCGACTGCGGGCGGTGGCGACGGAGCTCTTTGATGTGGACCGGCACTTGATCCCGGCGCGCGGCGACGTGCCGGAGCATTACCATTATGACTTGCGGTTCATGATCGAGGCGGATCCGGCGCAACCGCTGGCGATCTCGGACGAGTCGCACGATGTCGCGTGGGTGGAGCTCGGGCGCGTGACGGCGCTCAATCCGGAGGAATCGATGGCGCGGATGGTGCGGAAGACGATGGCGGGCGGACACCGCATTTGATCACGGATGAACACGGATCGACACGGATTCAAAAACCGTGGCCGGTTCGGGGCGCGCTCCGCTCGCGTTAGCCGCGGCTCAATTGCCGGGGATGACGTACTGATAGCGGTCCCAGTGCTGGACGAGTTCGTGAATGACCGGGGCGCCGACGCGGTAGGCGGATTCGGCGGCAGCGATTGTGCCGAGGTCTTCGCCCGTTAGGAGGCTTTCGACCACGGATTTTCCGTGGCGCGGTGGCGTGGAGTAATTGCTCGCGGTGCGCAGCACGAGCTCGCGGTTCGGGTCGACGCGGCCGGCGCGGCCGAGCATGAACAGCGCGTAGCTGAGGCTTTGGTCCTCGCAGTCGGTCATGACGAAATGGCCGTGGCCCTGCGTGTACACCTTCACCCACGAGTTGGCCCAGCGGGTCAGCGCTGGGCCGTGCCAGTAGCGGGCGGTGCCGAGCGCGTCGCCGATGAGCACGAACGGCGGACGTTGCGCGGCGGGCTGGCCGGCGTAGGCGGAGCGGAAGGCGCGGATGGCGGGTGAGTCGGGCAAGGGAGTGTTCTTCGTGAGATCGTAGGCCCACTGAACGAGCTTCGGGTTCAGCTCGAAGGCCATCGGTTTCTGGCTCCAGTCGCCGGGGCCGGGCGGTTCGTCGGGCGCGTGGCTGCCGTAAGGCAGGATGCCGAAGGGCCAGTTGGCGGGATAATCGTGGCCGTCGATTTCGTTGACGTTGTCGCCGTCGACGACCCAGCGCGCCCAGGCGGCGCTGCCGACGCTGGCCTTGTCGGCGTCGGTGCCGGCGATGCCGGCGATCATCCAGTAGGTGCGGGAGAGATCGAAGCGCGGATCGAGGCCGAGCAGCATCAACGCGAGCCCGCTGCGGTTGCAGGTGCCCGTGACCATCGCGTACACGCCGTCGTCGTTGGAGAGGATCGGGTGCGGCAGGCCGGGGATGGTGAGCGAGTGGGTGAGATGCTCGCGTTCGACCCAGAACTGAAGTTCGCCCGGGGCGTCACCGGTATCCTGGCCCGACTCGAAGGTGGTGAGGATGACGATCTTTGGCCGGATCGGCGCGGCCGCGGCGCCACAGGCCAGGAGAGCGAGGACGGCGACGAACACGAACAAACCGCGGGCGCGCGAAGTCACGGGGGGCTGCGGCGCAGCCATCACGCCGACGCAGGCGCCGGAAGGGAATGGACGGGAAGTGGGCATGAGACGGAAATTGTTAGCATTCTGGCGCCTGCGGCGCATCACTTGCTTCTCGAAGCTGCCGCGTCGTAGTCTTCGGATTCCTCCGCTTCGGTCCACAATCTTCCTTCTGGGGCTCGGCACGAAAACTCGATGGCGTGACCCGATGCCGAGTACTCAACAAGCTTCACGCCGCGGCGCGCAGCTTCGCGTTCGATGCTGGCTCGCATCGTCTCGCAGAGAAAGAAACGGATTTGCGGGCCCATTTTTGGCTAATAGTGTTACTAAGCCCGATTGCCTTACCCGGGCGGAGTGCGGGCAAGACAGACGTTCAAGTTGCACTGGATCAATCCTTCCGTTCCGGGACCAAGGCTTTTGTCGCGGGCGTTCTTTGCGCGGTGGCAGAGTCCGGGAGCGCGGGCTGAAACGCTGCGCTATTTTTCAGGCGAAGACGGCTCCGGCCTTACCGCCAGAGCGCGATGACTTCTTCCTGGCGGACCCAGCCGGTTTGGCCGTTGGGGAAGCGAAGGCGGATCCAGCCGAGGAGCGTCTTTTCACCGAGGGCGACGGTCCCGGGGGCGAGGGGCGTCGTCTTTTGCGTGGTGTCGGCTTCGGTCGGGATCGAGCGGAGGACGCCGGCGCGCCAGGCGATCACGGCGCGCGAATCGGCGGTGTCGCCGTAGGCGTGGAGACTGACGGCGGCGGAGGCGGCGAGGAGAATGCCGAGGGCGACAACGACGAACGCGGCGATGCGGCGGAGGCGCGACCGGCGGCCATAGGCGTCGAGGAGCAGCAGGGCGAGGCCGAGCGCGGCGATGACGGTGGCGAGGATGAGGGCGACTTGCCAGGAGGCGGGCGCGAGAAAGCGGGCGAGCGATTCGGCGGGGCCGGGCGGGAGGAAGCCGGAGAGCGGGGCGGGGACGTAGTTGCCGTTTTCGCAGGCGATCGCGAGCTGCCACGCGACGGGCGCGAGCGAGGGTTTTTGGACGAAGGCGGCAGCGGCCTGCGCGGCGGCCTCGGGCCAGCGGTCCTGCTGCGCGAGGGCGAGCGAGAGGTCGTAGCGCGCGACGGCGTCGGTGGGATGTGCGGCGACGGCGGCGGTCCAGGCTTTTTCGGCGGCGGGGAAATCGCCGGAATGGTAGGCGGCGCCCGCAGAGGCGGCGGAGCCGTCGGGGTTTTGGTTTTTGGGTTCTGGGTTTTGGGTTTCGTCGGCGTGGAGAACGCTAAGCGGGACGAGCAGCAGCGCGAGGAGCGCGACGAAGGGGAGGAGGTTTTGGGGCAGAAACAGCCGGAGCGGGGAAAAGCCGGGGAGCTTTTTCGTGGCGAGAGCGGCCTCGGCGCGCGCGGTCCAGTCGGAGGGCAGATCGCGTGACGGGCCGTAGATGGCGCGGTCGGCTTCGAGCCAGAGCTGGATCCAGGTTTTGGTGTCGGACTCTGTGCGGGCTGAGGGCACCCCGTCCCCATGAAATTGAGAAAGGGCAATGGCGGGCGGGGCGGCGTGAGGAATCTGAAAGAGGACGGCGGTGTCGTGTTGCCAGGAGAGGAGGCGAGGGGCGAGAGGCGAGGGGCGAGAGGTGGGAGCGAGTTGAGAGTTGGAGGAAGACTGAGAGCTGGGAGCTGAGAGCTGAGAGCTCGATCCAGTCTGAGCGCTGCGCAACTGCGCGAGGAGGTGGGCGAGGCGGGCGCGGGCTTCGCGTTGGGGGCGGAGCGGATCGGTCTGGCGGGCGCGGCGGATGGCGAGGGTCACCCATAGGGCGAGGAGAAGGGCGAAGGGAGAAAGGAGAAGGAGAACGAGCGTGCGCAGGCGGAGCGGGACCATCGCGGGGGCGGAGCCGGAAAGCGGGTCGCGGGGAAGGCCGGAGGGGAAGGTCGGGACCTTGGTCTTGAGGTGCGAGAGGTCGGGGGCGGAGGGA
The DNA here is from genome assembly GCA_035549975.1 of Opitutus sp. Classification (GTDB taxonomy): domain Bacteria; phylum Verrucomicrobiota; class Verrucomicrobiia; order Opitutales; family Opitutaceae; genus Opitutus. The sequence goes on from DASZPP010000021.1 coordinate 29,941, forward strand.
GCGTTGCGCGACGAGGGCGTCGCGCCTCCATTTTCCGCGGGAGCGGCGGCGGGCGTCTGGCTTTGCGGGGCGGCGGTGGTTGGAGCGGCGGCGGGCGGCGTGATCGTGATCGTGGTGGCGGGCGTGGTGATCGTTTTGTAGGTGCCGCTCTGCGGATCGAAGTAGACGAAGCTGACGGGTTCGAGCGGGTAGGAGCCGGCTTGCGTGGGAACGAGGACGACGTCCTCGGTGAGCGTCTGGTCGAAGAGCTTGCCGTCGACCGGCGTGCGCTTGGCTTTCGGTTGGACGACGTTGAAATCCTTCGAGACCTCGCGCTGCGGGAGGCCGGCGATGTCGGGCCAGTTGCCGGTGCCGGTGAGCTCGAGCGTCCACGTGACGGGCTCGCCGATTCCGGCGGTGGTGGGCACGACCTTGGAGGTGAGCTTGAACTGGCCGACGGCGCCGTGGAAGCCGTCGGGCGCGGCCGGCAGCGGACGGACGACGAGATCGGGCGTGTTCGAGGTGACGGTGAGCTGCTCGACGCGCGGCATCTGGAAAAGGCCGAAGCCGACGCTACCGGACTGGACGCTGATGATCTGCGTCGCGGCGTTGAGGGTGACGGGCCCGGGCGATTTCGCGTAGCCGCGGGTGCGGGCGATGATGTTGATGCGCGGCTCGCCGTTCACGAAGGCGTCGCGCTGTTCGAGCTTCGACCATTCCTCGGTGACGAGCGGGGCGGAGTTCCAGTCGATCGTGGGGCTGACCTGGTTGAGCGTGCGGCGGCCGACGTCGAGCGTGTAGGTGAGCGGGAAAATTTCGCCGGCCCAGACGGTGGTGCTGCCGGGCTCGATGATGGATTTGACGTCGATCTGCGCGGCGGAGCGGGTGCCGGCGCCGCCGGTGAAAGCGGGCACGCGGAGCGGGCCCTTGTTGGTATCGACCGTGAACGCCGGGATCGAGACCGGGCCGGGATGGGACGCGCGGGCGCGATAGGTGAGGATGACGGAACGGCTGACGTTGAAGTTGACGATGTTCGTTTGCGAGGACGTGCCCTCCAGCGTCAGCGACGTGGCGGGGGTGGCGGGCAGGTCGGGACGATCGCTCGACGGCGCGCAATCCTGGAAGACCAACTGCAACTCGGCGGGATCACCGGAGTCGGAGGGTTCCCAATGGACGGATTGGGCGCGGACTGAAACGAGGAGAAGGGAGAAAAGAGAAAGGAGAAGGAGGCGACGGAAAGACAGGAGGCGGGAGACCGGAGACAGGAGTGGCCGCAAAGAGGCGCAAAGAGGCGCAAGAAACGGAGCGGAGGGGGGCGCGATGACATTCGTGACGGGAAAATTCGGCAGGCAGGGACGCCTGCCGCCACGGCGGAAAAGGGCGGACGCGAACCAGCGCGTTGGGGACAACGCGCTCCACCTGGAGAAAGGGGAAAATGAAACGGGCATGAGCGTTACCAATCTTTCTTCGGTTTCTGTTGGACGGGCTTTTTGTCGGAGTCCATCAACTGGAACAGTTCGGCGGGAGAATCCTGGTTGCGGAGCCGGTCGAGTTTCTGGAGCGGCACGGCGAGCGACGGGTCGACGGGCATTTTGTCGCCCTCCCTTTTCTCGGGTGCGCCGCCGACCTTCTGCATGTCCTGCGGCGACGGCGGCGGCTTCTGGTGGTTCTGCATGTTGCCGAAGGCGGATTCGTCCTTGGGTTTGTCGCGCTGGCCGGGTTGGGATTGGTTGGCGTCGGATTTGTTCTGTTGCGACCGGTCGTCGCGCGACTGGTCTTTTTGCTGCTGGTCCGGCTGGTTTTGCTGCGGCTGATTCTGGTTCTGCTGATTCTGCTGCTGCTGGTTTTTGTCCGAATCCTTCTTGGACTGATCTTTTTTCTGGTTCTGCTGATTTTGCTGCGGCGGCGGTTTTTGCTCCTTGGGTTTTTCGAGCAGGTCCTCGAGCTGGGCGCGGAGCTTCGTCCAGTCGGCGATCTTGGAATCGATCGCGAT
>DASZPP010000022.1:0-4093 GCA_035549975.1 Opitutus sp.
GGTTCGTCTGCACATCCTTCGTGCCCAGGTTTCCGACCGCACCGCCGCCGGTCACGGTGAAGGTTTCGCCGTTCGCGCCGGTCGCGGTCAGAAAGCTGCCGGCGAAGGCGGTCGCGCCGTTGTAGCCGCGCGAGCCGGTCAGGGTCAGGTCGGCCTTGTTGATGGTCAGCGTGCCGTCGACGAGATCGATGTTGTAACCCTGCTGGACGGAGTAGAGTCCCGAGAGGGAGACGGTGTAGCTGCCGACGTTGACCGCGCCTGCCGCCGTGCCGCCGTAGGTCAGCGTGCCCGAGTAGGCCGGGTTGGGGCTGGCGAGCGATTGGGTGATGCCGCTCCCGGCGTAGGGAACGCCGTCGTAGGTCTTGGTGGAGCTGTTGGCCGTGATGGTGGTGGGATAGAGAAACACCATCAGCCACGGCGTCGTGCTGCCCTCGTAGATGCGCCAGCGGTAGTTGTTGTCGCCGCCGACGTTCGTGATGAGGTTGAACGCGGCAAAGCTGTCCTTCTGCACCATCTGCGCAGAGGTGAGTCCGGCAGAGTATTGCGTCTGGCCGTTTTCGAGGCCGACCGCGGCCGCCTGGCCCGTCGTCTCCGTGTTCCAATAACTGCTGTAGATGCCGATGCTCGGCGACGTGAGCTCGGGTTTGGTCTGCTCGTTGTCGCCCACCAAGCCGCCGAGGTTGGTCGTGCCGCTCACGCTGCCGGTGGCGTAGGCTTCGATGATGCCGGTGTCCTGGTTCTCGCCGACGAGGCCGCCGACGTTGGTGACGCCGCTGACATTCCCGGTGGCGTAAACATACTGGATGGTCCCCACCGATTCGATCGGGGCGTAAGCATCGGAGGCGCCGACCAAGCCCCCCACGTTGGTCTGGCCGGAGACATCGCCGGTGGCGTAGGAGTTTTCGATCCAGCCCGCGTGGTTGAATCCAACCAGCCCGCCGACGTCGTCCACGCCATTCACGCTGGCGGAGGAATAGGTGTCCGTGATGACGCCGTCATCGTTGGTGCCGACGAGCCCGCCGACCTTGTGGGCAACGGCAAAATGCCCGCTGCCACCCACGGTGCCGCCGACGTAGCTCATGGTGATGTTGCCGTGGTCGTTGTAGCCCGCCAACCCGCCAACCGAGGTCTCGCCGATCACGAAGGCGTCGACCAGACCCACCCGGTTGATGTTCGCGTTGATGTTGATGTAGCCGAACAGCCCGACGTTGTCCGTGGTCGTGCGCGTGATCGCAAGCCCGGTGATGGCGTGACCGAGTCCTTCCAATGTGCCGCTGAACGGCTGGGCCGCGGTGCCGATCGGCGTGAAGCCCTCGGGCGAAAAATTCACGGTGTTCCAGTTGGCCGTGTCCGACGCGTCGATGTCCGAACCGAGCGCGTAATGACCGGCGAGGTTGCCGGCGGCGGCGATCCCCTGGAGCGTCGGCGTGCCGGGCGCCGAGGTCGCGTCGCCTTCGGCGCCGAGGTGGTTGATCACCGTGTAGGATTGGCCCGAAATCGTCAGGCTCGGCGTCGCGCCGGAGAGCGTGATGCTCGCGCGATTGTTCAGCGAAAAAGTTCCGCCGTAAGGATTGCTCGGGTTGTTGGGCGTGATGACCAGCCCAGCGGTGTCGCCCGTCGCGGTGATCGGCTGGTTGACGCGCACGTCGATGTAAGCCGACAGCGTGAGCGTGCTGTTGGCGCTCCACGAGATCGGGGCGTTGACGTTGATGCTGCCGTGCGTGGGGCCGGTGGTGCCGGTGGTGATCGCGACGTCCGTGCCGCTGTCGAGCGACGCGTTGATGCTGCTCGCGAGAATCACGGAATCCGCCGTCGGCTCGAACGTGTCGGCAAACGCCGTCCCCGTCGCACCGGAATCGGCGATCGTGACGTCCCACGGATCAAGCAGCCATTGTCCCGTCCCGCCGGTGTCCACGATTCCGGCGGCCTGCAAGTTGCCGTGACTGGACGTTTCCACCGCGCCGCCCCGACCGCTGACCGCGCCGCCGGTCGCGGCGATGTGGCCAAGGAAATTCGTGTAGTCCTGCGACCAAAGCACGACTGTCCCGCCGTCGCCCGATTTGGTCGCGCTCGCGTCGAGGTTGGCTCCCGCGCGGACCACCACCGCCGAGGCGTTCGCCACCGCGGAATCCGCGCCGTGCCAGCCGCCGCCAACTTCGATTTTGCCGCCGCCCGTCGCACCGCTGGCATCGATGTGCGCGCCGTCGTCGACCAGCACCCGTCCGCCCGTCGCAACGATCCGTCCGCCCTGTCCATCCGCCGATGACGCGTCGAGCGTGCCCGAATTCGTCACCAAACTTTCGTCGGAAGCGACGAGCCAGATCTGGCCGTCGCGTTCGGCGGATCCGGTGGCGCGCACGAGGCCGGAATTGTTGATCGCGAGCGCATACGCGTTGCCGCCGGCCGCCTTCAGTTCCGCCGCCGCCGCGTGCAGCGTGCCCGTGTTCACGACCGTGCCGGGCGACGAAGCCGCCTGCACGAAAAGCCGCTCGTCACCGCCGGTCGTGAGCAAAACCTCGGAGCCGCCGGCGAGGCCGGCCGTGCCGTTGGCCGCCGTCACCGCGCCCTTGTTTTCCACCTGTCGCGCGATCAGGAAAACATCGCCCTGCGCGGCGTCGATCGCGCCGAGGTTGACCACAGCCGCGGCCGAGTCGCCGGAGAAATGCAGGTCGCCGCCGGCGAGAAATTCCTGGTTTGTGACATCGAGCGTCGAGGCCACGAAGCCCGCGGTGTCGATCCGCGCCCCGGCGCCGATCAGGACTCCATTGGGATTGATCAAAAAGATCCGGCCGTTCGCCTCGAGTGCGCCGGCCAGCGACGACGGCGCGTCGGAAATCACGCGATTCAGCGTGGCGCTGGCGGCGTCCTGCTGGATGAAGCGCACGGTGTCGCCCAACCGGGACGAGAAATCCCGCCAGTCGATGATCGCGCGGTCCGACGATTGCGTGATGGTCGTGGAGTTCCCCCCGCCGCCGATCACCGCGCTGCCCGCAACGACCCGGCCGCCGACCGGCTGCGCCCGCGACGACGCCCCGGCCAGCGCCGTCAGGACAAACAGAACCAGACTCTTCAACGAGCGATCCACGCCGTGGAAGCCGGTCGCCGACGGGCGATGCCGGGCGCAAAGAGGTCGTTGTCCGATGCCGCGGAGGCATCGGGGGCGTGCGGGTCCGTGAAGGAAAATGATTTCATCGGGGCGGGAATGCCGTGCGGAAGCTGCCGCGTGGAGCCGCGGTCGCGCCGATGCGCAGCAATGCATGCGGCCGCATCCGCCGTCGAACCACGGGTGACAAGCGGCGGTTTTTTGTGACGGGACGCACAAGCTCCCGCTCCGTCCCTGCGCGGCGCTTCGCCGCCGTCCGTTCAGGCGCTGTGCAGATGGGAACCCTGCGCGCCGTCGTCATCCGCCGGCGGAATCGCGCCGGGCGCGGCCGGCCCGCTCTGCCAGAGACTTTGTTTGGCGCGGAGCTCGGGCGCATAGCGCCGGCTCACGTCGAGCGGCGGTCCGCCGGAGAAATGAACCTTCATCGTGTCGCCCTCACCTCGCTCGATGCGGTGGATGTGAGCGAGGTTGACGATGAGATTGCGGTGGACGCGCGCAAACCGCCCGCTGCGCAGCGTGTCCGCCCAGTGCTGCATCGTCCGGCGGACCATCAGCCGTTCGCCGGCGGCGAGCGTGACCTCGGTGTAGTTTTCGCAGGAGCGGATGGAACGGATTTCGTTCGCGCGCAGCAGCCGGGTGATCCGGCCGACTTTGACCGGCACGAAATCCGTTTCGGGGGTGAAGACATTCGTGGCGTCGCTGACCGTCGCGGGCGCGCGCAGCCGGCGCAGGCTTTTTCCGAGCCGGGCCGGCTGCACCGGCTTGAGCAAATAGTCGAGCGCCTCGGCTTCGAAGGCCCGCACGGCGTGCTCGTCGAATGCCGTCACAAAAACCACCTGCGTCCCGGATCGCACGTGCGGAAGCAGGTCGAAGCCGTCGTCGCCGTGCCCGAGATCGATGTCGAGAAACACCGCGTCGTAGTTGTCGAGCGAGAGCAGGGTGCGCGCGCGGCCCGACGTGCCGGCTTCGCCGACGACGACGATGCCAGCG
>DASZPP010000023.1:0-4737 GCA_035549975.1 Opitutus sp.
CGGCCCGCGTGAGGCTGCGGCGAGCAGTGGTCCGCCGGCCGGTGGCGGGGTTGATTGCGACAAACGCCATGAGGGCAAAGCAGCGCGGATTTCGGAGCGCGGCAAGTGGCGAGTGCCGGGCGGCATCGGCGGAATCGGCCCGGCGGCGAGCCGGTGCGAACTCGAAAGTACTGGCGCGGCGGTCGCGTCGCGGGAGAACCGCGACGGGCCCGGGGAATGTGCGGAGGAAACCATCGTGGTTTGCCGTAGCGCCGCAGTCCGTCGCCGGTGGGAATGGTCGCGGGCAACAGGACGGCGATTCGCCGGTCAGTCAGCGGGCCGCGGGCGCGCGATCCGCCGTGGCCGGGTGGCATTGCGATGAGCGAGGAGACACACAAACAAGAGCCGGAGAACGACGCGCCGGAAGACGGCGCGAAGAAGCCGCGGCGGCCGAAGCGGCGGCTGAAGGACCGGCCGGGATTGGTGGGACTGATCCTGCTGGTCGTCATCGCGGCGACGGTCGGCGGCGTTTTGTGGTGGCGGCACGCGCGCAAATATGAATCGACGGAGGATGCGTATGTCGACGCGCGGGCGCAGCGGGTGAGCGCGCGCGTCGCGGGCCGGGTTGCGCGCGTGCTGGCGGAGGACAACGAGGACGTGACCGCCGGCCAGGTGCTGGTGGAACTGGATCCGGCGGATTTCCAGAACCGCGTCGATGAAGCGCAGGCGGCGGAGGCGCAGGCGCGGGCGCAACTCGCGAACACGGAGGCGCGGCGCGCGGTGGCGGAGGCGCAGCACGAGCAGGCGCAGGCGAGTGCGGGCGTCGCGGAGGCGAATGCGAGGAACGCCGCGGAGGAGTTGCGGCGATTTCAGGGGTTGCGGGCGGCGAGCAAGGGCGCGGTGACGGACGAGCAGCTCGATCGCGCACAGGCGGCGGCTGCGAGCTCGGCGGCGCAGGTGCGGGCGGCGCACAAGGCGGTGGCCGCGGCGGAAGCGGAGGTGACGGATGCGGCGCGGGCGATCGATGCGGCGCGGGCGGGCATGCGCAGCGCCGGGGTGCGGGTGGCGGAGGCGAAGCTGACGCTGTCGTATGCGCAGGTGACGGCGCAGATCGCCGGGCGCGTCGCGCGAAAGACCGTGGCGCCGGGAAACTACGTGACGCCGGGCGAGCCATTGATGGCGGTGGTGCCGCACGAAGTTTACGTGACCGCGAATTTCAAGGAGACCCAACTCGCCCGGATGCTGCCCGGTCAGCCGGTGAAGGTGAAAGTGGATGCGTTTCCGGACCTGAAGTTGCGCGGACGGATCGACAGCGTGCAGCCGGCGACGGGCCAGGCGTTCGACGTGCTGCCGGCGCAGAACGTTTCGGGGAACTGGGTGAAAGTGGTGCAACGCCTGCCGGTGAAGATCACGCTCGACCAACTGCCCGCGGATCCAAAACGGCTCGCGCCGGGAATGTCGGTCGAGGTGACGGTCGACGTCAGCGGCGCGAAAAACCCAGGGCAAACCAAGGCCGCGGAATAGAAGTGAACCTGAATTCCACGGTCCGGATGATTCGTCGACTCGCTGGCGCTCGTCGCTACGGGCGACGGCGGGGAATCGCCGCCCGCTCCGCAATGACGGCAGGCGCGGAGGCCTGCCGCTACCTGGGGCCAACGGGGTGAGTCATGAGTGAGCAGGGGCAGGCGAAAGGCGGGGGCTGGAGCAACGAGCGCTCGGCGGCGGGCGAGCACAACCCCTGGGTCGTCGCGATCATCGTCTCGATGGCGACGTTCATGGAAGTGATGGACATCAGCATCGCGAACGTGTCGTTGCAGCACATCGCGGGGAGCCTGTCGGCGGACCAGGCGGAGAGCACGTGGGTGCTGACGAGTTATCTCGTGAGCAACGCGATCGTGCTGCCGGTCAGCGGCTGGCTGGCGCGCGTGGTCGGGCGAAAACGGTTTTACATGGGGTGCATCGCGCTGTTCGGCGCGAGTTCGCTGCTGTGCGGACTGGCGCCGACGCTGGGGTTGCTGGTGTTTTTTCGCGTGCTGCAGGGCTTGGGCGGCGGCGGACTGGCGCCGAGCGAGCAGTCGATCCTGGCGGACACGTTTCCGCCGGCGCAGCGCGGGCAGGCGTTCGCGCTTTATGGCATCGCGGTCGTGGTGGCGCCGACGCTCGGGCCGACGCTCGGCGGCTGGATCACGGACCACGCCTCGTGGCGCTGGGTGTTTCTGATCAACGTGCCGATCTGCGTGCTCTCGCTCTTTTTGTCCGGGTGGATTCTCAACGATCCGCCGGTGGTGCGGCGCGAGCGCGAGGAGTTGCGGCGCGGCGGCTTGAAAGTGGATTACCTCGGCTGCGCGCTCGTGGCGGTCGGGCTCGGCTGCCTGCAAGTCGTGCTGGACAAGGGCACGGAGGACGACTGGTTCGCGTCGGATTTCATCCTGGCGTTCGCGATCGTGTCGGCGATCTCGCTGGTCGCGCTCGTGATTTGGGAGCTCGGCCGGGACGACCCGATCGTCGATATCCCGCTGTTCAAGGACCGGAGCTTCGCGGCGACGATGGCGACGATGTTCCTGACGGGGTTCATCCTCATCAGCACAACCCAGGTATTACCGCAGTTCATGCAATCGCTGATGGGCTACACGGCGACCGAGGCGGGGATGGCGCTGACGGCGGGCGGGCTGGCGACGCTGGTCGTGATGCCGCTCGTGGGGACGGCGCTGAAGAAGTTTCAGCCGAAACACCTGATCGCGTTCGGGCTGATGATCGAGGCGGTGGCGTGCTGGCACCTGCGCGGGTTCACGACGGACATCACGTTCGCGCACGTCGCCTGGGCGCGCGTGCTGCAGGCGGTGGGATTGCCGTTCCTGTTCGTGCCGATCTCGACGGTCGCCTACGCGGGGCTGCCGCCGGGGAAGTCGAACAATGCGTCGGCGCTGGTGAACACGATGCGCAACCTCGGCGGGAGCTTCGGAATTTCGGTCGCCGTGATGCTGCTGGCGCAGCGCGGGCAGTTGCACCACGAGCGGATCGTGTCGTCGGCGGATGCGTTCACGCCGGCGGGCGTGTCGGCAGAGGCGTCGCCGGCGGCGCTGCGCGCGTTGCAGCAAATGATCGAGCGCCAGGCGGCGATGGCGAGTTACATCGACATATTCCTGGTGCTGGCGATCGCCGCGGCGGTCGCGGCGCCGGTGGTGCTGCTGCTGTTGCGTCAATTGAAGCCGGAGGAGGCGGCGGCCGGGCATTGAACGGCGCACACGACGATGAGCTGGCGCGATGGCGATGGCTGGTTCGAACTCGCTTTGTCCGCGGCGCGCGAGATCGGCGGAGCGCGCTCGTCCCGACCCGGGGTGGCGGGTGAGGGCAGCCGCCACCCATCGGCGTGCGGGTGTGCGGCCGAACGGTGCCTGCGTCCAGGCCGGCCTGCGACACTACGCTCGGTCGGAGCGGCGATGGGTTTGACGGTGTTGTTGCTCGCCGGCGGCTGCGCGGTGGGGCCGGGTTACCAGAAACCGAAACCGAAGCTGGCGGCGGCGTATGCCGATACCGCGGGGAGCGGCGACCAGGCGGTCAGTCGCGTGGAACCGGGAACGGAGGCGCTGCGGCAATGGTGGCTCGTTTTCAACGATCCGGAATTGAACTCGCTCATCGACCGGGCGGCGCGCGGGAATCGCGATGTGCAACGGGCGGTGTCGCGCATTCGCGAGGCGCGCGCGCGACGGGAGATGGTGGGCGCGGGGCTGGGGCCGGAGGTCGACTTGAGCGCTGGCTACAACCGCGGGCGCGGAAGCGAGAACGTGCAGTTGCCGTTCGGCGGCGGTGGTGGGGGTGCGAGCGGCGGCGGCGGCCCACCGGCCGGCGCGAAGGCCGAGCACGCGGCGGGCGGAAACGGCGCGGCTGATCCGCCGGCGGACGGCGGTGGCTCTTCGCGCGGCGGCGCCGCGGCGGTGAGTCCGTTCGGGCTCGGCGGGCTGCCCGGCGTGACCACGAATCTTTACCAGGTCGGTTTCGATGCGTCGTGGGAGATCGACGTGTTTGGCGGAACGCGACGCGCGATCGAAGCGGCGGAGGCGGGAGTCGAGGCGGCGGAGGAGGGGCGGCGCAGCGTGCTGGTTTCGCTGCTGGCGGAGGTTGCCGGCGCGTATCTCGAGTTGCGCACGATCCAGGAACGGTTGCACATCGCGCAGGAAAATCTCGCCGCCCAGCGCAAGGCGCTCGGTGTGGTCGAGGCCAAGGCGAAGGCGGGTTTTGCGACGGACCTCGCGGTGGCGCAGGAGCAGGCGCAGGTCGCGACGACGGAGGCCGCGATTCCGGCGCTCGAATCGGCGGAGCAGGGGAGCCGGCATGCGCTCGCGTTCCTGCTTGGCGATGCGCCGAATGCGTTGGACGCGGAGCTGGCGGCGCGTGCGGATCTGCCGGACCTGCCGCCGACGGTGCCGATCGGCGTGCCGTCGGATTTGTTGCGACGGCGGCCGGATATCCGGCGCGCGGAGCGGGAACTCGCGCAGGCGACCGCGGGCGTGGGCGTGGCGACGGCGGATCTGTTTCCGAGCTTCAGTTTGACCGGGATGTTCGGCTTCGACAGCAGCGACGTGAAGCATCTCGCGGAGTGGTCGAGCCGATACTACTCGATCGCGCCGGGCATTCATTGGCCGATCCTGGACTGGGGCCGGATTCGCGCGAACGTGCGCGTGCGAACCGAGCAGCAACAGCAGGCGTTTTTGGTTTACCAACAGGCGGTGTCACAGGCGTTGAAGGACGTGGCGGACG
>DASZPP010000024.1:0-2395 GCA_035549975.1 Opitutus sp.
CCCAGATGAAGCCGATCGGCACGAACAGGAACAGCGCCACGTCGAGGAAGCGCGGGTTACTGAAGATGTCGCCGCCGGAGACGCTGCCGAAGATGCCGCCGGTCGACATGGCGTAGACGACGACGAACAGCGCCCATGCCGCCGAAAGAACGATGGCGGTCGGGTAGATCAGGCGAGACGGACGCCGCATCGGCCCGGCGACCGTGCGGCGGTCGTCATTGGCGGCAAAGCGGCTGCGGCGGGCCTCGGCGGCGCGAACACGCGGCGAGGGCGGGGCTTCAACCTCCGGCGGCGCGTCGGCGAAGGCGCGAGCGGGCGCCTCGGCTACGCGACGCGGCGGATCTTCGCGACGCGGCTCCTCGCGGCGGGGTTCTTCCCGGCGCGGTGGCGGTGCGCCTTCCGGGCGGCGGGCAGGAGGGGCGGGGATGCGCGTGCCTTCGCTGCGGCGCTGGCTCTCGCTGCGGCGAGCAGCTTCCGCGGCGGCGCGCGCTTCTGAGCGGCGATCGCGACGTTCGGCGGCGGCATCGTCCGTACCGGTCGCGGCCGGCGCCTCGTCGGGCGCGTAATCCAGCCGGAGGGCTTCTTCTACCGCCGAAAGGGCGGCATCGTTGGGATTCTTGGTCCGTGGGGTAGTCGCCATTGCAGTCCGCCTCGCGCACCGAACTCGAACGAAATCGGCACCCGCCGGGCAGCTCCTCGCCCGGCAAGCGCGCCGCGAACACCGCGAGAAACGATGACGTGCGGCGACCCCCGCACTCACGTCCCGTCCCGCAGCTATCGCCGCGCTATGACTGGCAAAAACACCAGCCGGGTGGCCTTCCACCCATGCCGCTAAGTTATCCTAATGGCACATTCATGGCAGAGGAACCGAAAATCTGCGAGGCGCGAGGCCAAAGACCGTAAACGTCATCAACAACATGCCGCGCTGCGTTCGAACTTCTCGCGAACGCGAAGCGCTAAGTACCGCGCGCCGCCACGGACTTTCGCCGAGCCGGAAAAGCTGTCCGGCTGCCGTCCGGGACATTGATATCGCGGTGGAAAACTTGGGGCCGTCGACGCGCGATGAGGGATTCCCTCATCCGGACAGGAAGGCGGAGAAGGCCCGGACAGGCGCTATCCGGCGGCTGTTCCGGGCCTCCAGCCGGGCCCTCCGGGGCGCGGTTAACGATGTCTTAAGATTCATGGCGCGTTCTTAGCGGAATCCGCGATTCTGGAGACCGCCATGACCTCGCGCCGGATGCCCATCGACATCGACCACCTTTCCCGCCAGACAGCCGGTGACGCGGCGCTGCTGCGCGAGGTGCTGAAGCTGTTCTGCGACCGCACCCCGCTCGACTTCAAACGGCTGAAGGAAAGCAATGGCGAGGCGCGGCGGGAAGTCGCGCACCTGATCGTCGGATCGGCGCGGGCGGTGGGGGCGGCCGAGCTTGCCTACTACGCCGCCGCGGTCGAATCGGGCGGCGCCGACCTCAACGCGGTCGAGGCGGCGCTCGCCGAGGCGGAAGCCTTCGCCGAGATCTACCTGGCAGCCGCCTAGCGGGAGACGGCGAAATCGCCTATAGGCGGGCCGCTTTCGTGTTGCCGCGCCGGCAACACGCGTTTCGGTTTCCCCGCTGAATGGCCAAGATCACCTACATCGACACGAACGGCGAGCGCCACGAAGTGGAGGCGGAGAACGGCTCCACGGTGATGGAGAACGCGATCCGCAACGGCGTGCCGGGGATCGAGGCGGAGTGCGGCGGCGCGTGCGCGTGTGCCACCTGCCACGTCTACGTGGACGAGGCGTTCAAGGATATCGTCGGCCCGCCGGAGCCGATGGAAGAGGACATGCTGGACTTCGCCTTCGACGTCCGCCCGACGTCCAGGCTGTCGTGCCAGATTCGGGTGCGCGACGAGCTCGACGGGCTGGTCGTGACCGTGCCGGAGCGGCAGGGGTAGGGCGGGCGAGTACCCCTCCCCAAAATGCCTTTGGCATTTTGACCCTCCGACAAGGGGAGGGTTAGGCTCTCGTTCTGAGGCGGAACGGCAAACTCGTTTGATCTGCGATCGCGCAACAATCTTGCTTTGATTCCGGCGGTTTAGCGGATAACTCTCCGCGCGATTTCCCGTTAGCGAGCACAGGCGAAATGAACGCGATCGCGCGCACCCCGGCAGGCGGCACCGTCGAAACCGATGTGGTCATCATCGGCGCGGGGCCGGTCGGATTGTTTGCCGTCTTCGAGCTCGGTCTGCTCGACATCAAGTGCGCGCTGGTCGACATCCTCGACAAGCCGGGCGGGCAGTGCGCCGAGCTCTATCCCGAGAAGCCGATCTACGACATTCCCGGCTATCCGATCATCACCGGCGAGGGCCTGGTCGAGAAGCTGATCGAGCAGATCGCGCCGTTCAAGCCGAC
>DASZPP010000025.1:0-9411 GCA_035549975.1 Opitutus sp.
AAGTTCTGGAGGACATCCGCACCCGCGGGCGTCCGGTCGAGGCCATCGTGCTTCGCGAATCCAGCCGCGAGCTGCCGGCGGAAACTTCCGGCCAGTTGGTGGAGTTGTTCTTCAAGGGCGTGCCGACCTACACGCTCGAGCTGTTTCATCAGGTCTACTGGCGCAAGATTCCGCTCTACCGGCTGAATCAAACCTGGCTGTTCCAGGAAGGATTCCAGATCGCGCGCGAGCCCGTTTTCGAACGCGTCAAACGCGCGACGGACATCCTGCTCGCCGGCGCCGCCCTGCTCGTCGCCGGGCCGTTCATCCTCCTCGGCGCCCTCGCCGTCTGGCTCGAGGATCGCGCTTTCCCGATTTTTTCCCAATCGCGCATCGGCCGGAACCACGTTCCCTTCCGCCTTTTCAAGCTTCGCAGCATGCGCCCGAACGCCGGCGGCGCGCTCTACACGCAGCCCGGCGACAATCGGATCACGCGGGTCGGGCGTTTCCTGCGGGCCACGCGCATCGATGAATTTCCCCAGCTCTGGAATGTGCTGCGCGGCGACATGAGCCTGATCGGTCCCCGGGCCGAGTGGGACCAGCTCGTCGAGCGTTATGAACGCGACATCCCCTGCTACCATTTCCGGCACCTCGTGCGGCCGGGCATCACCGGCTGGGCACAGGTCAACTATCCCTACGGCGCGAGCCTCGAGGACACGCTGCGCAAGCTCGAATACGATCTCTACTACATCCGGCATTTTTCATTCAGCCTCGACGCCTCGATCGTGATGAAGACCGTTCACGTGATGCTCTTCGGCAAGGGCCGCTGAGCGGCGCGGGTCGAGCTTTTCAGTTTCGCGTTTGAGATTCCGCGCGGGTCGGATCGATTGGAAACATCCTCCGTGACCGCAAAATCTAGGAAACCAAGAATCAAACCCGGGGCCGATTACGATTTCCTCATCCTCGGCGGCGGCAGCGCGGGCTTTAACGCCGCGCGGGTCGCCGCGCGCCTCGGCCTGCGCACCGCGATCGTCGACGGCGCCCGGCACCTCGGCGGCCTCTGCATTCTGCGCGGCTGCATGCCATCGAAGACGCTGCTCTACATGGCGGAGGCGTTGCATACGGCGCAAAGGGGCAAGATTTTCGGTTTCAAGGCCCCCTCCGCCCGGCCGGACATGCGCGCGATCCATGCGCGAAAAAACCAGATCATCGGCGAGTTCGCCGACCATCGCGTGCAGGCGCTCGAACACGGCGATTTCGATTTGATCCGGGCCTATGGGCGCTTCGTCGATCCGCACACGGTTGCGCTCTCCGACGGAAGGAAGCTGCGCGCCCGGCACATCCTCGTCGCCACCGGTTCGAAGCCCAGCGTGCCGCCGGTGCCCGGGCTCGCCGATACGCCGTTCTGGACCAGCGACGACGTGCTCGAGCTCGATCACGTGCCGAGGAGCGTGATCGTCCTCGGCGGCGGCATCGTCGCGTGCGAGCTCTCGCAATTCCTCCGCCGCATCGGCACGCGCGTGACGCTCGTGCAGCGCAGCCGCAACATTCTCCGCGATCACTCGGAGGCCGCCTCGAACGTCGTCCAGCAAGCCTTCGTCGACGAGGGTATCGAACTCTTCGCGGGCACGCAGATTCAGCGGGTCGCCGGCAGTTCGCGCGGAGTTTCGGTCGAGTTCATTCACGACGGCCGACGTCTGGTCCGCCGCGCCGCCCATCTCTTCAACGCCCTCGGTCGCGAACCCAGCACCGCTTCGCTCGACCTCGGGGCCGCCGGTGTCCGAATGCATCCGGGCGGCCAGGCCGTGATCAACCGCTGGCAGCAAACCAACGTGCCGCACATCTACGCCGCCGGCGATTGCTCGGGACCGGCGGAAATCGTCCACATCGCGATCCAGCAAGGCGAACTCGCCGCCCGCCACGCCGCCGGCGTCAAGGGTCTCAAGCCCGTCGACTTTTCGCTCCTGCTCAACGTCGTGTTCACCGATCCGCAGCTCGCCACGATCGGCCTGCTCGAGCGCGAGCTGCGGGAACGCGAAACGCCGTACCTCGCCGCCAGCTATCCGTTCAACGATCATGGCAAATCGATCTTGATGGATGCGAAATACGGTTACGTGAAGGTGATCGCCGAGCCGGGCCGCGGCCGGATCCTCGGCGCCGAAATCGTCGGCAAGGACGCCGGCGAGCTCATCCATTGCTTCAGCGGCCCGCTCGCCCTGCGCGCCACCGTTTTCGACCTGTTGCGCGCGCCGTGGTATCACCCGACGCTCGCGGAAATCATCACCTATCCGCTGGAGGAAATCGCGGGACAGATTGGATCCGGTTGAAACGCCGACTGATCTTGATTCTCGACCGGTTGTTCAAGGCCACCCGCCTCGAACTCCTCCCGGTTCACGTGCTCGGCGGCGTGGCGAAGGGAGCCCGGTGGACACTCTATCCTTGGACCGCATACTGGCGCGGTACGCAGGAGCCGGCGCTCCACGAGGTCTTGGCCGGACTAGGTGACATTCGCGGCTGGAATTGCTGGGATATCGGGGCTCACTTCGGAATTTACGCCGTGGGACTGGCGGCTCGGGTTGGTGAATCCGGCGAGGTGGCGGCATTCGAACCCAACCCGGCCAGCTTCGCGCGGCTCGAACGCCACCGCCAGATGAACCGGCTGCACTGGCTCAAGTCGTTTCAAGCAGCGGTATCCGATGTGGCCGGAACGGCGGCACTCTGTACTTACGGTGACCTCAAGAGCACCACGACTCACCTCCCCTATGAGGGCGAAACACCTGTCACCGCCGCTCGCCCGGTCGAAGTGCGCACGCTCGTGCTCGACGACCTCGTCGGTTCCGGCTGCCTGCGTCCGCCCGATCTCATGAAAGTCGACGTCGAGGGTCACGCTCACCATGCTCTCGCCGGAGCCCGGCAAACGCTGTCCCGGCACCGCCCGATTCTGATTGTCGGTTTTCATAGCGAGGCCGAAGTGCAGGGCGTTCAGTCGCTGCTGCAGCCGCTCGGTTACACAACGCGCCTGATCGGCCCGGGCCCCGCCACCACGTGGATCGGGAACGACGTGCTGTTCACGCCCGCGACGCCGGCCTAGCGAGCGTCAGCAAATCGCCGAGCGCGACGTTGCCCTCGTAAAGGGCCTTGCCGACGATCACGCCCTCGAGGTGGGCGTGACGGTGCGCCAGCTTTGTCAGGTTGGCCACATCCTCCCGGCGGCTCACGCCGCCGCTCGCGATCAGCCGGCATTTCACCGCCGCCAGCATGGCCTCTTGCGCGGCGAAATTCGGGCCCGTCAGCATGCCGTCGGTGCTGATGTCGGTGTGAATCAGGGTCTGGACGCCGAGCGCGTCCATCCGCCGCGCCAGGGCGAGGGCACTCGTGTTGGTCGTGTCGACCCAGCCTTTGACCGCCACCTGGCCGTCCTTCGCATCGATGCCCACGGCGATCTTCCCGCCAAATGCCTGCACCAGTTCGCCGATGAAGGCGTCGCTCTCCGCTGCACGCGTCCCGAGGATGGCGCGGCTCACCCCCAGATCGAGCACCTGCTGCACGTGCGCCCGCGTGCGCAGCCCGCCGCCGAGTTCGACCTTCATGCCGAGCGCCACAATCGCTTTCACCGCGTCGAGGTTCTTCAGTTGCCCCTGGAACGCTCCGTCCAAATCCACCACGTGCACCCAGGCGGCGCCCGATGCGCGGAAGTAGCCGGCCACCTCGGCGGGATTTTCCGCATACACGGTCTCCGCCTCGGCCCGTCCCTGGGTCAGCCGGACACAGCGGCCGCCTTTGATATCGATCGCGGGATAAATGGTCATCGTCGCTTTTGGATTTAGGTTTCCGATTTTCGATTCCACCCTAGCGTGAAGCAACCGCTCATTTATGCCTTCGTCCTATTCCGTCCCGTCTTTTCTCACCGAGTTGCTTCACGCCCGATCGCCCTCCGGCTACGAGGCCGAGGCCCAGGCGGTCTTCGACCGCCATGTGAAGCCCGCCGCCGATGCGTATGCCTCCGATGCACTCGGCAACCGCCTCGCGACGCTCAATCCCGACGGTGATCCCGTTCTCATGCTCGCCGGCCACATGGACGAGCTCGGGCTGATCATCACCTACGTCAACAAGGACGGCTTCCTCTACTTCGACACGGTCGGCGGCCACGACCTCAGCGTCATCTCCGGCCGGCGCGTCGTCATCCAGACCGCGGCCGGCCCCGTCAAGGGCGTCACGGGCAAGCGCGCGATTCATCTCATGGACGAGGATGACCGCAAAAAGGTGCCGAAGCGCCACGAGATCTGGATCGACATTGGCGTGCGATCCAAGAAGGAGGCGCTCGAGCGCGTGGCGATCGGCGACGTCGCGACCTACGACCACGAGTTCGAACTCTTCAACGGCAGCATCGGCACCGCGCGCGCGTTCGACAACAAGGTCGGCGCCTACATCGTCGGCGAAACGCTGATCCGCCTCGCCCGCGACAAACAGAAGCTCGCCGCGAAAGTCGTGTCCGTCGCGACTTCGCAGGAGGAGATCGGCGTGCGCGGCGCCACCACCGCCGCCTACGCGGTGAATCCGCACATCGCCGTCGCGATCGACGTCGGGCATGCCACCGATCATCCCGACTGCGACCAGCGGAAATACGGCGAGACCAGGCTCGGCGGCGGCCCGATCCTTTGCCGCGGCGCGAACATCAACCCCAAGATTTTCGAGCGCCTGCACGCCGCGGCGAAGAAAGCGAAGATCCCCTTCCAATTCGAAGCTGATCCGCGCCCAACCGGCACGGACGCCCGCGCGATCCAGATGGCCCGCGGCGGCGTCGCCACCGGACTCGTGAGCATTCCGCTGCGCTACATGCACACGCCGAGCGAAGTCGTCGACCTCGAGGACGTGGAGCGCTGCGTGAAACTACTCGTCGAGTTCGCCCGCGCCCTCCCGCACGGCGAATACGCGCATTGGTGAGCCGCCTTCACCCGGCGCGGCGACGCCGCCGAATCCGTCGCACCGAGACAAGCCCGCCGCCCGCCAGCGCCAGCAGAATCTGGGTGACGGCCGGTTCGGGAATCGCAGTCAGGATCGTCGCCGAATAAAACCCGACGTCCCCCGCATAGGTCGTTTGTCCAAAAACCGACGTGTTCGACGGCTGATTGGTGAACGTCGTGACCGCTCCGAGTATGCCCGCCAGTTCCCAGCCCCCGCTCGTGTCGTAAAACAACGCCCCGCCCGAATCGCCCGAAGCCGCCTGCGCGTAACCGATGGTCGGCTGAAACTCCGTCATCAGCGCCCGGGTCTGTCCGGTTCCGATATCGTAGTTGCTTGCCAGGCTGAGCGTGGACGGATCGACCAGCACCGAACCGCCATAGCGTTCGGTGCCACCGTTGGCGATTGCGTAGCCGGCGGCATTCGCGCCCGTGGCATTGGGCAGCGAGTTCCAGGCGGTTTCGCTGCCGCTGCCGGTCACATTCCAAAAACGTTCGCTGCCGGTCTCGCGCAACCCATAGCCCACGAGCCACACCGTCGTTCCCGTCGCGGGCGCCACACTCGCGAGCGTCAGATTGGGCAGCCCCGGATCCGTCGCGATCTGGAACAGGGTCAAATCCGTCGTCGACTTGTCGCTGTTGCGAATGACGACCCCCGAGCCCGGCACAAACGAATAACTGGTGCCGCCAAGCGTGATGTTGCCCAGCGATGCGCCGCTGCCGACGACGTGCGACGCGGTGAGCACCCAGTATTTCCCGGCGAAGTCACCGAGATAGACCCCGCTGGCGCCCTTGACCGAACCGACGTTCGTGAACGGAAAACCGCCACCCGGATCGCTGGTTTGTTCGCCGCCCGTGCCGCCCGCCACAACCACCGCACGCGACGACCCGGCCAGCATGAACATCAGCGCGGCAAGGGCGAATGCGCGAATTCGATTCATCGCAAGACGAGTTGGGATATGAAGTTTGCCCCCGTGTGCGTCAATCGTCAGCCGATCCCGCAGGTTGCACGCTGATTACCAGGTCAAACTCCGCCGGGTCGCCCGCCCGCCAAAGCGGCGAAAGCTGTTCGAGCTCGATGAGCGCGGCCTGCGACGAGCCGAAATAAACCTGCGTCATGTAGCCGTCGTCCGGTGTGGACACGACGGCCCCCTCCCCTACGCCACGTGAGATGGTCAGAGCCGTGCCGCCGATTCGGGCGTGCAGCGGCTGCGGGTCGAAGCCCAGCTTCTCCACCGTGCCCGCAAACTTGATCCGCAGCGACCCGCCGTCGGCCGCGACCTGCGGCGCCGCGGGGAATTCGTAGCGCGGACTCGGGTGACGTCCGAGGTGCACCTGCACATAACCGCGCACCGCCTTCGGGCTCGCCGCCGCCTGCACGGTCGCTTCCGCCGAGGCCGGGACCTGCAGGATCTGGATGATTTGGGCGTCGCGGGTGCCGCCGGTCAATTTCACGCGGCAGTGCAGCGCGCCGTCCGTCCAAAAATATTCGCGCGTGATGTTCGGCCAGCCATCCGGCGAGTCCGGCATCTTCAATTCGAGGCGCGCACCCTCAGCCTTCACGTTTGCCGGCGCGCTATGCTCCCATGCCTCGGGCGGCGGCCAGCCGCCGGGCCAGAGCTCCTGCGGCCCGCACCAGACTCGATGTCCGCCCCAGCCCATCGGCGTGTCCCGCTTCGGCGGCGCGAAGAGCAGATTCCGGTCCTCGTTCGCTGCGCCAAAATAGATCAGGCGCCCGCGGTCGATCGATACGATCGCCCTCCACGCGCCGGAGGTGGCCGCGTAGGCGCGCTCTCCGTTCCACGTGGTCGCAGCCCAGCCCGATTTCGTTTCGGCCGCCGCGGCCGAGACGACCGCGCATGCGAACAAGGTGATGGGCAGGAAGCGCGCTTTCACGTGCCCTTGAACATACGGTCCGCCGCCAGCACGAGAAAGACATAATCCGACGTCGGATAACCGAGACAGTATTCGCCCTGCTGCCAGAGATACGGCCACTCCAGCAATTCGGCGAAATCCGGCCGGATCAGCGCGGTGCCGGACGCGATTCCGCCGGGGATGTAGGACCAGTCGGCGCGGTTTGCACCATAGGCCGGGATCATCGACTTCGCGCCGACGCCCGAAACGAACGACGCGTTGTTGGCGCCCGGGTGACAGCCGAGCACGAAATTCAGCGCGCGAAACACGCCATCCGCCGGAAACAAATCCGGCGCCGCCGCGTGCAACCAGAATTGCTGCACGCCGAACCACTCGATCTCCCAGCCCGCGCCCCAAATCTGCGGCTTGTAGGGCAACCCGTAGGGCGTCTCCGCTTCGAGCCGGTCGAGCGTTTTTCGATAGGCGCGCAGGGATGCCATCACCTTTGCGCGATAGACCGCATCGTGGATCAGCAGCAGCGAGCGCGCCCCCAGGGCGGCCGGAATCGCCGGATCCATCCGATACCGGCCAAACGACCGCTCCTTCGTCGACGTGATTTCATCCGCGAGCCCGACAATCGCGTTCGCATACTCCGACGCGCCGGTCGCCTGCAGCAGTTCGATCGCCGGCTCGACGCGCAGCAGCGGAAAACGATCGGCCTTCGTGTTCGCCCACAGCTCCTGCGCGATCTTCAGGCAGTCGGCCGCGAGCGGATCGTCGAACCCTTTCAACACGCGCGAGGCCGCCGCGAGCGCCGCCGCCGTCTGGAGCTCGTGCATCGGATTCTCCTCGGTGAACACCCAGCGGTCGTCCGCCGAGCCGTCGGAGCCCAGCGGCGCCAGCCCCGTCGGCGGCTCCGCCTGCGAACCGTTCACCGCGGCTTTGGCCAGCGCATTGATCGCCAGGCCGTCCGTGTCGTGGAAAACCCGGTTGTCCGTCATGTCGCGCGCATCGCCCAGGTGCGTGTATTGGTGCAGGGACGCGTCCTGCATCCCGCGGTAAAGCCGGCCCATCGCATGGTAGCCGCCGACGATCGAAAGGACGCCGTGCTCGATCTGCTGCAGGATGTCGGGTTTCCCATCCGGCCGGTGGAGCTCGGCGATGCGCTGCGTTTCGTCGATGGTCGTGTCGTCGAGGGTCGGGTGAAACAACTCCCAGGCCAGCGCCAGGCCATGCACCGTGTCCGCCTGCGACTCGATCCGCAGGTCGTAGTCGCCGGCGTCGTGCCAGCCACCCCGGTCGAGGCCGGGCACGTGGTCGCCGCCGTGGAACGTCGTCAAGGTCGACGGGCCCTGCGCGTAGCCGTCGAAATGATTGTGGTTCGGCGGCGCCATCAGCGCGTCGTCGATGTGACACACGCCGTGCCACACGCGATAGCGGTCGTTCACGCGCATGTGGCACATCTGCACCGGCAGGAAAACCTCGACCGTCGGCTGCCACACGTGCCGCTCGTAAACGCGGCCGCTGATTTGAAATGCATTCGACCGTTCGTCGCCGTAGCCGATCACATACATTCCCGGCCGCTCGATCCGGCTGAAATCGAATTGAAGATCGTGATAACGCAGGAAGCGCCCCCAATCCTTCGCCGGTTGCTCGAGCACTTTCTCGAGGCCGCCGCCGTCGTCCCTCGCGCGGTACAGGGAGACCGGCTTGATGTCGCGATCGTTGCGATCGAGCTCGATCACCGCGATCTTCTCCTGCCGCGGCTGGTAGCCGACCTGTGAAACCTGGATCACCGGCGCCGATTTCCAGTCGGGAATCGCGTGGGGCGACACGAGCCATTCGATCGCCCCCTTCGTCGCAGCGGCCGGCACCAGCGCGCGCACGACAAACCAGCCGTTGTTGTGCTGCGCACGGCCGTCGAGCAGCACGAGTTCGCCGCCGCGCACGGCTTCGATCGTCATCCGCTGGCGGTCCGATTCCGGCGCGATGACCAATTTTCTCCCGCGTCCGAAGGCCGCCAGTTCATAGTCGCCATCCGTCATCTCACCCGGTCCGTCCGCCTGCCGCGGAAAAATTCCGAACTGATCGCCGATCGAAAATGATTTTCCGAAGAGAATGCCGGGAAACAGCTCCAGGTTGAACCCGACCTTGCCCACCCAATCGGCGGGCAACGGCTGATCGAGATCGACAACGATGCGAAACGCCTTTCCGTCCGGCCTCACGCGGACCGCGTAGCTCATCTTCAGGTCGGGATAGCTGATCGGGTTGAAACCCTTCCGGTCGTTCTTTTCGTCCGGGTAACTCATCCGCACACTGATCTCCTGCGCCGCGCGATCGACCTGCCGCTTCCCCACCGCCGGCGTCGGCTGCCATTGGCCCGGCGTCGGCTCGAGCCGCAGGTCGCCGTTCGTCGCCACGCGCTCGCCGTTCTGGATGATGCCGACACCGCCCTGGTGCCCCTCCGGGTAGAAATCGTGCGCGAGCATCACGTTGAGGCCCGGCATTTCGAGGTATTCCTGCTCGTTCAGGATGAGCGCGTCGTCGCCGCGCGCGATCGATCCGAAGCCGAACAGGGCGACCGCCGCCCACGGGAGATATTTCATGGTTTGATTTC
>DASZPP010000026.1:0-2947 GCA_035549975.1 Opitutus sp.
CACCAGTTCGAGCGGATCGAACGAGGTGTTCATGATCTGGTGCGGCGACAGCAGGTTCACGACCGGTTGCACGCTGAGCACGGCCACCAGCACCGCCACGCCCCACGCCGTCCGCGTCATCGCGCGGCTCGGCTCCGCGCAGGCCGCCGCGGCCGCCGCGCGCCGCACCAGCACGCGCGGCAGCAGTTTCGCCCACAGGCAGTCGTCGAAATACGCCAGCGCCGGCACCAGCGTCAGCCAGTTCAGGAACGACAGGTTCCCGCTGAAAATCAGCACCACCTGCAACGCGACCATGATCGCGCCCCCCAGATGCCGCCAGAACCGCGGCGCGAACACCGCCCACGGCGCCGCAAGTTCCGCGACGAAGTTGAACACCACGCCCGCCTTCAGCACGACCCGCGGCAGAAAATGAAACCACCGGCTGAGCGGTCCCGGCAGCGGCTGCGTCTCGAAGTGATAGAACAGCGCCGTCAGATTCCGCCAGCTCTCGTCGCCGCGCAGCTTGATCAACCCCGCGCCAAGCATGATCCGGAAGATCAACCAGCGAAACAGCCAGATCACCGGCCCCGGCGGCGGGCGTTGCGGAAACGGCCGCGCATCAAGCAGCGGACACAGGAAGATCGCCAGGAAACCCGTTTCGCAGAGCTGGATCTCCCAGCCATAGCCATACCAGTCCTCCCCTGCGTGCACGAACGACAGATAAAGCACCCAGAGCGCCGCCATCATCAGCGCGTTCGCATAGCCCGCGAAAACCACCGCCGAGATCGCTGCGCCCAGCCACGCCGCCGTCAGCAGCGCTCCATCCGAATGCGCGAACCAGAACAACGTCGGCAACCGGGCAAATCCCACCGCCTCGGAGCCGAGCGTCGCTCGCACGCGTTCGAAAAACGCGTCCACCGGCAGCAACCCGTGCGCACCGATCAGCGGCACGATCTGGTTCGCCGCCACGAGAAACGCGACGAGATACACGAACCCGAGCAGCCGCAGAATCGCGAACCGCGTCAGCCAGTAGCTCGGGGGCGCCGGCGCCTGATTTTCGCTCGACTGTGACAGGGTCTCTATGCCCCGACCTTTCTCCCAAATCGGTCGGGGCGTAAAGTCCCGCCACCAAAAATTCATTGGCCCGCGCGCCACGCCTTCCGTGGGCGGATCGTTCAACGGCCACTCGCACTCCGATTTCACGAAACCGGCTCCCGCCGTCACGAATCTGCCACCGCGTCCCATTTCCGTGTCGCCCCCTCGCGCCGGCTTCGCCGATCCTTGCGCCATGCTCAGCCCGAGTGCCGCGCATCGGAAGATCTTCTGGAGCCTCCAGATCGGCGGCTGGCTCGCGCTCACCGCGGCCTTCCTGACGGTCAACCTGCTCGTCGTCCAAAGCCCGGCGGCCGCCTTGTTCAACGGGCTCTTTCGGCAGGCGGTCGGCTTTGCCCTCACCCTTGGCCTCGCCGGCATCTACCGGCACTGGCGCTGGGACTCCTTTTCGCTCTGGCGCCACGGCGCCGCGGTGCTGGGGCTTTCCCTGCTCGCCATGGCCGTCGACCTGGGGACCAGTCAGGCCGCGCGCACGCTGCTTCAAATCCAGGTCGTGCCCACCACCCAGCGCACGCTCCAGCTGGCCGCCTCCATCGGACGCACCCTTGTCTACGGTGGCTGGAGCGCAATCTACCTTTCGCTCAAGTTCTTTTTCGAGCTCCGCGACCGCGACCTCCGGCTGACGCGCGCTGAGATCGCTGCGCGCGATGCCGAGCTCAAGTCCCTCCGTGCCCAGCTCAACCCCCACTTTCTCTTCAACGCCCTCAACTCCATCCTCGCCGAGGCCGACGACAATCCCGCCCGCGTGAAGGCCATCACGCTCAGCCTCTCCGACCTGCTGCGCTTTTCGCTCCGCCAGCACGAGCACCTCGGCCCGCTCGGCGCCGAGATCGACGCCATCGAAAACTACCTGAAGGTCGAACGCTCCCGTTTCGAGGAGCGGCTCGACTGGCAGGTCGATGTCAGCCCCGTGGCGCGCGAGGCGACGGTCCCGACCTCGCTCCTCCTGCCGCTCGTGGAAAATGCGATCAAATACGGCCTGCAGACCAGCCCCACGCACCTGCGAATTCGCGTCGGCGCCACCGTCAGCGACGGGCGGATCAACGCCTTCGTCGAAAACTCCGGCCGGTGGATCGAACCCGATCCCACCTTGACCCGCTCGACCGGCATCGGCCTCAACAACCTCCGCCGTCGCCTCGCGCTGCTCTGCGGACCGGATGGCCGCGTGGAGATTTCCTTTCCCGACAGCATCGTGCGCGTCGATCTGCACGTGCCCGTCGCCGGCGCGCGTTCCGCATGAAACTGTCGGTGCGCACGCTCATCGTCGACGACGAACGCCTCGCGCGGAAGCGGCTGCGCTCGCTCCTCGCCACCCACCCGGAAATCGCCGTCGTCGGGGAGGCCGCCACCGTGCGCGAGGCGGCGGCGATCGCGGCCCTGGAGCATCCCGCCCTCGTCCTTCTCGACGTCCAGATGCCGCCGGATTCCGGCTTCGATTTGCTCCCGCTGCTCCCCTCGCCCCCGCCCGCCATCGTGTTCACCACTGCACATGACGTGTTCGCCGTCCGCGCGTTCGAGGTGAGCGCCATCGATTATCTGCTGAAGCCGATCTCGCCGGAACGCCTCGCCGCCGCGCTCGACCGCGTGCGCAGCGGACACCACTCCGCCCCGCCCTTCGCCGGCCCGCCCCTTGCCTCCGACGAGACGCTCATCCTCCAATCCGGCGACCGCATCCGCCGTGTGGCGCTCGCCGAGATCGCCGCCGTCGCCGCCGACGGCCACTACAGCCGCGTTTTTCTGTCGAGCGAGACGCCCATGTTCGTGAAACGCGGCATCAATTCCTGGGCCGCGCAGCTGCCGGAGCCGGGCTTCCTGCGCGTCGATCGTTCGCTCATCGTCAACCTCGCCCGGGTAC
>DASZPP010000027.1:0-14413 GCA_035549975.1 Opitutus sp.
GGCAGGCCTCCGTGCCTGCCGGTTTTCAGCGTGCGTGGCCGGCAGGCACGGAGGCCTGCCGCTACTTCGGCGATGGGACGAGGCGCGCTCGTGTTCATGAGTAATGCGCGGTGAGCCAGGCGAGGAGCACGACCCAGAGGACGAAGATGCCGAGCACGACGACATAGACGGCGCGCCACGAACGGAAGCCGGGCAGGCCGGTGGAGGCGTCAGGGATTGGAGCGCGGACGCCCTGGTCCGCGACGGAGCCGGCGTCGCGGGGTGAGGGCACCCCGCCTCCATCGTCGGCGGGCGAAGCGGGCGGCGTCATTTCCCGAGCGAAAGCAGATTCGCGAGGAGGCGGTAGGCGCCGGGCGTGCCGGCCGGGAGCTGGCGGAAGAACGACAGGCCGGTGTAGACGAAATGGCCGCGGCCGTAGCCGGCGACGAGGAGGCTGCTCTTCAGCGGCGCCTCGCCGGGATCGCTCATCGCGAGGATCGCCGTGTAGTGCGCCTCGTCCCAACTGCTCGGATAATATGCGCCGCGTTCCTGGACCCAGCCGGCGAAGTCGGCGGCGGTGATCTTGTTCGGCGTGTTGAGCGCAGGGTGATCCGGCGCGAGGAAAGTGACAGGTGCGGTTTCGTCGGTGACGCGGAGCTGCGGCGCGGGGCCGTCGATCGAAAGCGGGTAGGGCCCGAGCGGCTGCGAAGCGAGTTCGCGACCCGGGCGGTTGTATTGCGCGATGACCGTGCCGCCGCTCCTGACGTAATCGAGCAGCGCGGGGAACGCGGCGGCGAGGTGCTTGTTTTCGTTGAACGCGCGGACGCCGAGGACGACGGCGTCGAAGCCCTGCAATTTTCCCGCGTCGAGGGTCGCGGTGTCGAGTTCGGTGTCCTCGCAGCCGAGCAGGCGCAGGGCGGCGACGGTGTCGTCGCCGGCGCCGGGGATGTAGCCGACTTTTTTCGCGCGGACGGCGACATCGAGCGCGACGACGTGCAGCAATGCGGAGGGCTGCAGGAGCTGAACCGGCAGATGGCGGTAGGTCAGCTCCAGGTGGTCGCGATGATAACGACGTGGCCCGATCGCGGCGCGAATGGAAATCTCGGCGCCGGCGGCACCGGCGGGCGCGGTGATCGTGAACGTGAAGGGCGTGCGCGAGCCGGCGGCGCCGAGGCGGAAGGGCCGGGCGGCGGGGGAAATCTTCCAGCCGTCGGCGGCCTCGACGCGCAGCGTGCCGGTGACGTTGCGGCGCGCGGCAGTGAGCTCGAGGGTGGCAGTCGTGGTGGCGCCGGGCGCGAGCAACTCGAGCGGCGAGGACCAGTGCAGTGAAACCGGGCCGACGACTTCGAGCGGACGCCGCGTTTCGCCGGCGGTTGGAATCGTGGTGATGACGAGCGGCTGTCCGCCGATTTCGAAAACCTGTTCGACGGGGAATGGCGGAGGATTTTCGGGACGACCGATCAATTTCGGGTCGGCGGAATAGAGCCCGGGGCTTTCCGGCGGCGCTTCGAGCCAGTAGGGCTGGGTGAGAGACGCGTCGGTGGGAAGCGTGGCTGACGAGTCGCGCGTCGCGGACTGGTCGCGGGTGAGAGTGACGGCGGAGGCGTCGGAATGTTCCGAGGCGGAAGGTGAGGCGGGTCTGAGACCCGCCCTGCTGGCGAGCCATTTGACGGGGATGTCGGAGTGGACGACCGCGGCGGAGTGAAGCGCGAAGGCTTCGCCGGGGACGATGTCGGCGTGCGCGAGCGTCGTCTCGACTTCGAGGCCGAGGCAGGCCTGGAGGATCCGATCGAGCTGGGCGCGCTTGTCATCGAGGAGCGGACTGTGGGGAAGCGCCGCGAGTTTGGCGCGGACGGCGAGGATCGCGGGGACGCTGGCCGAGGGATTTTGCGGATCGAATCGGGCGAGGAGGTTGTCGGCCAGCGGGCCGATTTCGGCGGCGCCGGGGATGCGGCTCCACGCGGTGTCGACGCCGTCCATGATATCGTGTTCGGCGGGCGCGCCGCCGAGGAGCATGAACTCCTGGACGTTCGGGCCGCTGGCGGTGCGGTTGGCGAGGCCGCCGAGGCCCTGGGTCTTGTGCATGCCGCGGCTGCGATTCGCGATCGTGCCGAAGGCTTCGCCGGTCACGGGATCGTCGCCGCCGATGTCGACCTGCACGGTCGCGCCGGTCAGGCCCTGGGTGTTGCGACGGCCGCCCCAACTGAAGACGTTCCAGAAAATCCGTTTCGGCTGCCACGGTTGGAGACCTTGCGCGATTTGATCAGGGAAGGCTTTCGGGTCGCCGGCGCGCTTGAAGGCTTCGACGGCGAGGATGGCGGAAGCGGTGTGGTGGCCGTGTCCGCCGCTGCCGGGTGGAATCGGAAAACGCGTGACGATGACGTCGGGGCGGAAGGTGCGGATGACACGCACGACGTCGGCGAGGATTTGGTCGTGACCCCAGAAACGGAGCGTTTCCTCGGGGGTTTTCGAGAAACCGAAATCGATGGCGCGGGTGAAAAACTGTTGGCCGCCGTCGATGCGGCGGGCGGCGAGGAGTTCCTGCGTGCGGAGGACGCCGAGTTTTTCGCCGAAGTCGGGGCCGAGTTCGTTCTGGCCGCCGTCGCCGCGGGTGAGCGAGAGGTAGCCCGTGCGGTAGCCGCGGCCGCGGGCCATGGCGGCGATGAATTCGGTGTTCTCGTCGTCGGGATGGGCGGCGACGTAGAGGACGGTGCCGAGCGAGCGAAAGCTGCGGAGGTCGTGTTCGATCGCAGTCACGTTTTCGACAGGCGGACCGGCATGGGCGAAAGACGTCAGCAGTCCGAGCAAGATGAATTGCGACAGGTGCGGCACCCGCCGCGGGTTGCGGACGGCTCGGAGAGCCGTCCCTACCGGCGCTGTCGCGCCGAAGGAAAGATCATCCTTCCGGGACAACAGCGCGGCGGGGGCGCCGCGACTCCATCGGGGGAAAAGCGACGCGGCGAAACGGGCGGGACGCATGCGGTGGAAATTATTTCGCGACCGTGAACGGCGCGGAGAATTCGGTCGACTCCCACTTGATGCGGAGCACGCCGCCGCCGGCGGCCTTGTCGTTCTCGACGTTGATCGTGAGTTCGTTGACGGGTTCGCCGAGGGCGGACTTGGTCATCGCGACGCTGGCGAAATCGTGCTGGGTGTCGACCGGGATGCCCCATTTGCCGAGGTTCGTGCTGAAGACGAGCTTCGTCGGGCTGTTTTCCGAGGGGGTGAGATACAGGGTGTAGGCGCCGGCCGGGATGGTGGTCTCGCCGAACACGATCGGTTGTTGCGTGATGAGGAGCGTGGCTTCGTCGGCGCCGAGCCGCCAGGGCTGGTCCCACGGGACGAGCGCGCCCCAGATCTTGCGCGGTTCGCCGGTCTTCGGATCGGCGGTGAACGGGCGGCCGTAGGTCACGGTGACGCGGTCACCGGTGCGACGGTCGCCGATGACGGCGCTGGTGGTTTCGTGGGGGCTATGGCCGCCGGTGGAGTGGGCGTGCTTGGCGGGCTGGGCGACGAGCGAGGTCGCAGCGAATGCGGCGGTCAGGACGAGGGGGCGGAGGGTTTTCATGACGGAGCGCGAGACGCGGGCGGGGATGAAGAGTTGCGCGAAAGTGGCGCGGGCTTCCGGCCGGCGCCAGGCAACGAGGCAGCGGCGGTCGTCCTGACCGCCACCGAATGGATGGCCGTCGGGACGACGGCCGCTACCGCGGGAACCGACGAGAATGGGCCGCGCTACTGCAGCGTCGAGATGAGAGCGCGGTTGAGCCGGACATATTCCGGGCCGGCGGGGCTGTTGTCCTTTTCGGCCATCGCGAGCGACTGGTTGGCGGCGGCGAGCGCGCCGGCCTTGTCGCCGGCCTTGGCGAGGATCAGGCCCTTGCGGTAGATCATGTAGTAGGCGTTGGGGTTGGCGGCGATGGCGGCGTCCATCCACCCGGCGGCCTTCTTCAGGTCGAGGTTGTTCTCGTAGTAAAACATCGCGGCGGGAAACGCGATTTTCTTGGCGAGGTCGGTGCCCATCGCGGCCTCGATCTTCGGCTGGAGCATGCCGACGAGGTCGGTCTCGATTTTCACCGGCACGAGCACGTTGTCCCACAGGAGGAAGAGTGTCGCGCTGGACTCGTGGTCGAGGTTGGCGAGCCCGATCGTGAACGTTTCGATGTGACGCGGGTAGGCCTCGGGCTTGACGGTGACGCGAACGAGGTCGTCCTTCGGATCGTATTGGTAGGCGCCCCATTCGCCGGTGACCTTGCTCAGGATGACGGTCCACTGGTCGGGTGTCGGAATCGAGTAAAGCGCGTAGGAACCCGCGGGCACGGCGGCGCCGCCGAATTTCACGTCGGTGCTGAAGGTGACCTTCGTGGCGGTGTTCGCGCCGGTGCGCCAGACCTCGCCGTAGGGCACGAGGCCGCCGAAGATTTCGCGGCCGCGCATGCTCGGTCGCGAGTAGTTGACCTCGATGTCGGTGATGCCGACGCGCTCCTTGACGGTGGCGGAGGGGCTGGGCGCGGGAAATTCGATTTTGGGAGCGGGAGCGTTCTGGGCGGAAAGCGAGGCGGCGAAAACGGCGCCCGCGAGCACTGCGAGTGAGTGGAGCTTGTTCATGGGGAGAGGGTAGGAACGGAGAGTCTTGGCGGATGTGGCAAAAACACAAATGCGAACGCGAGCCATCGGTCACCCGGCAGCTGTAAAACCCGGGACGGTCGGATTCGTAGCCGCGAGCGTGACCGAGTGGATTCTCTGGACCCCTCGCTCACGCTCGCGGCCACGGCTTGCAGTGCGTCAGGCGGGGATGGCGAACGGATCCACGCGGTAGGGGCGCTCGCGGTAGTCGAAGAAATCGAAGTCGGCGGGGTGGCCGGCGCCGGAGTGATCCTGGCAGGCGAGGCCGACGAAGGCGCCGGTGAAATTCGGCAGGCCGGGTGCGGTGGCTTCGTCGGAGAGGATGCTGGCGTCGAATTGCTGCGGGAGCCAGTGCCATGCGTCGGCGGCCTCGAGGCCCTCGACACGGTAGGCGAAGCGAAGGCGCTCGAAATCGACTTCGACGCGGAGATGAACGCGGTGGCCGGCCGGAAGCGGGACCGGTGGCGTGAACGCATCGGCCTGCGGGCTGTCGGGCAGCGCGGACATCACGCGGAGGTGTTTGCCGATGGATTCGTCGTGCGTGACGTGAAGGTAGTGGAACTTCGCAGCGTTGTAATAGCAGACGAGGCCGGCGAGTTGCTGGAAGTGCTGCGGCTCGAAGTCGACGACCGTCGCGGCGCTGTAGCAGAACGCCTGCTGGCGGCGGGCGACGAGTGACTGCTTGAAAAGGCTGCCGATCGTTTCGCGGCCGAAGAGACGCAGGTGGCCGGGACGCGCGGTGAGCGAGAAAAGTTCGTCGGGCCACGGCGTGCGGAGCCACTGGAAATCGAGCGGAAGCTGCGGCGAATCGAAGTCGTGGCGGGAGGGTGTGTCCGGATGTAGGGCGGGATCTCCTGATCCGGCCGCTGGTGTTTCTGGCGGTCTTCCAAATTTGGCGGGGTCGGGAGACCCCGCTCTACAATTTTCGGGCGCGGGGACTTCGAGGGCGGGAATGCCGTCGGTGTCGGCGGTGCGGAGCCAGCCGTCGGCGTCCCAGCGCATGCGGATGATCGCGGTCTCGCGGCCGAGCACGCAGCGGCCGCGGTTCGGGAGCGGGCGGCCGCAGAGATAGACCATATAGGTTTCGCCGCTCTGGGTTTCGACGAGGTCGGCGTGGCCGGCGCGTTGCAGCGGCGCGTCGGGACGGTGGCGGGCGCTGAGGATGTGGACGTCGGGGTGAAGCTCGTAGGGGCCGAGCAGGGCGCGCGAGCGGGCGAAGGTGACGGCGTGATTCCACATCGTGCCACCCTCGGCGGTGAGCAGATAGTAATAACCGCCGCGTTTGTAGAGGTGCGGGCCTTCGGTGAGGGCGAGCGGCGTGCCCTTGAAGATGTTGTGGCGCGGGCCGACGAGGCGGCGTTCGGCGACGGAGTATTCCTGAAGCGCGATGCCCGCGAAACGATTCTGGCCGGGGCGGTGATCCCAGAGCATGTTCACCAGATATTTTTTGCCGTCGTCGTTGTGAAAGAGCGACGGGTCGAAGCCGCTGCTGTTGAGGTAAACGGGATCGGACCACTCGCCGTCGATGCGGTCGGCGGTGACGAGGTAGTTGTGGAAATCGCGCAGCGAGGCGCCGCTCGCGCCGCCGACGGTCGTGCGGCCGTAGCGCTTCACGTCGGTGTAGATGAGCCAGAATTTTCCGTCGGCGTGCGTGAGGCACGGCGCCCAGATGCCACACGAATCGGGATCGCCGAGCATGTTGAGCTGGCTGGGACGGACGAGTGGACGCGTGAGGAGGCGCCAGTGGACGAGGTCGCGCGAGTGGTGGATTTGCACGCCGGGAAACCACTCGAACGTCGACGTCGCGATGTAGTAGTCATCGCCGACGCGGAGGATCGAGGGGTCAGGGTTGAAGCCGGGGAGGATGGGGTTGCGGATCACAGGGGCGGAGACGGGCATGTCAGTGGTTTGTGGCATGAGCGCGAGTCGCTCAAGCGCGGAGGTCGGAGGCGGATGACTTGCGGCGGAAATATTTGGCGGTCACTTTTCCGGGCTCGTGCGTCACGCTGCGAGCCTGCTGCCCTCTTCATTGCAAGCTTCCAACCCTTCCTCTCCCATGCGTCCTCAGTTTCTCCCTTTTCCAGCCGTCACGGCTGCGATTCTTATTTTGAGCGCGGCGAACCACGCGCCTGCGCAAGCGTCCCTCGCGGGCGACGCCGATCGCGGCAAACAGTTGTTCCAGCAGAATTGCGCGCTGTGCCACGCCACCGGGCTCGACTCGCGGCCGACGGGCCAAGGTCCGATGCTCGCGGGCGTGGTCGGGCGGCAGGCGGGATCGCGAAGCGATTTCGGCTACTCGCAGGCGCTGGCGAATTCCCACCTCACCTGGACGACGGAAAATTTGAAACGATTCCTGTCCGGTCCGGCGGCGATGGTGCCGGGGACGAACATGCCGGTGACGGTGGCCAGCGCGGACGACCGGGCGGACATCGTGGCGTTTCTCGCGACGCTCAAGCCGGCGGCGGCGCCAGCGGCCGAGCCGGCCGCTGCGGCAGCGCACGGGCGCACGGCGGGAGATTGGGAAAACGATGCGCCCGGCGTGACGCATCGGATTCGCCTCGATGAGCTGCCGCCGCCGTTTGCCACGAAGTCGGCCGGCAATTCGCCCAAAAACGTGAAACAGCCCGAAGGCGCGCACCTTTCGGTGCCGGAGGGATTCGAGGTGAAGTTGTTCGCCTCGGGATTGTCCGGGCCGCGGTTGATGCGCACGGCGCCGAACGGCGACGTTTTTGTCGCGGAGACGCGCGAAAGCCGGATTCGCGTGATACGGATGGCGGACGGTGCGGAGGCGCCGGAGGTGAACCAAGTGTTCGCGGACGGGCTGCAAGGGGCGTTCGGGATCGCGTTTTATCCGCAGCACAATCCAGAGTGGATTTATGTCGGGAACCTGAACTCGGTGGTGCGGATTCCGTATCGGAGTGGCGACCTGAAGGCGCGCGGCGCGGCGGAGACGATCGTGCCGAAGCTGGCGGACACGACCGGCGGGCACACGACGCGCGACGTGGCGTTTTCGCTCGATGGGAAGCGGATGTTCATCTCGGTCGGATCGGGTTCGAATGTCGCAGAAGGCATGGAGAAGAAGTCGCCGGAGGAAATTCGCGCGTGGGCCGGGGCGCACGCATTGGGTGCGGCGTGGGGCAGCGAGCGGAACCGCGCGAACGTGCTCGTGGCGGATCCGCTCGGGCACGACTTGCGCGCGTATGCGACCGGCATCCGCAACCCCGTCGGGCTCGCGGTGCAGCCGGGCACGGGCAAAGTCTGGGTGTCGACGAACGAGCGCGACGGGCTCGGCGACGACCTCGTGCCGGACTACGTGACGCACATCGAGGAGGGCGGGTATTACGGCTGGCCGTGGTATTACATGGGCAGCCACGAGGAGCCGCGGCTCGCCGGCGAACGGCCGGACCTCGCGGGCAGGGCGATCGTGCCGGATGTGCCGGAGCAGGCGCACTCGGCGTCGCTGTGCCTGACGTTTTATCCGCAGGACGCGAGCGGGCCGTCGGCGTTTCCGGCGGAGTATCGCGGGCAGATTTTCGTGGCGCTGCACGGTTCGTGGAACCGCACCGGGCGCACGGGCAGCAAGATTGTGCGCGTGCGGCTGGTGAACGGCGTGGCGACGGGCGACTACGTGGATTTCATGACGGGCTTCGTCGTGAACGACGGCGCCGTGTGGGGCCGGCCGGTGGGCGTGACGGTGGCGCACGACGGGTCGCTGCTCGTGTCGGACGACGCCGAGGGGAAGATCTGGCGGGTGTCGTATCGCGGGAAGTAACGCGCTGCGGGCCTCGACTTGGAGTGCGGCAGTCTTCCGCCGCTTTCGATCCAAAGCGCCAGAGGACTGGCGCACTCCAAAAGGCGCCGGTCGTGTTCTTTCGGTTGCAGCACAGGCCGCGGCTGCCGCCGCAAGGCGTCCGGGTTATGCCGGCTGCGCCGCCGGCGAGGCGCGCCGATCGGCGAGGGCCTGCTCGATCTCGTCGACGCGCGATTGTTTCAGCGGGTAGGCGAGGAGCGTGGCGGCCTTGAGCGCGGCGAAGAAACCGGGGGCGAGCGAGAAGGCGAGCTTGATCCCGAGGAGCGCGGTGGCGGTTTGCGCCACGTCGCGCACGAAGCCGAAGCTCGCGAGGAACCACGGCAGAACGAAGCCGCCGACCATGATGCCGGTTTTCAGCGCGAAGAGCGACGATGAGTAAACGAGGCCGGTCGAGCGGCGATGAAACTTCCATTCGCCGAAGTCGGCGACGTCGGCGTACATCGCCCAGACGAGCGCAGACGTTGGGCCCATGCAGAACGTGCCGATCGCGTTGACCGTGAGCAGCAGGCCGAAGTGATCGGAAGGCAGGAAGAAAAAGACGGCGAAGCTGATGCCGGTGAGCAGCGAGAGGACGGCGGCGAGGATGCGCTTGTCGAGCCGGCGGGCAAAGACGCCGAGGCAGCCGCAGCCGAGCATCATCGCGAGCGAGCCGGTCGAGAGGAAAACCGTGCTGCGGTCAAACGTGCCGAAGAGCACCGGGGTGCCGTCGTCGCCGGCGCAGTATTTGAAATAGAAGAGCGTGCTGCCCGAGCGGAGCGCGATGAACGAGGTCGAGAAGATCGAGGCGAAGAGGAGCGCGACCCACGGGCCGTTGCGGAAGAGTTCGCCGAGTTCCGCGAAGAAGGCGGTTTTTTGGTGCGGCGGCGGGGTGACGCGCTCCTGCGTCGTCGCGAACGTGATCCAGAACATCCCGATCGAGACGACGGCGAAGAGGCCGATGGTGTATTGGAAGCCGAGGGTCTCGTTCGTGCCGCCGAGCAGTTTCACGAGCGGCCGGACGAAGAGCGAGATGAGCAGCGCGCCGCCGAACGCGCCGACGAAGCGGTAGCTCGAGGCGACGGTGCGTGTGCGCGACGATGGGCTGATCACGCCGAGCAGCGAGGAATAGGGGACGTTGATGACCGAGTAGGCCATCAGCATCAGCGTGTAGGTGATGTAGGCATAGACGAGTTTGCCATGCGCGCCGAGGTGCGGGCCGGCAAACATCAGGTAGCCGCAAATGCCGTAGGGAATCGCGCCCCAGAGCAGATACGGGCGAAACCGCCCCCAGCGGCTATGCGTCCGGTCGGCGATCGCGCCCACGACCGGGTCGATGGCGGCATCCCACAGCCGCGTGATCGGAAACATCCAGAGCAAGGCCGTGGCCGCGATGCCCCAGACATCGACGTAGTAATACGTCAGAAAAATGTTGAAGGTCTGGAAAAAGAAATTCGAGGCGGTGTCGCCGAGCGCGTAGCCGACGTATTCGCGCACGGAGAGCCGGTCGGGGGCAGGGGGCGGCGGCATGGAGTCAGGGGAAGTTGCGGGGCCGGGGGTGACAAGACCGTTTGTCGGCGCAGCCGGGAAATGGATGCGAAGAGAAATTGTCGACCGGAAAACGGGCGCGCCCCGTAGCGACGAGCGCCAGCGGGCCGTAACAGCGGCGATGGCTGGCGCGAAGGTCGGCTCGCTGGCGTTCGCCGCGACGGTTCGTCGGCGGCGGCCGGCGGTCGTGGTTTGCGGAAAAGAATGACAGACGGCTTGGCACGAATCACGATGGCGGCACTTCATGGCTGCCGAAACCCCGTCTTCCGCCTCGCGCGCCGCGTTCGGCGCGCTCGAAACCACCCAAACGCTGGCGTCCGCGCAAATCGACGCGCGGGCCCGCGAATTGCTCGCGCAGCTCACGCTCGACGAAAAGCTCGGGCTGATGGACGGCGACACGCCGTTCTGGCCGGGGTTGGCGGAGATGATGGCACCGGGCGGTTATGCGAGCCGGCCCTGGGTGGCGGGCGCGGTGCCGCGGCTCGGGATTCCGGGCGTGCGGTTTGTCGACGGGCCGCGCGGGATCATCATGAAGGGCGCGACGACGTTTCCCGTTTCGATGGCGCGCGGCGCGGCGTGGGACCCGGCGCTCGAGGAGCGGATCGGCGACGTGATCGGTAAGGAATTGCGCGCGCTCGGCGGAAATTTTTTCGGCGGCGTGTGCATCAACCTGCTGCGGCATCCGGCGTGGGGCCGGGCGCAGGAAACCTATGGCGAGGATCCGCGGCACCTCGGCGCGCTCGGCGCGGCGCTGGCGCGCGGCGTGCAGCGGCACGTCATGGCCTGCGTGAAGCATTACGCGCTGAACTCGATGGAGAATGCGCGATTCAAGGCGGACGTGACGATTGATGTGCGGGCGCTGCACGAGATCTACCTGGCGCATTTCAAGGCGGTCGTGGATGCCGGCGTGGCGTCGGTGATGAGCGCCTACAACAGCGTGAACGGCGAATGGTGCGGCCAGAACCGTCCGCTGCTCACCGGAATTCTGAAGGAGCAGTGGGGCTTCGAGGGATTCGTGGTCACGGATTTTATTTTCGGGATGCGCGACGCGCGGAAGACGGCGCTGGCCGGGCAGGACATCGAGATGCCGTTCGGCATGCATTTCCGCGGCGAGTTGAAAGGGCTGGTCGAGCGCGGCGAAGTGCCGCTGGCGCGGATCGAGGACGCGGCACTGCGGATCCTGCGGCAGCAGGTGCGATTTGGGCAGGGGCGCAATCCGGCGGACTACCCGCGCGAGGTCGTCGGTTGCGCGGAGCATCGGCAACTCGCGCGCGAGGCGGCGGAGAAGAGCGTGGTGCTGTTGAAGAATGACGCGGCTCCACTCGCTGGCGCTCGCGGCTACGAGGGCGATGGGGTGGCGGTGTTGCCGCTGAGGAATCCGCGGCGGCTCGCGGTAATCGGCCGGCTGGCGGCGCAGCCGAACACGGGCGACGGCGGGTCGAGCAACACGCAGCCGGCGTATGTGGTGACGCCGCTCGCGGGATTGCGCGCGGCGCTCGGCGAGGAGGCGGTGATGTTCGACGATGGCAGCGATCCGGCGCGGGCGGCGAAAGCGGCGGCGGGTGCGGACGCGGCGGTCGTGATCGCGGGCTTCACGCACGAGGACGAAGGCGAGTTCATCCCGCCGGACATGATCCCGATGTTCGCGCCGATGTTTCCGGCGCCGACGCCGGAGGAGAAACCGGTCGCGGAGAAAATTTTCGCGGGCGTCAGCCAGCAGGCGGAGGCGTTTTCGCCGGGCGGCGATCGAGCGCGGCTGACGCTGCATCCGCGCGACGAGGCGTTGATCGAGGCGGTGGCGAAGGCGAATCCGCGGACGATCGTGGTGCTGATGATTGGCAGCGCGGTGATCACGGAGGCGTGGCGTGAGCGCGTGCCGGCGATCGTGGTGCTGTGGTATCCGGGCATGGAAGGCGGGCATGCGCTCGCGGACGTGCTGCTTGGAAAAGTGAATCCGGGCGGACGTTTGCCCTGCACTTTTCCGAAGCGGGCGGAGGATTTGCCGTTCTTCGATCGCGAGGCGACGAGCATCACCTACGACCTATGGCACGGGTATCGGAAGCTGGCGCGCGACGGTGTGAACGCAGCGTTTCCGTTTGGATTCGGGCTGAGCTACGCGAGCTTCACGCATGCGAACCTGAAACTCGCGAAGGAAAAGCTCGGGGCGGGCGACACGCTGGAAGTGACCGCCGATGTGACGAACTCCGGACGCGTCGCTGGCGACGAGGTCGTGCAGCTTTATGTCGCGGCGCACGGTTCGCGGTTCGAGCGGGCGGAGCGCGAGTTGAAGGCGTTTGCCCGCGTGTCGCTCGCGCCAGGCGAAACGCGGACGGTGGCGCTGAGGGTGCCGGTCGCGGAGCTGGGGGTTTACGAAGCGTCGCGCGGCTGGACGGTCGAGGCGATCGAGTATGAGGCGATTGTCGCGCGACATGCCGAGGATGCGGGGCTGACGGCGCGGTTTCGGGCGAGCTGATGGCGATCGGCGGTCGTTGTGGCGGCAGGCTTCCGTGCCTGCCGAAGTTGGATGCTTGGAAACCGGCAGGCACGGAGGGCGGCCGCTACCCGGCGGTGAAGCGGCGCTACCGAAACCGATAGGTCGTGTGGAAAATGAGCTGGATGCGCTTCGAGACGAAGACGCGGACGGTGAGCTTGCCGGAATTCGCATCGCTCGGGATGGCGTGGCCGGTGAGCCGGCGGAAGTCGCCGTTTGGGGCGGTGCCCTGGCCTTCGAAATCGATCGGCTCGCCGCGAGCGAGGCGGCGCAGGGCGTCGTCGGAGACGGAAATCGCGATTTTGCCTTTTTCGTTGAGAAAGAAAAACGGGAAAACCCTCGCCGTGTAGATGGATTCGTAGGCGCCACCGCGGCGGACGAACGGCGGCATCGTCATCGTGACGGTGCCGAGATAGATGGAGGTTTTGGTCGAGGCGATTTCGACCCGGTCGTAGCGGCCGAGATCGGCGTCGGCGGCGGCGGCCGAGGCAGCGAATGCGAGCGACAGGCAAAGCACAGGGCTGCGACGAAACATGCGGCGACTGTGTGACGCGGCGAGGCCCGGTCAAGGAGCCGCCCCGGGCGATTTTGGCGGATTCCGTTAAAACGGATTTTTGGGAATGACGGGGAGGCGAGATTCGCGTTGCGCGGGGGCGGGCGGGACGGTGATCTCTCGTGGCTCATGGCCAAGAAGTCTTCACAGGCGACGTGGGGTGGACGTTTCAGCGCGGGACCGGCGGAATTGATGCTGCGGTTCAGCGAGTCGGTTTCGTTCGACCGGCGGCTGGCGCCGTTCGACATCGCGGGGAGCAAGGCGCACGCGGCGATGCTGGCGCATGCCGGGTTGATTTCAAAAGCGGAGCGCGATGCGATCCGTGACGGGCTCGATGCGGTGCTCGCGGAAATCGAGGCGGGGAAATTTCACTGGGACACGTCGCTCGAGGACGTGCACATGAACATCGAGCAGGCGCTGACGAAGCGCGTGCCGGCGGCGGCGAAACTGCACACCGCGCGCAGCCGGAACGACCAGGTGGCGACGGACATGCGGCTGTGGTTCAAGCACGCGTGCGCGGTGCTCGGCGAAAAGCTCGCGACGGCCGAGCGCGCGCTGCTGGCGCTCGCGGAGGCGAATCGCGACGTGCTGATCCCGGGCTACACGCATTTGCAGCGGGCGCAGCCGGTGTTGTTCGCGCATCATCTGCTCGCGTGGCTCGAGATGCTGGATCGCGACCGGGCACGGCTGGCGGATGTCGCGGAGCATGCGAACTGGTGCCCGCTCGGCTCGGGCGCGATCGCGGGCACGACGCTGCCGATCGATCGCGAGTTCGTCGCGAAGGAGCTCGGGTTTGTCGATGCGAAGGGCGGGCCGCGCGTGACGCAGAACTCGATGGATGCGGTGGCGGACCGCGACGGGTTCATCGAGTTTGCAGCGGCGTGCGCGTTGTTCGGTGTGCACGCGTCGCGGATCGCGGAGGATTTGATTTTGTGGAGCAGCGCGGAGTTCAAGTTCGTCGAGCTGCCGGATGCGTTCTGCACCGGCTCGTCGCTGATGCCGCAGAAGAAAAATCCGGACTCGTGCGAGCTGTTGCGCGGCAAGTCGGCGCGGCTGCAGGGCAACCTGCACACGCTGCTGACGCTCGCGAAGGGCCTGCCGCTGACCTACAATCGCGACCTGCAGGAGGACAAGCCGCCGGTGTTCGACAGCTTCGACCAGGTTGCGCTCTGCCTCGACGTGCTCGCGGGCACGCTGGCGGGCGCGACGGTGAACCGCGAGCGCTGCGCCGCGGCGGTCGCCGACCCGGCGCTGCTGGCGACGGACCTCGCGGACTATCTCGTGGCGAAGGGCGTGGCATTTCGCGAAGCGCATCATGCGGTCGGCGCAGTCGTGCGGCTGGCGGAAAAAAATGCGGTGGCGCTCGACCAACTGCCGCTGGACGAGGTGCAGAAGATTCATGCAGGCTTCGGGGCGGATTGGACGAGCGTGT
>DASZPP010000028.1:0-10714 GCA_035549975.1 Opitutus sp.
TGGCCGTCCCGCCATCGCCTACGCCTGATTCACTCTCCCTCCTGAAAGTAACACCGGCCGCGTCGCTGCGCGTGCGTCGCGGCCTTTCTTTTTTCCGCCCACCGCCCTCCCGCCCTCCTCCGATCAATTTTCACGTAATACGTGAAAACTGCTTGGGCATCCGCCTCGGTGTCTTGATCGCCGCCCCGCCGGACCAGCGCATGCGGCGCCGGCATTGCCTGGTATTGTAGTCCGGTGATCGAATTCATCTGATGAGGCATCCGATGCCGCCGGCCCTTCGCATTTCACCGCTGGGCGCCCGCCGATTCCTGCGGCGCGCCCTGTTGTTCGACGATCCGGCTCCGGACGTCGCCTCCGCACTGAATCATCTCGGCTACGTTCAGATTGATCCGATCAAC
Source organism: Opitutus sp. (assembly GCA_035549975.1). Taxonomy (GTDB): domain Bacteria; phylum Verrucomicrobiota; class Verrucomicrobiia; order Opitutales; family Opitutaceae; genus Opitutus. Next base: position 399 of record DASZPP010000028.1, read on the forward strand.
GTTTGCGGTCGCATGCACGACCTGATCCTGCGCAACCGCGTGCGCGACTACCACGAAGGCGACCTGATGCGCCACCTCCACGGCGATGCCGCCCGCCTTTCTCCCGTGGACCGCGCCGGTTTCGAGCATCACATGCCCGGCACGCAGCAAATCCTTGTCGCGTTTTCCCTCGAAGTCTGGCCGCACCTCCTCGCCGCCATGCACGCCCGCACCCGTCGCGCGGGCGCGTGGTCCGGCCGCCTCACGCCGCGCGAACGCGCGTTCGTCCCGCGCATTCTCGCCGAACTTTCCGCCCGCGGTCCGCTCGGCTCGGAGGACCTCCACGACGGCGCCCCCGCGCGTCATCACGTCTGGGGTTTCGCCACCCTCGCGAAACGCGTGCTGCAAAAGCTATTTTTCCACGGCCGCGTGCTCATCGCCGCACGCGACGGCGCACGACGGCTCTACGATCTGCCAGAACGCGTCCTTCCCGCGGCCACGCTCGCACTGCCCGAGCCCCCCGCCAGCGACACCGCGCGCTGGCTTGCCGTCCTCAAACTCCGCCAGCGCCGCCTCGTCACCTTGAAACGCACCGAGCTCCCGCACGTCGAGGACCTCATCCAACCCGTCGCGATCGAAAATTGTCCGCCGCTCTACTGCCTTCGCGCCGACGTTCCGTTCCTCGAAGCCGCAGCATCCGAACTCTCAACTCTCAACCTCCAACTTTCAACTGCGGCCGCCGCGGAGCCGCGGCTGCTCGCCCCGCTCGACCCGCTGATCTACGACCGCCGCGTCACCTCCGCGCTCTGGAATTTCGACTACACGTGGGAGGTCTATACCCCGCCGCACAAACGTCTCCGCGGCTACTACGCCCTCCCGATCCTCTCCGGCCTCGAGCTCGTCGGCCACGTCGATCCCAAGGCCGACCGCGCCGCAAAAAAACTGCGCGTCGCTTCGCGCCGCGTGCGTCGCGGCCATTCGGTTGCACCGGCGCTTCGCGCGCTCACGCGATTCCTCGGCTTGCAGTGAGGGAGCGAGATCGCCTGCATCCTGCCTGTCCCCGCCGTCTGCCGGTCCCAAGTCGGGCACTACCCGCCGATGGGACCACCGTTCTCCGGTCCTGCTTCGCTGTGCTTTCCCCCGTCGCCACGATCCTGTCCGCCGCGCGCGCCTGCCATCTGGGTGCGGTGATCGGCGTCTCTGCGTGGGTGCTCGCGACGGGCGTCGGTTTTCGCGCGCTGACGGAATACGAAATGCGGCCCGGTCCTCCCGCGCTCGCACCCGATCGCTGGCCCGCCGGCACCGGGCTTTCGTTCGAACACGATCGCAGCAATCTCGTGATGTTCGCGCATCCGCAGTGCAGTTGCTCGAGCGCCAGCCTCGACGAGCTCATGAAGATCATGACGCTTTGCCCCGGCCGGCTGCACGTCGCCGTCTGCTTCCTCAACCCCGACGGCGAAGCGGACGGCTGGAATCACTCCGCCCTCTGGCGCGACGCGAACGCGATCCCCGGCGTCGAGGTCGTCGCCGATCGCAACGGCCGGCTCGCCACCCGATTTGGCGCCACGACTTCGGGCCAGGTCTACCTGTTTGCCTGCGACGGCACGCGGGTTTTTTCCGGCGGCATCACCGGCGCCCGCGGCCACGAGGGCGACAATCGCGGCCGCCGCGCGATCCTGGCGCTCTTGCGCGGCGAAAAGTCCGCGATCACGACAGCTCCGGTTTTCGGATGCGCCTTGCAGGATGCGCCCGCGTCTCCCGCGGGCCGGCGCCAATGAGTTCCGTCGCCACCGCGTCACCCCTGCTCAGCGAGACCGAGCGCCGCGTCGCCAGCGAGCGCTTCTCCGCCGCCCGCCGGGAGCTTCACGCGGCCAACGACCGCTTTTTCGCCAAATTCATGATCGTGCAGTGGCTGGCGACGGTCGTGCTCGCGGCCATCGTCACCCCGCGCACGTGGGCGGGCCGCGAGTCGTCCGTGCATGTGCACCTGTGGGCGGCGGTTTTCCTGGGCGGAATCATCACCGCCTACCCGGTCTGGCTCGGGCTGCGCCAGCCGGGTCACACCTCCACGCGCCACATCATCGCCGCCGCGCAGATGCTGATGTCCGCGCTGCTCATCGACATCACCGGCGGAAGGATCGAGACGCACTTTCACGTCTTCGGTTCGCTGGCCTTCCTCGCGTTTTATCGCGATGTGCGCGTGCTCATCACGGCGACGATTGTCGTCTACCTCGATCACCTGCTGCGCGGGATTTTCTGGCCGGAGTCGGTTTATGGCGTGTTGTTCGCCACGCCCTGGCGCTCGGTGGAGCATGCGTTCTGGGTGCTGTTCGAGGTGACGTTCCTCACCATCACGATCCGCGGCGGCCTGAAGGAGATGCGGCAGATCATCGGCCGGCAGATCGCGCTGGAGCGGAGCAACCAGCTCAAGGAACAGGAGGTGCGCGATCGCACCAGCGATCTCGCAGCGAGCGAGGAGCGCTTCCGTTCCTTCTTCCGTGATTCCCCGATCGGCCTCTACCGCGCCGATGCCGCGGGGGAGTTCCAGGCCGCCAATCCCGCCCTGCTCGCCATGCTCGGCCTTTCGCCGGCCCAGGAGGTGAGCGCCGCCGGCCTGCACGACGCCGACCGCCGGCAATTCCTCGCCGATCTCGCGCGCACCGACAGCGTCGTGAGCCGCGACGCCGTCTGGCATCGTCACGACGGCTCGCTCGTCCAGGTGCGCGAACGGGCGCGCGCCTTCCGCGAGGCCGGCCGGATCGTGCGGATCGACGGCACCGTCGAGGATGTCTCCGAGCGCCGCCAGCTCGAGGAACGTTACCTGCAGTCGCAGAAAGTCCAGGCCATCGGCCAGCTCGCCGGCGGCGTCGCCCACGATTTCAACAACATCCTCACCGCCATCATGGGCTACTGCGAAATGCTGTTGTCCGACGGCTCGCTCGGCGGCGACACGCGCCGCGCCGCCCAGCAGATCCGCTCCGCCGGCGATCGCGCCGCCAGCCTCACGCACCAGCTCCTCGCCTTCAGCCGCAAACAGCGCCTGCAGCCGCGCGTTCTCCAGCTCGCCACGGTCGTCACCGAGATGGGTCACATGCTGCAGCGGCTCGTCGGCGAACACATCCGCATCCGCACCATTTCCACCAGCGGCCTGGCCGCCGTGCGCGCCGATCCCGGGCAGTTGCAGCAGGTGGTCATGAACCTCGTCGTCAACGCCCGCGACGCCATGCCCCAGGGCGGCCAGCTCACCATCGAGACCGCCAACGCCCACCTGGACGACAACTACGCGCGGCTGCACCCCGACGTCGCGCCGGGCCGCTACGCGATGCTCGCGGTCAGCGACACCGGCTGCGGCATGACGCCCGAGGTGAAGGCGCGGATCTTCGAACCGTTTTTCACGACCAAGCCGCTGGGAACCGGCACCGGCCTCGGGCTTGCCACCTGCCACGGGATCGTGAAACAGAGCGGCGGGCACATCGCCGTGTACAGCGAGGCGGGCCACGGCACCACGTTCAAAATCTACCTCCCGGCCATCGACACCGAGCCGGCAGCGGACGGCCCCGTCCGCCCGCTCGCCGAGTTCCAGGGCGCGGGCGAAACCGTGCTCCTCGTCGAGGACGAAGCCGACGTGCGCGAGCTCGGCGACCGCATGCTCACGCGGCTCGGTTATCGCGTGCTGGTCGCGGCCAATGGCGTCGAGGCGCTCGCCGTGTTTGAAAAAAACCCTCGCATCGACGTCCTCGTGACCGACGTCGTCATGCCCGATGTCGGCGGCAGCGACCTCGCGCAACGTCTTCGCCCGCTCGCCCCGGATTTGCGCGTGCTCTTCACCTCCGGCTACACGTTCGACGCGCTCGGCCAGACCGACCTGATCGACCCGCACGTCGCGTTTCTCTCGAAGCCTTACGACTCGGCGCATCTGGGCGCGAGCCTGCACGCGCTCCTGCATCCCGACTCCGCCGCACCAGGCGCCGAGCCCGATCCGGCCATCTAGCAGCTTCAAAAAGAACGTCGCCGCGCTCGTACGCCCGCGCGCTTCCGCGCGCCCGCCGCTTCAAACTTCCGGCTTCGCCCTGTTCTCATCGCGCGCCGCCGGGCCCGTGCGAAGCCACCCCGCGGCGTCCGCATCGAAACAATCTGCCCGCAGCTCGCGCCGCCCGATTTTTGCGTTTGTTCGCGCCCGCGCCGCTCCGCAATCTCCGCGCATGCCCGCCGCCGCCCGCGAACTCGACGCCGTCCTCAAGCGCACCTTCGGCTACGATTCGTTCCGCCCGCTCCAGCGCGAAATCATCGACGCCTCGCTCGCCGGCCGCGACGTCTTCGCCCTCCTCCCCACCGGCGGCGGCAAGTCCCTCTGCTTCCAGCTTCCCGCGCTCGTCCGCGACGGCCTCACCGTCGTCGTCTCGCCGCTGATCGCGTTGATGAAGGACCAGGTCGACGCGCTCCAAGCCAGCGGCGTCTCCGCGACATTCCTCAACTCCACGCTCACCGAATCGGAGGCCCGCGCGCGCCTCCGCGGCCTTCACTCCGGCGAGTTCAAACTCCTCTACGCCGCGCCCGAGCGCCTGCTCCTCGACGGCTGGGACGAGAAACTCATCAACTGGAACGTCACCTGCCTCGCGATCGACGAGGCCCACTGCGTCTCCGAATGGGGCCACGACTTCCGCCCCGAATACCGCCAGCTCGCCAAGCTCCGCCACGCGCTTCCCGACACGCCCGTCATGGCGCTCACCGCCACCGCGACCGAGCGCGTCCGCACCGACATCGTCAAACACCTCCGCCTGCGCGACCCCGCCGTCTTCGTCGCCAGCTTCAACCGCCCCAACCTCACCTACCGCGTCGTCCCGAAAAACCAACCGCTGAAGCAGATCGTCGAGTTCGTCAAAAAGCGCGAACACGAGAGCGGCATCGTCTACTGCGCCAGCCGCGCGACCGCCGAACGCGTCGCCGAAGGCCTCGCCTCGCGCGGCTTCGCCGCCCGTCCCTATCACGCCGGTCTCACCGCCACGGAACGCGCCGAAAACCAGGAGGCGTTTCTTCGCGACGACACCCGCATCATCTGCGCGACGATCGCCTTCGGCATGGGCATCAACAAGCCCAACGTCCGCTGGATCATCCACCACGATCTGCCGAAAAACATCGAGGGCTACTACCAGGAAACCGGCCGCGCCGGTCGCGACGGACTCCCCGGCGACTGCCTGCTCCTCTTCAGCGCCGGCGACGTCGCGAAGCAGACCCACTTCCTCGACGAGATCACCGACGACCACGAGCGCGAAGTCGCCCGCGCCCAGCTTCGCCAGATCATCCACTACGCCGAAAGCGCCGGCTGCCGCCGCTCCGAGCTGCTCGCCTACTTCGGCGAAACCTTCGCGATCGACAACTGCGCCGCCTGCGACAACTGCCTCGAGCCCCGCGAAACCTACGACGGCACCGTCGTCGCCCAGAAATTCCTCTCCTGTCTCTACCGCATCGCGCAGGCCAGCCGTTTCCACGTCGGCCTGAACCACGTCACCGAAATCCTCACCGGCGCCGACACCGACAAAATCCGCCGCTGGGGCCACGACCGTCTCAGCACCTACGGAGTCGGCACCGAACTCGCCCGCCCCCAATGGGCCGCCGTCGGCCGCGAGCTCATGCGCCTCGGTTTCGTCGAAGTCGCCGAAGGCGAGTTCGCCACGCTCCGCCTCACGCCCGAAGGCATGACCGCTCTCGTCCGCCGCACGCCGATCACCCTCACGAAGCCGATGGATCTCCCAAAGGCCAGGCGCGCCGCACCCCGCCGCGAAGGTGACATCGCCTGCGACGAAATCCTCTTCGAACGCCTCCGCACGCTCCGCAAAAAACTCGCCGACGAACGCCGCGTCCCCGCCTACATCGTCTTCGGCGACACGACGCTCCGCGCGATGGCGCATCACTACCCGACCTCGCTGGCCGAAATGGAAGGCATCCCCGGCCTCGGCGAAAAGAAGCGCGCCGAATTCGGCGCCACCTTCGCCACCGAAATCGCCGACTATCTCAAGGCGAATTCACGCCAATCCTTTCCGTAAGCCACGAGCTTGCTCGCGCTCACCCCCCCCTGTCTTGTGCGCTCACATTTCCAGCTCGAACCAGCGCGCGGCCGATGACGTTTCCCTGCTACATCGAACTTCCCGGATGGCGGCTGCATCCGCATCCGGTGCTCGAAACGCTCGGTTATTTCGTGGGCGCCCGCGTTTACTTTCAGCTCCGTCGCCGCTCGCCCGCCATCGCCCTGCCTCTCGAAACGAACCTTTGGCTGCTCGTCGGCGCGGCGTTCGGCGCCTGGACCGGATCGAAGCTTCTCGCATGGGCGGAATCGCCCGATCTCTATTTTGCCAACGTCGCGAGCAATCCCATGGTCCTGATCGGCGGCAAAACGATCGTTGGTGGCCTGCTCGGCGGCTGGGCCGGCGTCAAGCTCGCGAAAAAGATCTCTCGTGTCACCGGCTCTACCGGCGATCTTTTCGTCTGGCCGCTGGCTCTCGGCACCGCGCTCGGTCGCATCGGCTGCTTCCTCACCGGATTGAGCGACCACACCTACGGCATCGCTACCCGCCTGCCGTGGGGTGTCGATTTCGGCGACGGAATCCGCCGCCATCCGACGCAGCTCTATGAATCCGGCTTCGTTCTCCTCCTCGCTGCGGTCGTTTCCCTTGCGGCTCGCTGCCGGCTCTGGCCCACCGGCGTCCGTTTCCGCCTCTACATTGCCGGCTATTTCGTTTTTCGTTTCGCGATCGAATTCCTCAAGCCTCGTGAAACCCCTTTCCTCGGCCTGAGCGCTATCCAACTCGTCAGTCTCGCCGGCACCGTCATCGCTCTCGTCAGTCTTCGCCGACTTTTTCATCCCACGACCGAATAACGCAGCCCCGCTTCAATCCCGCGATGGACCGCCCTTACCTTTTCGCCGAGCTGACGAACAGCCTTTGTTCGCAATGCCTCCGCAAGGTCGAAGCCAAGGTCGTCTACCGCGACGATCACGTTTTTCTCCACAAACACTGCCCTGAGCACGGCGCCGAGCGGGTGCTGATTTCCACCGACCGCGAATACTATGAACGCTGCCGCGCCACGCTGAAGCCCGGCCAGATGCCGGCGCATTTTAACACCGCGACACGCTTCGGTTGTCCTTACGATTGCGGCCTGTGCCCGGATCACGAGCAGCACTCCTGCCTCTCGCTCGTCGAGATCACCGATCAGTGCAATCTCCAGTGCCCGATTTGTTACGCCGAGTCTTCGCCCCACCGGCAGACCCACCGCACGCTCGCCCACGTCGAAGCGATGCTCGATGCCGTCGTCCGCAACGAAACCAAACCCGACATCGTCCAGATCAGCGGCGGCGAACCCACGATCCATCCCCAATTCTTCGAGATTCTCGACGCGGCGAAACGGCGCCCGATCAAGCATCTCATGGTGAATACCAACGGGATTCGCATCGCCCGCGACACCGCTTTCGCCCAACGCCTCGCGAGCTACCAACCCGGTTTCGAAATTTATCTCCAGTTCGATTCCCTCCGTGCCACACCGCTCCACGCGCTCCGCGGCGCCGACCTCGGCGAAATTCGCCGCCGCGCTCTCGACCGGCTCAACGAACTCAACCTTTCGACCACGCTCGTGGTGACACTGAAAAAAGGCCTGAACGACGACGAAATCGGCGCGATCATCGACTTCGCGCTCCGCCAGCGCTGCGTGCGCGGCGTCACGTTCCAGCCGATTCAAGACGCCGGCCGCACCGAGCACTTCGATCCCGCGCGAGACCGCCTGACCTTGGGCGAAGTCCGACAGCAAATCCTCGCGCAATCCTCCGTTTTTCAACCCGCCGACATCATCCCCGTCCCGTGTCATCCCGATTGCCTGGCGATGGGCTACGCGCTCAAGCTCGACGGCAAAGTCACGCCGCTCACGAGCCTCATTCCACCGGAGACACTCCTTAAAGCCGAAGGCAGCAATCTCGTGTTCGAACGCGACCCGACGCTGCGGGCGGAAGTCCTCCGCCTCTTTTCCACTTCGCACTCGCCCGAGTCCGCCACCATCGCCCTGCGCCAGCTCCTCTGCTGCCTGCCGCTCGTGCACGCGCCGCCAGCCATCACCTATGAAAACATCTTTCGGGTTCTGATCATCCAGTTCCTCGACGCCCACAACTTCGACGTGCGCAGCGTCAAGAAAAGCTGCATTCACATCGTCCATCCCGACGGCCGCATCATTCCCTTCGACACCTTCAATCTCTTCTATCGCGACGGCCGTGAGGCGCGGCTGAAGGAACTCCAGGCGCTGCACTCGCCAAAACCGGGATAGTCATCTATGAGCGATTCAGACCCCCACTCGTCTTCGCCTCCCAATCGACGACAAATTATCGCCGGCTTCCTCACCGCGGCCGGAATATTCGGGCTGCTTTTCCTCGTTCCGCCCGGTCCGCGTTTCGACAATGTTCTCCCCTATCTCATCGCGATTACGCTTCTTCCTTTGGCCGCATTGGTGCTGTCCATCATAAAATCAACCCGTCGATTCGGATTAGGGATGTGCCTGGGTTGCGGCGCGGTCTGGCTCGTCATGCTGGCAATCTGTGGCGGTATGCTTCGCAACGGCCTGTAGCCCGAAGCACTTTTGCTGCCGCGTTAGTCCGCGGCCCGTTTCAACCACACCGCCATCGGCGCGAGACCGCGGTTGTCCCACGCGAAATACGGAATCGCCTCGATCGTCTTGTCACCGTCCCGAATCTCAAGCGCGGTCACGCCCTCGAGCAGCTTCGGCCGCGGCTCCGCGGTGACCTTTGCCTCCCGCGAAAATGTCAGCTCGTCCGGCGCAAACTTCCCATCCAACGCCTCGACGCAATAAACCACCGGCCCGCGCTCGAACGCCACCCGTCCCCGCGTCGCCTCCACCTTCTCGTTCCCGATCACCTCGCGCACGGGCATCGGCAGTTCCAGTTCGACGACGTCGCCGTCGTGCCATTCGCGCGTGATCGCAACATACCCGTCCTCCGTCTTCGCCGGCACTGGCTCACCCGCCACGTTGACCGTCCACTTCGGCGCACCGAGCCCGTCGGCGAACGCATACAAATCCGTCGAGAGCGGCCGACCGCGCGCCCATTCCGGAATCCGCACGCGCAGCGTGAACTGCGCCGGCCGCTCCGGCGTCACCGCAATCTTCACCGCGCCGCTCCACGGATAGTCCGTCGTCTGCGTCAGCTTCACCGCCGTCCCCGCGACCCTCGCCTGGCCTTCGCTCGTGGCGAAGACATTCACGTAGAGCGAATCGTCGCGCACCGCGTAGAAATAACCCGTGAGTGAGGCGAGCGTGCGCATCAGGTTCGGCGGACAGCAGGCGCAGCCGAACCACGGCGCGCGCCCGGCGTGGCCGTTGTTGTTCTTCGCCTTGCCGTCGTAAACGAGCGGGTTCGGATAGAAAAACCGGTCGCCCGACAGCGACACGCCGCTGATGAAACCGTTGTAGGCCGTCCGCTCGAACACGTCCATGTAGCGCCCGTCGCCGGTCATGAGGAACATCCGGTGCGCCCACATCATCAACGCCACCGCCGCGCAGGTCTCGTTGTAGCCGTCGTTCGGCAGTTGGTAGTTCGCGCCATACGCCTCGCCGTTCGCCAGCGCGCCGACGCCGCCGGTGAGATAAAGTTTCTTCCCTTCGACGTTGTCCCAGATTTTCGTGATCGCCTCGAAATACCGCCGGTCGCCCGTCAGCGCCGCCACGTCCGCCATCCCGGAATAGAGATAGTTCGCACGCACCGCATGGCCGACCGCCTGCTCCTGGTCGACCACCACCTCATGCTGCTGGTTGTAGGCCGGCCCGTTCGGCCCGCGCGCATCGAGGAAAATCTTCGCGAGCTTCAGCCACCGCGCGTCGCCCGTCACGCGGTAGAGTTTCACCAGTCCCATTTCCACGATCTCGTGGCCCGGCGCGAGCCGCCAGTGGCCGTCGCCAAACGTGCGCCACAACAGCTCCGCGTTCTTCAGGCAGACGTCGAGCAGCGTCCGTTTGCCCGTCGCCTGAAAGTGCGCCACGCCCGCCTCGTAGAGATGCCCGCAATCGTAGAGTTCGTGACTCAGCTCCGGATCCTTCTCCCAGCGTTTTTCCCCGACCCATTTGTGGCCCGGCGAGTCCGGATGCATCGTCCGGAACGTGTAAAGGTAACCGTCCGGCTCCTGCGCCGCCGCGATCCGCGCGATCCACTCGTCGACTTCCTTTTCCAGCGCCGCGTCCGGCTGCATGCTCAGCACATACGACGCCGCCTCGATCGACTTGTAGGCGTCCGTGTCGTCGAATGGAAAGATCGTCGGCGGCTTGATCTGGAAATGCGGCTCGCCGTTCGC
>DASZPP010000029.1:0-2858 GCA_035549975.1 Opitutus sp.
AATCGTCGCCCACATCAGCCACCTCCCGCAGGTCGTCGCTTCCACGCTCTGCACGTTCCTCGCCCGGAAATCGCCCGCGTGGCGCAACTACGCGGGCGGCGGCCTGCGCGACACGACCCGCATCGCCGCCAGCGATCCGCACCTCTGGCGCACGATCCTCGAACAGAATCGCGACGAAATCCTCCACGCCCTGCGGGAATTCGAGGACGAGTTGCATGCCTTCAAAAGCGCCCTCGCCAACCGCGACTACGCCGAGGTCGTCGCCCGGCTCGAGCGGGGCAAGGCCTACCGCGACCAGTTCCGGCCGGGCTGAAGCGAGATTAGTTGTTGGTCATTGGTGATTGCTCGTCCCGAGCCGTCACCGATTGCCCAATAAGCAATATCCCATGACCAATTTGCCGCCCCTCCTGCCCATCCAGCCGTTCACGCGGCCCGCTCGCGGTGCGGTCACGCTGCCCGGCTCGAAGAGCATCACCAATCGCGCCCTCCTTCTCGCCGCGCTGTGCGACACGCCCGTCACGCTCACCGGCGCGCTCTTCAGCGAGGACACGCATCTGATGGCGGAGGCGTTGCGCCAGCTCGGGTTCACCGTCGTCGCCGACGAAGACGCGAAGACCATCACCGTTTCCGGCCAGGCCAACGGCTTCGCCTCCGACCAGCCGGTCGATCTTTTCGTCGGCCTCGCCGGCACGGCCGCGCGATTTCTCACCGCGTTTTGCGCGGCCGCATCGCGCGGCATCTACCGGCTCGACGGCGTGCCGCAAATGAGGAAACGGCCGATGCGCGGGCTGATCGAGGCGCTGCGCTCGCTCGGCGCCGATATCCGCTGCACGGGCGAGGAGGGTTTTTTCCCCCTGGAAATTCACGCGCGCGGCCTGCGCGGTGGCCGAACCGGACTCGATGCCAGCGAAAGCAGCCAGCTTCTTTCCGCGCTGCTGATGGTGGCGCCGCGCGCGGGCGACGGCACCATGATCGCGCTGTCCGGCAACGTGCGCCGCCCGTTCGTCGAGATGACCCTTCATCTGATGAAGGAATTCGGCGTCGCCGTCGAAATACCGGAAGACTCAAGGGCGTTCGCGATCCGCACCGGCCGGTATTCGTCGCCGGGCAGCTACGCCGTGGAACCCGACGCCACCGCCGCCAGCTACTTTCTCGCCTTGCCCGTGGTCGTCGGCGGCACACTCCCGTTGCCGGGACTGCGGGCTGCCGGTCAAAGCCTGCAGGGCGACGCCGCGTTTGCCGCCGTTCTTTCGCGCGCGAATTCCCGGCGCCACGCCGGGTTGCTGGACGAAAACTTTCGCGAATTCTCCGACACCTTCCTGACGCTCGCCGCGATCGCGCCGCTGCTCGACGGGCCGACCCGGATCACGGGAATCGCCCACACGCGCAAGCAGGAGACCGATCGCGTCGCCGGCATGGCGCACGAGCTCATAAAACTCGGCCAGCATGTGATCGAAACCAACGACACCCTCGAAATCCACCCGCGACCGCTGCGCGCCGACCAAACCATCGAGACTTACGGCGATCACCGTTTTGCCATGAGCTTCGCGATCCTTGGGTGCCACGATCTCCACGGGGACGGCCGGCCATGGCTCACGATCCGCAATCCCGGCTGCTGCGCCAAGACCTTCCCGAACTTCTTTGACGTGCTCGCGGAGGTTTGGCGGAACTCCCACTCGTGAATTCCTCCGCTTTCATCATCGTGGCCATCGATGGCGGCGCCGCGTCCGGCAAGTCGTCGACGTCGCGCATCATCGCCGAAAAGTTCAACCTGCTGCACGTCGACACCGGTTCGTTCTATCGCGCGATCACGGCCGAGTTCCTCCGGCAGGGCGTCGATCTGGCGGACCTTCCCGCCGTGCGGGCCGCCGCGGCCGCGCTGCGTTTCGACACCGCGCTCCACGGCCGTTCCGCGCAGATGGTCATCGGCGGGCGGATCGTGCCCGACGCCGAAATCCGCCGCCGCGAGGTCAACGATGCCGTCTCGCATTTCGCCGCGATTCCCGAGGTACGCGCCGCGCTGCTCAACTACCAGCGCGGCCAGGCCGACGTCGCGCGCGCGCATGGCTGGCGCGGCGTCGTGATGGAAGGCCGCGACATCGGTTCGGTGATTTTTCCGCAGGCGGATTTCCGCTTCTTCCTGCACGCCGACCCCGTCGAACGCGCCCGACGCCGCGCCGACCAGGGGCTGCAGGACAAAATCCTCGAACGCGACCGGCTCGATTCGTCGCGCAAGGCCTCGCCCCTCACCTGCCCGGCCGGCGCGACGTCGATCGACACGACGAATCTCACGATCGAGCAGGTCGTCGCCCGGATGGCCGCCACGATCTCCACCAAGCTCGCATGAGCCATCCGTTGCCCCAGCTCGAGATGGAGCCCGTTTACGGGTTCTTCCATTACCTCGTCATGCTCGGCTACGAGATGTTTTTTCGCGGCGAGGTCGCGGGCGGTGAAAACCTGCCGCGCACGGGTGCGTTCCTCGTCGCGGGCAACCACGCGAGCTTCCTCGATCCCCCGCTGATCGGCGTACACGTGCCGCGGCAGCTCTGTTTTTTCGCGCGCAAAACCCTCTGGAAACCCGGCGTCGCCGCGTGGTGGCTCGATGCGGTCGGCACGATTCCCGTCGACCGCGACGGGGGGCAGGATGTCAGCGCACTGAAGCGCGTGCTGCGCTCGTTGAAGGACAACAAGGGCCTGATCCTTTTCCCCGAGGGCACGCGTTCGCCCGACGGCCGGCTGCAGGCGCCGAAGGCCGGCGTCGGCTTCATCGCCTGCCGCGCGCAGGTGCCGGTCGTGCCGGCCCGCATCTTCGGCTCGTTCGAGGCGTTCGGCCGCGGGATGAAATTTCCCCGGCTCGA
>DASZPP010000030.1:0-1799 GCA_035549975.1 Opitutus sp.
AAATGCCGGATCCCCGTAAACACCATCGCCATCCCCCGCTCGTCCGCCGCCGCGATCACCTCGGCATCGCGCACCGAGCCGCCCGGCTGGATCGCCGCCGTCGCACCCGCGTCGGCCGCCGCGATCAGCCCATCGGCAAACGGAAACAGCGCCTCGCTCGCGACGACCGAGCCCTTCAGGTCGAGCTTCGCCTCGCCGGCTTTCCACACGGCGATGCGCGAACTGTCCACGCGCGCCATCTGGCCCGCGCCGATCCCGAGCGTCCGTTCGCCCCGGCAATACACGATCGAGTTCGACTTCACGTGTTTTCCAACTTTCCAGCCGAACATCATTCCGGCCCATTCCTCCGGCGTCGGCTCGCGCTTCGTCACCACTTTGAAATCGCGCGGATTGCCGAGCGTCCGGTCGCGATCCTGCACGAGCACGCCGCCAACCACCGAGCGAACCTCCTGCAGCGCCTCCGCGCCGATCCCTTCGCTCGCGACCATCAATCGCAGGTTTCTCCTCCTCGCGAAAATCGCCAGTGCTTCGTCGGTGAACCGCGGCGCGATAATCACCTCGGTGAAAATCTCCGCGATGGTCTTCGCCAGCGCGCCGCCGAGCGTCTGGTTCGCGATGATGATTCCGCCAAACGGCGCCTGCCGATCCGTCGCGAATGCCTGTTCCCATGCCTCCTCCAGCGTCTCCGCACTCGCCACGCCGCACGGGTTCGTGTGCTTCAGGATCGCCACCGTCGGCCGCTCGAACTCGCCGATCAGGTAGGTCGCCGAGGTGATGTCCAAGATATTGTTGTAGCTGAGCTCCTTTCCCTGGAGCTGCCGGAAATGGTCGTGAAACGTCCCGTAGAGCGCGGCCTTTTGGTGCGGATTCTCGCCGTAGCGCAGGGCTTGCGCCTTCTTCCAGGACAACGTCAGCGTCGCCGGAAAACCGCTGAGCGCGTCCAGGTCCGGCCCCGCTTCCTGGGCTTCGAGATACTTCGCGATCGCCGTGTCGTAGCTTCCGGTACGTTGAAAAACTTTCAGCGCCAGCTTTCGCCGCAGCTCCGCGATTTTCGACCCATCGCCTGCGTTCTCCGCGGCGAACGCCGCCAGCACCGCGTCGTAGTCCGCCGGGTCGCACACCACCGTCACCGCCTCGTGGTTCTTCGCCGCGCTGCGCAGCATCGAGGGTCCGCCGATGTCGATATTCTCGATCGCCTCCTCGAGCGTCACGTGCGGCTTCGCCACCGTTTCCTCGAACGGATAAAGATTCACGACCACGAGATCGATCAGCGCGATGTCGTTGCGCGCCGCCTGCGCCAGGTGCTCCGCCTTGTCGCGCCGGCAGAGCAGTCCGCCGTGGATTTTCGGATGCAGCGTTTTCACCCGCCCTTCCATCATCTCCGGGAAACCCGTGTGCTGGCTCACCTCGGTCACCGGCAGGCCCTTTTCCGCCAGCAGCCGCGCCGTGCCGCCCGTCGAGAGCAGCGTGAAACCGTGTTGTTGGACGAGCGCCGTCGCGAATTCCGCGAGCCCGCGCTTGTCGCTCACCGAGAGCAAAGCGAGTTTGGCCATGATCGATCGCCTTTGTGCGCCCCGCCCAACCGCGCAGCAAGCGCGAAACCGGTCACCGGCCAAACGGCATTTTTCGCCACCGCCAGTTTGCGCGGACCGGTCAGCCCGTTCCGTCCGCAGTGCGGCGAGCAGCCCAACCCGCGCGCGAGTCCAAGACCGGGCCTGCGGAAAAACGCAAAACTCTGGTGTAAAAACTCGCCCCATGCGACGCAGGTCCTGCTTGCCCCGTGCGGATTCCCGCATCTG
>DASZPP010000031.1:0-8398 GCA_035549975.1 Opitutus sp.
GCCAGGCGTGATCGGCGCGCCCGGATAGTGGCCCTTGAAAAAATCCTCCTCGGCGCGGAAGGTCCGCCGCGCCGTCAGCCGGTCGCCCTCCTCCGCGACGATCTCGTCGACGAACAAAAACGGCGGCCGATGCGGAATCAGCTCGAGGATGCTCGGGTGGGCGCTCATGCGACAGCGGCGGCATCCGGCGAACGGGGCGCGGACGAGCGTTGTTTGAAAAGGAATTGATCGATCTTGTTCGCCACGATCACGCCGTAATTGATCGTGCCGAGCCAGCCGGACATGATGATTCCGACCGAGCCGGCGTGATAAAGCCCCGGCAGTTTCTCCGGCAGCTCCATCGACACCTTGAGCCCCTCGAATTTCGTGCCGAACGACGTTCCGCCCAGGTGTGTCGTGTAGCGCTCGATCGTGCGCGGCGTCGCCGCCTCGATCCAGTCGATCTTGTCCCTCACACCCGGAATGAATTTCTCGAGCGCGGCCAGCGACTCCTCGATCAGCCGGCGCTTCTCCCGCTCATAGTCGCCGTCCGAAAGTTTTGTCCAGTCCCCGTAGCGGCCGTTCAGCGAGGCGACGATCGTGTAGCGGCCCGATCCCGGCCGCGTGTCCGGGTAATAGACCGAAAAAGTCCGGCTCGTCGTGTGAAAATCCGTCAGCTCCTCGCTGCTGAAATGCGGGTTCGCCGACGTGAACACGAGGTCGCCGATATGCGGGATGCTCTCGCCTTTCCGGATGCCGAGATAAACCTGGCACGAGCTCGAGTTGATCCGCACCGCCCGCGCCTCCGCCGCGAAATCCGCCGGGAAGTTTTCTTCGCCGGCGAGGCGGACGATCGTGTTCTTGAGGCTCGCGTTCGACAGAATCGCCTTGGCCCGGACCACGCGGCCGTTGGTGCCGACGATGCCGCACGCGACCTTCCGCCCATCCCGCTCCTCGACGACGATCTTCTCGACCAGGACTTTTTTTCGCACCTCGGCACCGTTGCGCTTCAATTCCTCGATCATCTTTTCGACCAGCAGGTCCGAGCCGCCGCGAAATGTGTAGACGCCGGCGCCCATGAAATTCGAGAACACGATCCCATACGTGATCGCCGGGTCGTCGAGCGTCGAGCCGTTGGCGTAGGCGATCGGCTCCATCAGCAGCCGCTTCACGTCGTCGCGCCGCGGGAAAAACCGCTCGAGCATCTCGCCCGTCGTCTCGCGGTTGTCGTCGTAATAGTTCATCGCCCGCAGGTGTGCGTAGAACGCCTCGACGGTCTCGCGCGGGAGGCCGAACTGCTCGACGAGCACGCGCGTGTAGTCCTCGCGCGTGAAGGTCGTCCACACGTCCATCTGCGGGTTGACGAACCGGATGTCCTTCAACTGCACGATCGAGCTCGCGATTTCCTTCGTCCAATACTTGCGGCACGACTTGATCATCCCGATGGGAAAGCCGTGCAGCGAGATGTCGAAGATGTGGCCGCCCTTGCGCGTGAACCACGTCGCCAGCCCGCCGAACTGGTAATGGTGCTCGAGCACCAGCACGCGATGCCCCGCTTTCGCCAGCACGTTCGCGCCGGTCAAACCACCCAGGCCGCTGCCGATGACGATCACGTCATACTCGTCCGCCACGCCTTTGAGCCAGTCGTATCCCATGAAACGATCATGCTCACCCCCGCGCCCGGTCAGCGCAAGGGGTTTCAGGGCGGGAGCGGCCCCGCACCCCGACGGATGGCGCGGTTTCGGCCCGGGGCGCAGAGTTGTCCCGACCGCCGCTTACGGCTTCAGGCTGCGCAGGTATTCCACGCTCACCGGGATGTTTTTCAACGCATCCGGGGTCTCGTCCTCGATGATGTAGTATTCGAGCCCGATTTTCTCCGCCGCGTGGATCAGCTTCGGCCAGTTGATCTGGCCCTCGCCCACCGCGACATTGTCGGTCGCCTCCGCATGGCCGGTATGGAATCCGGTCGCCGCGCCTTTGCGCAGGTCTTTCACGTGCATCAACTGCCAGCGATGGCCGTAGCGCTGGATCAGCTTCACCGGATCCTGCCCGGCGTGCACGACCCAGAAGACGTCCATCTCGAGCGCAAGGTTGTCGGGCGAGGTGCCGTTCACGATCACCTCGAACGGCGACAGGCCCGAGTCGTCCTTCACGAACTCGAACCCGTGCGGATGCCATCCGAATTGCAGCCCCGCCTCGTGAATCGCGTGGCCCCAGGTGTTGAAATTCGCGGTGACTTTCCGCGCCTGCTCCACCGTGAGTCCGGATTCCGGATGCGGAATCCACGGGCAGATGATGTAATGCGCGCCCAGCGCCTTCGCCGTCGCGATCGCCTTGCCGACGTCCTTCTGCAAATCCTCGTAGCCGATGTGCGCACCGACCGCCTTCAGGCCGTGCGCCTTCATCGCGGCGATATACTGGTCCTGCGTGAGATTGCCGAAGCCGGCGGCTTCGATCTCGGTGAGGCCGTACTGGTTCACCAGGTCGAAGGCCTTCGGCACCTCGGTCTTGGTGGTTTCCCGCAGGCTCCACATCTGGATCCCGAGGTGGTCCTTGAAATTGGTCGCGCGCGCGGTCGCAAACAGCGCGAGGGGAATGAACGTCAGCAACAGTCGGGCGTATCGAGTTTTCATGGGGCAGATGGCAATGACGTTCGGAGCGCCGAAAGGTTTTGCAACGTCGAAGACACGCCCCGTTCACCCCGCCGCCGCGGCCTTCTGCAAAATGTGATAGTTCGCCATCGAGATTCCGCTCAGCATCGCGCCGACGATGCCCAAAAAACCCTGGTCGGTGCCGCACAGGTAGAGATTGGCGAGCTCCGTCCGTCCGTCGCGCACTTTCGCCGGCGCGCCGTAGATCGCGCCGCCGAGGTGACCGGTGTATTTCGTGATCGTTCGCGGCGTGAACATGTCGGTCGCAACCGTCGCACGTTTCAGCGCTGCTGCGTCGGGCAGCGCGGGCAGGAATCGTTCGGCGCTCGCCTGCACTTCAGTGAACCGCTGCGCCTTCCGCGCTCGATAAACCTCCTCCGGCAGGCCGGCCCACGCGTCGTAATTCGCCTGGCAGGTGACGCGAAACACGCCCTCGGGCAGCCTCCGGTCCGGACCGAAATCGAAATTGTTCGGGATGCAGATCACGCCGCTGCGCACGTCCACCTCGTCCGCCGGGCGCGCGTAGTCGAAGCGCTCCGAATCGTTGAAGAACACGATCGTGTCGTCGCCCCAGCCGAGCGCGGCCGGCTGCCGGTCCAGAATCGAAATTGTTTCCACGAACGACAGCCGCCCCGGCCTCGTCCCGGCCGCTGTCGCCGCCGATGGGGAGGTCTCGTCGGAATGCTCGCCGACCAGCGCTGCCGTTTCATTCGCGCCGATCGACGACAACACCTGTCCCGCCGTGATTTCCTCGCCACTGTCGAGCACCAGCGCCGCCGCGCGCCCCGCGCGCTCCACAATCCGCCGCACGCCGCACTTCATCCGCCGCTCGCCCCCCGCCGCCCGATATTTTTCCAGCAACACGCGGATGATCGTCCGCACGCCTTCGAACGGGCGCGCGAACCCCTCGAAAAAGAGCGCCTTGAACATGATCGCAAACTGCCCGAACTCCATGTCGCGCTCCTGCGCGCTGCCGTAATACATCAGCGGACAAAACAGCATATCCTCCAGCAGCGGATCCGTGATGTGCCGCCGAACGATCTCGCGCCCGGAAACCGGCGCCGCGTCGAGCGACACGTCGTCGTAGGCCCTGATCGTTTCCCCGAGCCTCCGGAAGCCGTCGATCTGCGCCGGAAACGCGCGCGCCACTTCGCCCGCGAACACCGCAAAGTCGTTGGTGAACCGCAGCGAAATTTCCCCGCGCGACCCAAACGCGACCCGCGACTGCTTCTGCTCGCACAGCGCGAATTCGTCGCGGTCGATCCGCAACTGGCGAAAGATTTTCCCGAGCGGCGTTCCCTTCACTCCCGGTTTCACGAAGTTGGTGACCGCATGCAGCCCGACGTCGAATTTCCGTCCGCCGAGGCTGTAGAAACTGTTCAATCCGCCGACCGCGTTGTGTCGCTCGAAGATGCACACGCGTTTCCCGAAATGCGCCAGCCGGATCCCCGCCGCGAGGCCCGACATCCCCGCGCCGATGATGGCGACGTCGTAGTCCGAGCGCGTGTTCATGCCGGGATCGTAGCCCGCCACTCGAGCGGCGGGAACTGCTTTTCTCTCATCTCAGGCATTGTCCCGGCGCTCACGCGCAGGGCTACAAAAAAGGCGCGCCGCCGGCCCCGCCCTCGCTTCGGCGGCCGCCGCGCGTTTCAGCTTTTCGCCGCCAGCGCGTTGAACTTCGGCGTCAGGTATTCCGCCGAGCTGTCGAGCGACGCGAGCTGCAGGTAATCCTTCTCCGGCACCTCGATGCCGTGACGCTTTCGCAGCTCCATCACGATGTCCAAAAAATCCATCGAATCGAGCTGGAGCTGGTCGCGCAGGCGGACATCCGGCTTCACGTTGCTCAAATCCTCGTCGGGCGCGATGTCGGCAATGATGTCGAGCACCAGCTTCTTGCATTCGTCTTTCGTCATGGGTGGGTCTGAGGCTCGGATTAGGCGACAAACCGGCGAACAATCAACGTGGAATTTATCCCGAGCATCCCGAAAGAATTGTTCAGGATCGTGTCGACCTTTCCGGCCTTCTTCGGGTGGTTCAAAACGAGCCCGGGCAGCGCGCACGCCGGATCGAGCTCGTCGACGTTGATCGTGGGGTGAACCGTCAGGTCCTCGAACGCCGGCAGGTTCCCCGCCAGTTCCAGCGCGCCCGCCGCGCCCATCGCATGGCCGATGAAGCTCTTGGTGTTGTTGATGTAGGTGTCGGGGCAGCCTTCGCCAAACACCGCCCGGATCGCCTCGCACTCCTGGATGTCGCCGAGCGGCGTCGCGGTGGCGTGCGTGTTCACGATGTGAATGTCCTTCGGCTCGAGGCCCGCCCGCGCGATCGACGCCCGCACGCATTCCGCCTGCCGCACCGGGTTCGGCAGCACGTAGTCGCTCGCGTCCGAGTTCACATGATAGCCCGCGATCTCGCCGTAAATCTTCGCGCCGCGCGCCTGCGCATCCTCCAGCCGCTCGAGCGTGAACAGCCCGCCGCCCTCGCTGATCACGATGCCGTTGCGCGCCTTGTCGAACGGCCGCGACGCCTTCTTCGGGTCCTCGTGCGACGCGAGCGCGTTCTGCGACTTGAACCCCGCGAAAATCCCGAACGTGTGGATGCTCTCGCTCACTCCGCCGCAGATCGCGAAATCCACCTCGCCCAGCCGCAGCATCTGCGTCGCATGGATCAGCCCCATGTTTCCCGCCGCGCACGCCGCGCCGATCGTGTAGCTCGGCCCCGTCACGCCGAGGTTCAGCGACGCCTCGCCGGCCGGGTTGTTCGCGACCGTGCGCGGGTTGTGATAATGCGACCAGAACTTCACGTCGTAGCCGAACTTCGACACCGCGAAGATTTCGTTCTCCGTCTCGACGTTGCCGTGCTCCGTGCAGCCGATGTAGATGCCCACGCGATCCTTCGGCACCGCGTCCCAGTTCACCCGCGCGTCCGCCAGCGCCTCGCGCGCGCAGTAGATCGCGATGCTCCCGGCGCGGGTCCCCACGCGGACCTCCTTCTTTTTCTGGTAACGCAGCGGGTCGTAGTGGCATACGCCCGCGATCTGGGAACCCATGTAGTGAACCTCGGTCCGTTCGATGCCCGCGACGCCCTCGAGCAAATTGCGGCGGAACTCGGCCAGCGAGCTGCCATTGGGCGCGGTCAAACCCACTCCCGTGATGACGATACGCGAAGACTTCATGCTTGAGACCAAGCGGAAAGCGCTAGCCAACCACCGCGCGAAAGCAATACAAGGCTCGCGCCCATGAACGTTCTCGTTGTCGGAGGCGCCGGTTACATCGGCAGTCACTGTGTCCGCCAGCTCGTCGCCGCCGGCCACCGGCCCGTCGTGCTCGACAATCTCGTCTACGGCCACCGCGCCGCCGTCGCGCCGGACATCGCGTTTCACGAGGCCAATCTCGGCGACGAGCAGGCCGTCACCGAAATCCTCCACGCCGAGGCCATCGATCTCGTCATGCACTTCGCCGCGTTCTGCTACGTCGGCGAGTCCGTCACCGATCCGCTCAAATACTATTTCAACAACGTCGCGGCCACGCTCCATCTGCTCCGCGCGATGCTTTCCGCGCGGGTGACAAAGTTTGTTTTCTCCTCGACCTGCGCGACGTTTGGCGTGCCCGCGACGCTGCCGATCCACGAGGACCTTCCGCAGGCACCGATCAATCCCTACGGCCAGACCAAGCTCGACGTCGAAAACCTTCTCAAATCCCTCGCCGTGGCCCACGGCCTCAGCTTCGCCGCCTTCCGCTATTTCAACGCCGCCGGCGCCGCCGAGGACGGCGCGATCGGCGAGGACCACGATCCCGAAACTCACCTGATCCCGCTCGCGATCGACGTCGCCACCGGCAGGCGCCCGCAACTCCAGCTCTTCGGCACCGACTATCCAACACCCGACGGCACCTGCCTGCGCGACTACGTGCACGTCGACGACCTCAGCCGCGCCCACATCGCCGTCTTCGGCAAGCTCGCGCAGCCCGGCGGCCAGTTTTTCTTCAACCTCGGCACCGGCCGTCCGAGTTCGAATCGCGAGGTCATCCGCGCCGTCGAGAAGATCACCGGCAAAACCGTCAACGTCGTCGAAAGTCCCCGCCGCCCCGGCGACCCGCCCGCGCTCTACGCCGATTCAAGCAAAGCCCGGCGCGAGCTCGGCTGGCAGGTGAAGTTCCCCGACATCGAGTCGATCGTCGCCACCGCCTGGAAGTGGCACTCCGCGCATCCGCACGGCTACGGCGACAAGTAGCGCGGCGCTTTGGCCGGAATGCCCCCAGGGCGGCTTGACCAAAGTCGTAGCCTACTTTCGGCAACGGGTGCACGTCCCCCGCTCGAGCGACAATGCCATCGACGCACGACCCATACCCAGAGTCCTGCTCACGGATGACTCTCGTGCGCGATCGCGATCACGTTGTCCCACCGCTCGAACGGCGCATGCCGCTTCACCACGATTTCCTTCCGCGGCCGGACCTTCGCCAAATCCTCCGCCGTGACCGCCGGGTTCTCGGTAATTTTCTCGACGACCCACGCGACCTCGTCGGCCCGCAGGCACAGCTCCGGCTCGATCACGCGCTGCGGAATGTTTTCCCAAAACGGCGTGTCCACCGTGCCCGGGCAGACCGCGTGCGAATGAATCACGCGCCCGCCCGCCTTCGCTTCTTCGCGCAGTTGCGAAGCGAGGTGCAGCGCAAACTTCGCCTGGGCGCCCTTCGCCGTGCCGTAGCCGACTTCCTTGTTCCACGTCCCGCCACTCGCCAGCGAGGCAATCTGGACGATGAAACCATCGCCGCGGTCGCGCCCGGCCCGCAGCTTCGGCAGCGCGGCCTTCGCCGTCAGGAACGCGCCCGTCACCGCCACCTCGATCGTCTCGCGCCATTCCTTTTCGTCGAGCTCGTCGATGGTCAGGTAATGCCCCTTCCCCGCGCTGTGAATCAAGGCGTCCAGCGCCGGCCCCGCCGCGTCGATGAGCCGCGCGACCTCCGCCGCAACCGTCACGTCGCATGCCAGCGTTTCGGCCTTTCCGCCGCGCGCGCGAATTTCTGCGGCCACCTCGTCCAGCTTGTGTTTTCGCCGGCCACCGAGGATCACCTGCCAGCCTTTCGCCGCGAGCCGCCGCGCCACGGCCGCACCGATGCCGGTGCCCGCGCCGGTGATGACCGCCACTGGTCCGTGATTCGTGCTCATGTTTCGTCGGGTCGGATTGCGTCGTCGCTCGCGCACGCGTCATCGATGATGGCCGCAGGGAACCGTGAAACGAACCGGGGCGGGATTTTCATGGGGAAATGGAGCCGCGGCATCCTCGCCGCGCTGGTTCCCCGCCAGACGTTTCAACCGCCCGTTGGGTTCTTCAATTTTTTCTGCAGCACGGCCTTCGACAGCCCGAGCCGTTTCGCCGCCTGCGCGAGATCGCCGCCTTCCGCCTTCACCGTCCGCGCGATCACTTCGTCTTCCACGCGCGCCAGCAACCCGCCGTCGCCATTCAAGCGCTCCAGCAGCACCGCAAAGGCCTCGTCGAGCGTCGGCGTCGCTCCGCCCGCCTCCGCCGCCGGCGTTCCCGCCGCAACCGCCTTCGGCGCCTCCTCGGCCGCGGGACGCACCGACTCCGCCGGAAACGGCGCCGCGCTCCCCTCGCCCGTCGCCGCGCGGATCTCCGCCGGCAGGTCCTTCACGAGGATCGCGTCGCCCTGCGCGATCACCGCGCTGCGATAAACGACGTTCTCCAGCTCGCGCACGTTGCCCGCCCAGGCGTGCCGCGCCAGCGCCGCCATCGCCTCCGGCGACACCTTGCT